>NZ_JAWIRX010000016.1:0-61664 GCF_036319965.1 Stenotrophomonas sp. SMYL41 | reverse complement strand
ATCTTGCGGTAGGGCCGGCCGCTGGGGGGCAACCCCGCCATGCCCGGTGATGCCGGCCAGCGGCCGGCACTACCAGACCCGCTTTATTTCGCGTCGAACTTCACGATCGTGCTGATTGCGGTGTCGTCCGGGATGGTCTTGGTGTCCGCCCAGTCACCGCCGCCGACGCCGAAGTCCAGGCGCTTGACCGTGGCCTTGCCGGTCAGCACCGGCTGGGTGCCCGGCTTCCAGGTGAAAGTGAGGGTGACCGGCTTGCTGACGCCGCGCAGCTCCAGGGTGCCATCGGCGGCGAACTGGTCGTTGCCCACTGCGCGGAAGCCCTTGGCGGTGTAACGCGCGGTGGCGAACTTGCTGACATTGAAGAAGTCGGCGCCCTGCAGGGTCGAGTCACGATCGCTGTTGCCGCTCTTGGCGCCAGCCAGCGGAATCACCACGTCCAGCGAACCGGCGGCCGGGTTGGCCGGGTCGAAGCTGAGCTTGGTGGCAAAGCCCGGGAAGCTGCCGGTGAACACTTCGCCGTCGTACTTGGTGGCGAACACCAGGATCGAGCCGGCGCCCGGGGCCTGCGCATAGTCCGCAGCAAGCGCCGGGACGGTAGCCAGCATGCCGGCCAGGGCGGCGGCCACGGCGGCCGGAGTGGTCAGTTTCAGGTTCATCGGTCAGTCCTTCTGAGGGGAGGCGAGCCAGCCGCGCGGCAACATGCGGGACAGCGTTGCATCGCGCTGGAACAGGTGGTGGTAGAAGGCAGCGCCGGCATGGGCCAGCACCACCGCGATCAACAGCCAGAAGCCGTATTCGTGGAGGGCATGGGACACCGCGACGACCTGCGGGTCGGGGCCGCTCAGCTTGGGCACGTCGACCAGGCCGAACCAGCGGAACGGGCGCAGGCCACTGGCCGAGTCGTACAGCCAGCCCGACAGCGGGATGGCGAACATCAGCACATACAACAGCACGTGGGTGGCACTGGCGATGCGTTCCTGCCAGCTGGGCACGCCCGGCACCGGCTTCGGTGCCCCGGCATACAGGCGCCAGCCTAGACGGAACAGCACCAGTGCCAGCACGGTGATGCCGATCGACTTGTGCGCGGTGTAGACCCAGAAGTACCTGGGCGTCTTGGGCAGTTCGCCCATGGTCAGGCCAACCACGCCCAAGGCGAGGATCAGCAGTGCGATCAACCAGTGCAGGATCTGGCTGACACTCCCCCAGGCGGCAGGGGTGTTCTTGGCGGTCATGAAGGGTCCTTGGGGGCCGTCGTGTTGTCGGAGTGTGGAACGGGGGCGGGAGTTCCCGGGGCGTCGCTGCGGTCGAGGGTGGCTTCAGCCTCGATCCTCACCTGTACCGCATCACCGATGACGCCCGGCCAGGCGGTGATGCCGAACGCGCGCCGGCTCAGCGTAGTACTGGCGGAAAACCCGGCGGTGCGTCGGAATGGAGGGAGCGGGTAGCGCTTGAGCGCGTTGAGGGTCACGTCCAGGGTGACTTCCTGGCTGACCCCGCGCAGGGTCAGCGTGCCGATCACATGCGCACGCTTGGCGTCGATCGGTTCGACCCGGCTGGAGACGAAGCGTGCGCTGGGGAATCGCTCGCCGTCGAGCAGGCTGCGGGCCAGCGTGGCCTGGTTCCA
This sequence comes from Stenotrophomonas sp. SMYL41, assembly GCF_036319965.1. Taxonomy (NCBI): domain Bacteria; kingdom Pseudomonadati; phylum Pseudomonadota; class Gammaproteobacteria; order Lysobacterales; family Lysobacteraceae; genus Stenotrophomonas; species Stenotrophomonas sp. SMYL41. Next base: position 60,040 of record NZ_JAWIRX010000016.1, on the reverse strand, counting down.
CTTGGCGTCGCCCAGGTCCAGTCGCGACACGGGGATGTCCACTTCCAGGGTGGCGTCGCGCCAGTTGTCGGGATCGAACAGCACGCGGCCTTCGCTGCCGGACACCGTGCCCATGGCCTGCGAGTAACCCGCGTGGTCGATGGAAAACAGCACCCGCGTATGCACCGGATCGAGGCGATAGGTGTCAGCGGCCGCCCAGGCAGGGGCGGTGGCGAGCAGCATCGGCAGCAGGGCCAGGCAGGGACGCATCGATGGCGGGCTCCGGAAGGGGACGCTGTGATCATACGCACAGCCCCCTGCCAACGTTGCGTGCATGGCTGCAACAGTTCGTGGTGGCGCCACCGCTGGAAACACGCTGTTGCAGCCATGAACCCGGCCCTGTGTGACAATCGGCCCAGGACAGGGGGTTCAGGATGACGAGCGGCTGGCGCCGGTGGTGCCGTGGCATCGCAGGTATGGGTCTGCTGCTGGTGGCGATGGCCACGGCGGCTGCAACCCTGGACATGGCAGAAACACCGCGCCTGCGCCGATTCGGTGCCGCCGAAGGCTTGCCGTCGCGCATGGTGGTGGCGCTGGCCGAGGACCGCCAGGGCCACATCTGGGCGGCCACTGACGGTGGGCTCGCCCGTTATGACGGCAACAGCCTGCGGGTCTGGGAGCACGATCCGGAACAGCCGGGCTCGCTGCCTGGAAACGAGATCGAGACCCTGCTGATCGACCCGCTGGACCGGGTCTGGCTGGGCATCAACGGCAAGGGCGTTGCCCGCCTGGATGCCGATCGCGAACGCTTCCGGACCTTCGACACGGTCAATTCCACCTGCCAGGGGCAGTTCTGGGCACTGGCCTATGTCGACGACGCCTTGTGGATCGGTACCAACAACCATGGCGTCTGCCGTCTTGGCGAAGATGGCAGCGTGCGCCTTTTCACCCATGATCCAGCGCATCCGGGTGGCCTGCCCAGCAACAGCATCTTCACCAGCCTGGTCGATGCACAGGGCCGCCTGTGGGTGGGCACCGAAGCCGGTGTGGCACGTTGGAATGGCAGCGGGTTCGAGCCGGTAGGCGCGCGGGAACTGGGTACGCTGAGCGTGCTCCGGTTGAGCCGTGATGCGGAGGGTTCGATCTGGGTAGGCAGCCAGAACGATGGCCTGTACCGCATCGATGGCCAGGACCGGGTCAGTCGCCCGCGCTGGCCCGACAGCGCCCAGCTGCGCTCGGCCCTGGTCCTGGCCGATCGCCAGGGGGGCTACTGGGCTGGCACCTCCGATGGCCTGTTGCGAGGGGATGCGGCGGCGCTGCGCCGGCTGGAAGGCGACCGCGGCAGCGGCTTCCTGACCGCGCACAGCGGCGTGCTCGATCTGCTGCAGGATCACGAGGGCGGATTGTGGGTGGCGCTGCTGACCCAGGGCCTGGCCTATCTGCCGCCGGACTGGCGGCGCTTCTCGATCTGGAACCAGCTCGACGGCAAGCCGCTGGACAGCCAGTACCTGTTGAGCGCGGCCAGCGACGGGAAGAACTACTACGTCGGCTCGGCGCGAGGGGTGTACCAGCTGGATGCGCAGGGCACCCTGCGCCTGCTGGCCAGCGACCGGCAGCTCGGCAATGGCGTGGTGTGGTCGGTGTTGCCGCGCCCGGATGGTCGCCTGTGGCTGGGACGCGGCGGTCGCATCACTGTCTACGATCCGGCCACCGGCGCGCTGCGCGATCTGCGGATCGATGGCAGTGCCGACCTGCGCCAGCGCATCGACCTGATGCGGCAGGCGCCTGACGGCACGGTGTGGGTGTCGGTGATGGGCCTGGACCTGCAGCAGCGCAGTCCGGACGGGCGGCTGCTGCACAGCTATCCGCTGGAGCATTTCCGCGGAACGGCCGATGCGCCGATCGAGCAGATCCGCTTCGACGCCCATGGCCGGCCCTGGGTGATGGGCGACATGGGCATCTGGCGCGAGCAGGCTGGACGCTTCGAGGCAGTACCGGGCGTTTCGCGCGGGCCCATCTACGACCTGGTGTGGATCGATCCGCAGCAGTTGTGGCTGGCGCGCCAAGGTGCGTTCGAGCGCTACCAGTGGGATGGCATGAGCCTGCGCCTGATCCAGCGCATCGACGCCAGTGCGGGCGTGCCGCCGGTCACCATGGGGGGGCTGGCGCTGGCCGACAATGGCCAGCTGTGGGCCACCACGCCGCGCGGCCTGCTGCGCTGGGACCCGAAGACGCGGCGCCTGCAGCAGTTCAACGAACGCGATGGCCTCTCCGATGCGGAGTTCACCGGCCGCCCGCCGGCGGTCAACGCCGACGGCCGCGTGCTGGCCGTCACCCAGACCGGGTTGGTTGCCTTCGATGTGAATGCCGACGACACCGTGCTGCCGTCTTCATCGCTGGTGATCGCCGAAGTGCGGGTGCGCCGCGATGATGCGCGCGGCTGGCAACCGTTGCCGGTCACCGGCACCCTGTTGCTGGGACCGGATGACCGCGATCTGCAGATCGATGCACGACTGCTGTCCTACGCCAGCCCGCAGGGCAACCGTTACCGTTTCCGCGTGCAGGGTTACGATCAGGATTGGGTGGAGCAGGGGGGCGATGGCCAGCGCACCCTGTCGCGGCTGCCGACCGGCAGCTACGTCATCGAGGTGCAGGCGGCGACCGCCCGGGGCGCATGGACGCCTTCGCAGCAGTTGCATGTGAAGGTGCTGCCGCCGTGGTGGCGCAGCGGCATGGCGATTTTCGGTTACATCCTGCTGGGGTCGCTGCTGTTGGTGGTCCTGGTCTGGTCGGTCCGCGCGCGGCTGCGTCGTCGCCAGCAATGGCAGCTGACGGTGCACAAGCAGCAGCTGGCCGAGCAGGCCTCCCAGGCCAAGAGCCGTTTCCTGGCCACGCTTGGCCACGAAGTGCGCACGCCGATGACCGGCGTGCTGGGCATGAGCGAGCTGCTGCTGGCCACTCCGCTCGATCCGGTGCAGCGCGGTTACGCGGGGTCGATCCAGCAGGCCGGCAGCCATCTGCTGCGGCTGGTCAACGATGCGCTGGACCTGGCCCGCATCGAAGCCGGGCGGCTGGAGCTGGACCTGCATCCGTTCGACCTGGAGGAGCTGCTCGACCAGGTGCAGGGCCTGATGCAGCCGATGGCGCAGCAGCGCCAGCTTGAATTCCAGCGTGGTGAGGACCCCGCAGGGCCGGTCAGCGTCAGCGGCGACGAAATGCGTGTGCGCCAGATCCTGCTGAACCTGCTCGGCAACGCCATCAAGTTCACCGAGCGTGGCCACGTCGGCCTGGCCGTACGCCTGGAAGAAAAGGGCGGCCTGTGTTTCGAAGTGCATGACAGTGGCCCGGGCATCAATGCCGAGCAGCAGCAGCGCCTGTTCCATCGATTCGAACAGGCCGACGGCCCGCGCACCGCATCGCGCTACGGTGGCAGCGGGCTGGGGCTGGCGATCTGCCAGGAACTTGCGATGGCCATGGGCGGATGTATCGAAGTGGACAGCCAGCCAGGCAAGGGCGCGCGGTTCCGTGTGCGTCTGCCATTGCCCTGGACGCGGCAGTCCGCCAGCACGGCGGGCGAGGTGGCGGCCCTGCCGGAACTGCCGCCGCTGCGCATCCTGCTGGTCGAGGACGATGCCACGGTGGCCGAAGTCATCGCTGGTCTGCTGCGAGTGCGCGGGCACGAGGTGGTGCACGTGCTGCATGGCCTGGGCGCGCTGTCGGAGATCGCCACCGAGGGTTTCGACGTCGGCCTGCTCGATCTTGATCTGCCCGCACTGGACGGTACGGCCATCGCCCGCCAGCTGCGCACCATGGGCTATGAACTGCCCTTGGTGGCAGTGACTGCCCGTTCCGATGCCTATGCCGAAACCCAGGTACTGGCCGCAGGCTTCGATGGCTTCCTGCGCAAGCCGGTGACCGGCGACCTGTTGGTGGCGGCCATCGCCCAGGCGCGTGCGAAACGGCAGGCGACTGCGTGACTGCGTCGGCGCCGGGCGTGAACGGCGCGACTTTCGGTTTACCATGCCGACGCCCGCAGCGCGGGAATCATCAGGATCAGCGTGAGGAGGCAATCGGTGGTGTATCTGCGGGCGGCGATGCTGCTGCTGGTCCTGCTGTGCTGCGCGTTGCCCGCTGCGGCACAGCCGGTGCCTCCCAGCCCGCGGCAGGTGACGGTGTTCGATGGCTTGCCGTCCAATACCGTCAACCGCATGGCCGAGGACCGGTACGGTTACCTGTGGATCGCCACCAACGATGGCCTGGCCCGTTATGACGGGCGCACCTACCGGGTGTGGCGCTCGGAGGACGGGCTGCGTGACAACCGCATCTGGACGGTGCTGGTCGATGCCCGCAACCAGCTGTGGATAGGGACCGAGAATGCCGGCCTGGTGCGCATGTCGGCCGACCGTCGGCAGCTGCACTTCTACGACCGCAGCAGCCAGCCGTTGATGGGCACCAACACGGTCTGGAGCCTGGCCAGCACGCCTGACGGCTCGATCTGGTTCGGTACCCACGAAGGTGGCCTGTATCGATTGGACAGCCATGACCGCCTGCAGCGCTTCCTGCCCGAGCCGAACAATCCGCGCAGCCTGCCCTCCGCGTCGGTGCCCTACCTGGCCACGCTGCCCGATGGCAGCCTGTGGATCGGCACCAAGCATGGCGTGGCGCGCTGGACCGGGACCGACTTCGAGCGTGTCGGTACGGACGTCATTCCCAGTCTGCTGATCAACGGCTTGACCACCGAACCGGATGGCAGCCTGTGGATCAGCACGTTGGCCGGGGCCACCGTGCGCCGCCCGGATGGGCGCTTCGAGGCACCCCCGTGGAAGCTTCCGCCGGGCGAGCAGGTGCTGGGCATGATGCTGCGCGACGAGCAGGGCGGGCACTGGCTGGATACGCGCACCGGGCTGGGGCGCGCGGTCGATGGCCAGTACCAGACCGTGCCGCTGTACAGCGCGATCGCGCGCGAGCCGGTACGACCGAACTGGACCGGTGCCTATGAGGATCGGGAGGGGGGCATCTGGTTGGCCAGCACCAATGCCGGGCTGTGGCACCTGCTGCCACGCTGGTGGCAGTTCTCGGTGCTGTCGCGCCTGGAGGACGACCCCAGTTCGCTGCGCAATGCGCTGGTGCTGGGCACCAGCCCGTCCAGCAATGGCGGCGTCTGGACCGTGGGCAGCCATGGCGCGCTGGATCGCTTCGATCCGAAAACGGGCAGGATCGAACAGCACCGTACCTGGGTCAACGGCATGCACTGGTTGTCGTCGGTACGTGAGGACCGTCGCGGCCAGGTCTGGATCGGGTCGACCGATGCGCTGGTGCGCTACGACCCGCAACGGCGCGACGTGCGCCGCTGGGGGCGCGACGCCGGTGCCGATGCAGCGATGGAAGGGGTCATCGAAGCGATGATGACCTGCGATGGCGACAGCCTCTGGTTGATGCTGCCCGCAGGCCTGCAGCAGCGCGACCTCGACGGGCGCGTGCGTCGCCAGCTGGACAATGGCCAGCGCGGACTGCAGCAGGGCCAGCTCAACCTCGATGTGGAATGCGGTCCGCAGGACCACATCTGGCTGGCCAGCAGCCGTGGCCTGCTGCAGTGGTTGCCGGAAAGCGAGCGCTTCCAGCCGGTGCCGGGGGCGCCGGCAACCGCCATCCATGCGCTGCATGTGGGCGGCGATGGCCAGGTCTGGTTGTCCGAGGACGGGCGCCTGTCGCGATATCGCTGGAGCCAGGGGCGCCTGGAACGGCAGGCGGTGGTCGGTGCCGAACAGGGCTATCCGGCGATTTCCGCCTCTGGCCTGGTGGTGGATGCGCAGGGCGTGGCCTGGGCGACCAGCGCACGCGGCCTGGTACGTGTCAGCGCCGATGGGCAGAGCGTGCGCCTGTATGGCGTGCACGACGGCCTGCCAAGCCAGGAGTTCCGCGAGCACACCTTGATTGCAGCAGCCGATGGCCACCTGGTGGCCGGAACAGCGGCGGGCGCCGTGGTGTTCGATCCGGAGCAGGTGCGGCCTTCGGTACGTCGCGCCCCACTGGTGATCGAGCGGGTGGAAGTGCGCCGCAACGAGCAGGTGCTGGACATGACCCACGATGCACCGTTGCAGATCGCCGATGGCGACCGCGACCTGCGCATCGTCGCGCGATTGCTGTCCTTCGCCGACTCGGCGTCCAATACCTACCGCTACCGCTTGGCGGGCTACGATCCGGATTGGGTCGAAGTCGGCCCGGCGGGCGAGCGCCTGTTCTCGCGCCTGGCGCCGGGAAGTTACCGGCTGGAAGTACAGGCACGCTCGGCCGACCATGTGTGGTCGCGGGTGCAGAGCCTGGAATTCCGCGTGCAGCCGCCGTGGTGGCGCAGCCTGTCCGGCCTGCTGGTGCTGGCGTCGGTCGGATTGCTGCTGACCAGCTGGTTCGCCTGGCTGTACCGACGCCGCCTGCAGCGGCGCCACGCCTACCAGTTGGCGCTGCACAAGCAGGAACTGGCCGAGCAGGCCTCGGCGGCCAAGACCCGCTTCCTGGCCAACCTTGGCCATGAGATCCGTACACCGATGACCGGCGTGCTGGGCATGAGCGAGTTGCTGCTGGCATCACCACTGGACCCGCAGCAGCGTGGCTACACGCAGTCGATCCGGCATGCTGGCGAGCACCTGCTGCACCTGGTCAACGATGCGCTGGACCTGGCGCGTATCGAGTCCGGCCGCCTGGAACTGCAGTCGCAGTCGTTTGCCTTGAATGGCCTGTTGCACGACCTCGCGGCCCTGATGGGCCCGCTGGCCGCACAGAAGGGCCTGCGCTTCACCCTCGACAACCAGCTGCCGCCGGGCCTGCAGGCGACCGGTGATGCCATGCGCGTGCGGCAGATCCTGCTCAACCTGTTGTCCAATGCAGTGAAATTCACCAGCCGCGGCACGATTACCCTGCATGCACGCTGCGATGGCGAACTGCGCGCGCTGCATTTCGAAGTGCGCGATACCGGCCCCGGCATCAGCCAGGAACAGCAGCAGCGCCTGTTCCGCCGCTTCGAGCAGGCCGACGGTGCACGTACCGCAGCGCAGTACGGTGGCAGCGGCCTCGGCCTGGCGATCTGCCGCGAGCTGGCCCATGCAATGCAGGGGCGGATCCAGGTGGAGAGCCAGCTGGGCCGAGGCACCTGTTTCGGCGTGACCCTGCCGTTGCCACTGGTGGTGGACAGTGATGCCGAGGCGTCCGGGGAGGGCAATCGCGACGAGGCGGCGAACATGCCACCGCTGCGGGTGCTGCTGGTCGAGGACGATGCCACCGTGGCCGATGTGGTGCGGGGGCTGTTGAGCGCACGCGGCCACGAGGTGGTGCATGCGGGCCACGCGCTGGCGGCGCTGCGCGAGATCAGTGCCGGCGATTTCGACGTCGGCCTGCTGGATCTGGACCTCCCGGGCCTGAGCGGCTTCGAACTGGCCCAGCACCTGCGCAACCAGGGCTACATGCTGCCGTTGCTGGCGGTGACCGCACGCACCGATCCGGACCTTCAGCAGCAGGTGGAAGCGGCCGGCATCGGTGGCTTCCTGCGCAAGCCGGTGACCGGCGAGCTGCTGGTGGAAGCGATCGCCAGGGCGATGGGAAGGTAGGGATTCAGCAGGGCCTGCGGCCCTGGTACACGCCATCGCATGCGCGCTGTCGCTCCCACGCTTCGCTGCGCGAAACGCGGGCCCCTCTTACCAGCACCCATACCCCGGCCGCTTCGCGGCCGCCCCCTGACTCAGGGGGCTTTCCCTCGAGACCTGTCCTGGTGGCCAGTAGATCCACGCCATGCGTGGATGAATCTCTGTCAGATATCAAAATGGATCTGACCCTATGTTCATTTCGATTTCTGACCGATGTGTCGACCAAGGTCGACAGCCACCAACAGCAGCGACCATCTGTCAGAGGTGGGGCGGTGTCGGGTTGCGGGGTGTCAGCCGCATGGATGCGGCTGCCAAGCCTACAAGGACGTACTTGCGGCGTCCCCGCAACCCGACACCGCCCCACCATCCCACGGAATGCTGCTTTGGCTGTTGCTTCAGCTGTTGCCGTTGCCGTTGCGTGTAGCGGGTGCAGGGCCGCAGGCCCTGCCAGACCTCACTCCGCGACGTGCTCGACCTGCCGCGGTTCAGGCTTGGTGTCGGGCAGCTGCCAGAAGATCATCGTCGAGGTCAGCGTGATCGCGCCCACGCACAGGAACGTGGCATGCAACGCCGCAGTAGCGTCGGTGCTGTCCAGGTGGGTGCCGAACGCGGCCAGCAGGCTGCCGGCGGCTGCGGCGCCGAAACCGGCGGCCAGCATCATCACCATCGACAGCAGGCTGTTGCCGGAACTGGCGAATTCGCGGTCCAGATCGCGCAGGGTCACGGTGTTCATCACGGTGAACTGCAGGGAATTGACCGCGCCGAAGAAGGCCAGCTGCAACAGGCGCCAGGCCAGGTGCTGGCCCGGTGTCATCAGGATGAAGCTGGCCATTGCCAGGCCGACCAGCACGGTGTTGACCATCAGCACGCGGCGGTAGCCGTAGCGCTCGACCAGCTTTACCGCCAGCTTCTTCGACACCATGCCGGCGGCCGCCACCGGCACCATCATCAGGCCAGCGTGCATCGGGCCCAGGCCGAGGCCGACCTGCAGCAGCAGCGGAATCAGCATCGGCATGGCGCTGCTGCCAATGCGCGAGAACAGGTTGCCGAGAATGCCGATGCGGTAGCTGGGCACGCGGAACAGTGCCAGCGAGAACAAGGGCGCAGTGGAGTTGGCGGCGTGCAGCCAGTAACCCACCAGCGCGGCCAGGCCGGCGACGGTCATCAGCATGACCAATGCGTGTGGCGTACCGAGCCCGGAGATGCCGTCCAGCGCCAGCGACAACACCACCATCGCGAAGGCCAGCATGATGTAGCCGCGCAGGTCGAAACGTGTGCGATGGCTGGCGTAGTGGTCGGGCATGATCTTCATCGCGGCGATGAAACCGATCACGCCGATCGGCAGGTTGATCAGGAACACCCAGTGCCACGAGGCGATCTCGACCAGCCAGCCGCCCAGCGTCGGGCCGATCAACGGGCCGACCAGGGCCGGGATGGCGATGAAGCTCATCGCGCGCAGGAAATCCTCGCGCGGCACCGAACGCATCACCGCCAGCCGACCGACCGGCAGCAGCATCGCACCGCCGATGCCCTGCAGCACGCGCGCGCCGACCAGCTGGTGCAGGTGCTGGGCCAGCGCGCAGGCCAGCGAGCCGAGGGTGAACAGGATGATCGCCACCAGGAAGGTGCGCCGGGTGCCGTAGCGGTCGGCGATCCAGCCCGAGGCAGGAATGAAGGTGGCCACCGCCAGCGCATAGCTGAACACCACCGACTGCATCTGCAGCGGGCTCTCGCCCAGGCTCGCCGCCATTGCCGGCAGGGCCGTGTTGACGATGGTCGAGTCCAGCATCTGCATGAAGATCGCCAAGGACACCAGCCACAGCAGGGGGCGGTGGCGGTTGTAGGTCGATGACGATGTAGGCATGGCGTGCGGCCGGTGCAGCGTGGGGACCGCCATGATCGCGCAATGCGGGTCACGGCGCGATCAAGGACGCGCCGTACCTGCATGCGCAATGCTCAGCGTTGGCTGTGCGCGTGCACCGCGTCGACCAGAACCTGCACATGCGCAGGGTCCATGTCCGGCGACATGCCATGGCCGAGGTTGAACACATGGCCCTCGCGCGAACCGCCGTTGCCGGCCGCGTAGGTGTCGAGCGCGCGCGCGGCGGCCGCGGCGATCGCATCCGGTGAAGCGTACAGCGTGGTCGGGTCGAGGTTGCCCTGCAGCGCGACGCGGCCACCGGTGCGGCGCATCGCCTCGTCCAGGTCCAGCGTCCAGTCCAGGCCCAGTGCATCGGCACCGGTCTGCGACAGCGCTTCCAGGTGCAGGCCGGTGCCCTTGCCGAACAGGATCAGCGGGGTGCGCTCGCTGCCCTCGCCACGGTCCAGGCCCTGGGCAATCCGCTGCAGGTAGCGCAGCGAGAACTCGCGGTACATCGCCGGCGAGAGTACGCCGCCCCAGGTGTCGAACACCTGCAGCGCCTGCGCACCGGCCGCGCGCTGCGCACCGAGGTAGGCAATCACCGCTTCGGTGGTGACCTCCAGCAGGCGATGCAGGGCCTGCGGATGGTTCAGCGCCATCGCCTTGATGCGCGCGAAATCCTTGCTGCCGCCGCCTTCCACCATGTAGCAGGCCAGCGTCCAAGGGCTGCCGGAGAAGCCGATCAGCGGCACCTGGCCGTCCAGCTCGCGGCGGATCAGGCGTACCGCATCCATCACGTAGCCCAGGTCCTGTTCCATGTCCGGCACCGCCAGCTTGGCGATGGCCGCTTCATCACGCACCGGGTGGCGGAACTTCGGGCCTTCGCCTTCGACGAAGTACAGCTCCAGGCCCATCGCATCGGGAATGGTGAGGATGTCCGAGAACAGGATGGCCGCATCCAGCGGGAAGCGGCGCAGCGGCTGCAGGGTGACTTCGCAGGCGATCTCCGGGGTCTTGGCCATGGCCAGGAAACTGCCTGCCTTGGCCCGGGTCGCGCGGTATTCCGGCAGGTAGCGGCCGGCCTGGCGCATCAGCCAGACGGGGGTGCAGTCCACCGGTTCGCGGCGCAGGGCGCGCAGCAGGCGATCGTTGCGGAGAGGGCTGGTCACGATGGGCATTCCTTGGACGGGAGGAGCAGCGGCGTCAGTCGCCGTGCGAAAGGATCTGGAAGTCGCGATGCAATTCGGCATCGCGGGCCTTCTCGAAGGCGTGGCGGGCTTCGTCGGCCTGCAGGAACAGTTCGCGCCGCAGCTGCGAGCGGCTGCCGACGCGGCCGCTCTCGCGCAGCAGCTCCCAGCCACCGAACAGGTCCGGCAGCAGGCTCAGGCGCAGGAAACGCGGTGCCTGCGCACCGGCGTCGGGATGTTGCAGGAAGACGTGCATGGCGCCGATTGTAGCGGGGCCAGGGTGACCCCGGCCGCAACGCGGTCGTGCCGGCCGTTGGCCGGCAGCCTCATGAAACCTCCCCGGTAGCGCCGGGCCATGCCCGGCGAGCGCGGAAACGATCAGCCCGCGCCCAGCACCTTCAGCACCGCCGCTTCATCCACGTCCGGCACCACTTCAGCGCGGCCCATGCCACGCCACAGCACCAGGCGCAGGCGGCCGGCCACGTTCTTCTTGTCCAGGCGCATGCGGCCGAGCAGGGCCTGCGGGTCCAGCCCGTCCGGGATCGCCACCGGCAGGCCGAGGCGCTCCAGCAGCGCCTGCAGGCGCGCGCGGTCGGCGTCGTCGGCCAGGCCGAGGTCGGAGGACAGCTTTGCCGCCAGTACCATGCCCACCGCCACCGCCTCGCCATGGTTCAGCGCATCGCGACCCGGGGCCGAATAGCCCTGTTCGGTCTCGATGGCATGGCCGAAGGTATGGCCGAGGTTGAGCAGGGCACGCTCGCCCTTCTCGAACGGATCGCGCTCGACGATGGCAGCCTTGTGCCGGCAGCTGCGCGCGATGGCTTCGGAAAGCACGTTGTCTTCGCCGGCGATCAGCGCATCGGCATGCTGCTGCAGCCATTCGAAGAACACCGCGTCGCCGAGTGCGCCGTACTTCACCACTTCGGCCAGGCCGGCGCGCAGCTCGCGCGGCGGCAGGGTGGCGAGCACGCGGGTATCGGCGATCACCGCGCGCGGCGGATGGAACGCGCCGACCAGGTTCTTGCCGGCCGGAATATCGACTGCGGTCTTGCCGCCCACCGACGAATCGACCATCGCCAACAGGGTGGTCGGAAGCTGTACGCAGTCCACGCCGCGCATCCAGCAGGCGGCAGCGAACCCGGCAAGGTCACCGACCACGCCGCCGCCGAGTGCGAACACGCAGGCATCTCGGGTGGCGCCGAGCGCGGCCAGCGCTTCGATCGCGCGGCCGAATTCGGCCAGGGTCTTGGAGGCTTCGCCCGCGGCCAGCACGTGCTCGCCGACGATCAGGTCGGGGCGTGCGGCCATCAGCGTCTGCTTCACGGCGTCCAGATAGCGCGGGGCCACTTCGCTGTCGCTGAGCAGCAGCACGTGGCGGCCGCGAACATGCGAGGCCAGCGCGGCGCCGTCGGCCTGGGCACCGGCGCCGATGGTGATGGAGTAAGGGCGGTCGCCGCCAACGGCGACCTGCAGCAGGGCGGGGGAAGTCATGCGGTCAGGTCCTGGCGCTGCCATTGCGTGGCCAGCTTGACCACCAGGTGGGCGGTCGCGTCGGCAGCGGTATACGGGTCGGTATCAAGGGTGAGGTCGGCCAGTTCGCGGTACAGCGGGTCGCGGTGTGCAGCCAGATCGTGCAACACCTGCTCGCGGTCCGGGCGCTGCAGCAACGGCCGAGCCTTGTCGCGGGCCAGCCGTTCCAGCTGCGCGGCCACACTGACCCGCAGGTAGACCACGAAGCCGCGCCGGGCGATCAGTGCACGGTTGCCGGGATCCAGCACGGCGCCGCCACCGGTGGAAACCAGCTTGCCGCGGCCGTCCAGCACGCGCGCAAGGGCCTGGCGTTCATGGGCCCGGAAGCCGGCTTCGCCGGAATGCTCGAAAATGGTCGGGATGCTGGCGCCGGCGGCATCGACGATGGCCTGGTCGACATCGACGAAGTCCAGCGTGAAGCGCTCGGCCAAGCGGCGGCCGATGCAGGTTTTACCGGCGCCCATCGGGCCGATCAGGATCAGGTTCGGAGCAGGATTCATGCCCCTGTGATCCTAACACCTCTGTGCCGTGGCCTTTACGTTCTTCACGTCAGGGTGGCCGTTCCTGCGGGGGTTTTCCCGCGCCTGACGGAGTACCCGCCATGACGGTCGCCAAAGTCATCGAAATCAATGCGTCCTCGCCCAAGAGCGTGGAGGATGCCGTGCGCAGTGGCTTGAAGAAGGTGTCCGGGACGGTCAAGGGCATCCAGGGTGCCTGGATCAACGAAACCAAAGTGGTGACCGATGGCAACGGCGAAATCACCGAATGGCGGGTCAACCTGCGGGTGACGTTCCTGGTGGAATAGGCGCCCTCAGCGCACCGCCTGCACCTGGCGCTGGCCATCAAGCATCACCACGTGGTCGGCCAGGCGCGGGAGGGCATGCAGTGCCTGCCGGCTGACCCGCTCGTAGTACTGCACGAAGCGCTCCAGCTGCGGCCGGCTCATGCCGTGCCGGCCCGGCTGCGCGGCCTGCAGGTTCTGTTCCTGCTGCCAGCGCCAGCGCGGCACCACCGAGAAATCCGGCGGCTGCAGGAACCACAGGCGGTCGCAGCGCTGCCACAACGCAGGGTAGTCGCGGGCCAGCGCCTGGTTGCACCAGCGGCGCCAGCGGCCATCGCCGTCGGCCTCGCGCTCCAGCGCGTTCAGTGGACTTTCAAGCGCGTCGTCATCCTGTGCCGGCGTGCCCAGGAACCAGCCTTCGAATACCAGCAGGTCCAATGGTTGCTGCAACTGCGGCCATTGCGCCTCGGGCAGGCGCTCGTCGGCCAGCTTGTCGAAGCGCGGCATCGCGAAGGGCTGGCGTGCGGCCACCGCGTCCAGCACCGCGTGGGCCAGCGGCAGGTCATGGGTGCCGGGCGGGCCACGGGTGATCAGCAGCGGGTGCACCTGGCGGGCCAGTCGCTGGCGCTGCGCGCGGGTGAGGTAGACGTCATCGATCGACAACGTAGCGGCGTTCAGGCCGCGTGCCTGTGCGCGCGCCACCACCTGCGCGGCCAGCGTCGATTTGCCGCTCCCCTGCAGGCCGCTGATCGCCAATACTGGCACTGCTGCGCCGCTGCCCAGTGCATCGTCCAGCACCTGTTCGGCCAATGTTTCGGGGAATCCTTTCACCTGGGGCATATACGCAGCAGCGGCCATGCAGCCACAATAGCCCAATCCGTGTGAGAAGACCGCAATCATGAGCGACCTGTACGCCGAAGCCCTGTCCACGTTTGCCGGCCTGTTCGAAGAGGCCAAACAGAGCCGCGAGGTCGAGCCGAACGCGATGACCGTGGCCACCGCCGATACACGGGGCCGTCCCTCGGCGCGCACTGTGCTGCTGAAGGCCTTCGATGAGCGTGGCTTCGTTTTCTACACCCACCTGGACAGCCACAAGGGCCGGGAACTGCAGGCCAACCCACAGGCCGCGCTGCTGTTCCTGTGGCGCAGCCTGCGCGAGGCCGGCATCCAGGTGCGCATCGAGGGCCGTGTCGAGCAGGTGGCAGACACCGAGGCCGATGCCTATTTCGCCAGCCGCCCACGCATGAGCCAGATCGGCGCCTGGGCCTCGCAGCAGTCGAAGACGCTGGCAACGCGCGAGGAGTTCGACGCCCGCGTGGCCGAGATCGAAGCCCGCTTCGAAGGCAAGGACGTGCCCCGCCCGGATGGTTGGAGCGGTCTGCGCGTGGTACCCGACCGCATCGAATTCTGGTACGGCGCGCAGTTCCGGCTGCATGAACGCTGGTGCTATGAGGCCGGCGCCGAGGGGCGCTGGAGCAAGCGCCTGCTCTACCCGTAAGGCTGCGCGATGCAACGCCTGCCGATGTACCGCGTGGTGGTATTCGTGCCATCGGTAGCACTGGACGCGGTGAAGCAGGGCATCCTCGCCGTGGACGCGCTGGCCGCCGGTGACTACGAGCACGGGATGTGGTGGTCGGCGCCGGGGTTCGAACAGTTCCGCCCGCGCGTGGGCGCGTCGCCCGTGCAGGGTGTGGCGGGTCGCACCGAAGTGGTCGGCAGCGTGCGCCTGGAACTCTGCCTGCCGCGTGATCCGCAGCGGCTGCAGTGCATCTTCGAGCAGGGCATCGTGCCGCATCATCCCTGGCAGGTGCCGGTGGTGCAGGTCGAGGAAATCGAGGTCCTGTTGGCCGACGGGTTGCTGCCGTAGAGTGGAGCCCTGCGCGGCTGCTGTTGTCCCGGCAGGGAAGGCAATCGAGCATGGCTCGGCACTACGGGAGCAGGCTGGCCGAACCAACCGGTTCGCTTCATCTGCGAGCAGGCCAGTGACCGGCACACTCCGACGAATGCCCTCGACTTCCGGAGTTGCCATGCCCTCCTGGCGTTGCCTGTTTGCCGTGCCTTCACCGCGCCGTGGCGTGGAAGCCTTCCTGCTGCTGCTCGCCCGCATCGTGGCCGGGGTGATGTTCTGTGTGTCCGGCTGGAACAAGCTGTTCACCGACGCGGGGCGTGAGCGCATGGTGCATACGCTGGTCGACGCGGGCATTCCGTTCCCGGTGTCCAGTGCGCCGGTACTGGGTGCGATTGAATGGATCGCCGGCGGCCTGCTGGTGCTGGGGTTGTTGAGCCGCCCCTCGGCCTTGCTGCTGGCGGGCATCTGTGCGGTAGCAGCACTGACCGATGGCATCACGCGCATTCCTGCGGGACTGAGCGTGCCGGATTGGCTGAGCTGGTTCTTCTACCTGAGCGAAGTGCCGCTTGGGGTGCTGCTGTTATGGGTTGCGGCGGCAGGGAGCGGTCGGTTCGCCTTCGAGGCACGTTGGGCGCGGTGAGCGTGCCTCGTCCGCACGCAGCCGGAGCGCGTCTGCAGCATCTGGCGTGTTCCGGTAGCTCCACGCCATGCATGGATGAGATGCTTGACGGAAGAGCGGTGCGAACCAGGGGCCGCACCCACCAGACAACGAGTGGTTACAACCCCTCCGCGCGCAGCCAGCGCCATAGCGTGGTGCGTGACACGCCCAGCGCCTGCGCCATGCCTTCGCGGTCATTGCGGTGCTCCTGCAGCAGTGTTTCCAACTGAGCACGTGGCGGACGCCTGCCGCTGCTTTCCACGGGCAGTGCAGCGATGCCGTCATTGACCAGCTCAGGCGCCAGCTGCAGCAACCGGGCCGCGTCGATCAATCCTTCGCCGGATTGCCAGTGGATGCGCAGCCGATCCACCAGGTTGCGCAACTCACGCACGTTGCCGGGCCACTCGGCGGTGGTCAGTATCGCCAGTGCGTCCTCATCCAGTGGTGCATCGATGCCCCGCAGCTGGCGGAAGAAATGCTGGGCCAGCAGCGGGATGTCCGCACGCCGCGCACGCAGCGGCGGCAGCGCGATGCGCAGCGCTGCCAGGCGGTAGTAGAGATCGCGCCGGAAGCTGCCGGCTGCCACGCGCTGTTCCAGCGACTGCAGGGTGGCGGCCACCACGCGCAGGTCCACCGGCGTCGGCTCGGTGGCACCCACGCGCAGCACTTCACGTTCCTCCAGTACGCGCAGCAGCCGGGTCTGCAGCGGAAGCGGCAGCTCGCCGATTTCATCCAGGAACAGGGTGCCGCCATCTGCAGCTTCGACCAGGCCGACACGCCCCCCACGGCGTGCGCCAGTGAAGGCGCCATCGCTGTAACCGAACAATTCCGCCTCCAGCAGCGATTCGCTGATCGCGCCGCAGTTCAGCGCGACGAAGCGTCCACGACGACTGCTGGCGGCGTGTAGCTGGCGCGCGACCAGTTCCTTGCCGGTGCCGGTTTCGCCGCTGACCAGCACGGTGCTGTCATGTGGGGCGTAGAGCGCGATCTGCGCGCGCACCTGCGCCATCGCATCGCTGTCGCCGAGCAGTTCATGCGCATCGGCACGCGCTGCCGGGCGCCGGCGCGGGGCAGGGCGATGGCTGCCGGAACGTGCCAGGGCCTGGGTCAGTTCCAGCGCATGTTCGAACGCCTGCCGTACCGAGTCGGCCGAATACAGCAGCACCCCGGGCAGGCCGGCCTGTTCGGCGTGGTCGATGGCCATGCCGGTGCCGACGATCACCTCGATGCCGTTGGCGCGCAGGTCGGCGATGCAGTCGCGCGCATCCTCGCGGGTGACGAAACGGCGATGCTCGATATCCAGGCCGAAGCTCTGCTGGAAATTGCTGAACACCGGTACGTCGCTGGCGTGGGTGACCAGGCCGATGCGGCTGGCGATGCGGCGGGCGCGGGCCAGCGCCTCCATCAGGTCGAAGCCGTTGGCCTGGATCGGCACCAGCGGCAGCTCCAGCCTGCCGCGCAGCCAGGCGGCGTTGGAGCCGCCGGCGATCACCACGTCGCAGTGCTCGCGTCGCAGGCGCTGGCCGATCACCTCCACCGCTTCCTCGAAGCCGAGGTTGATCTGCTCGATGCGCGCGCGGCGGTCGAACTCGGGAATGACGTCGCCGAGCAGGCCGGTCAACCGCGAGACGCTGACGGTCCAGATCACCGGGCGGCCGGGGTCGGCATCGGCGTGGCGCAGGGGCGAGCGGGGCAGGTACATGACGGTGAGGGGTGATCAGGGTGTTTCATGATACATCTGTTTCAACGTTTCATATGTTTCACTGTTGCGTGAGCGTCATCCCCGTGAAATCAACGGCTTGCAGCTTGGCATGGTGCTTGCGCCTACCCCGTCGTTCTTCAAACCTGGATTGCCGCATGACTGCTTCCGCCCCTTTCTCCGCCGGTGCCCGCTTCCGTGAGGCGCTGGCTGCCGAATCGCCGTTGCAGGTGATCGGCGCGATCAACGCCAACCACGCCCTGCTGGCCAAGCGCGCCGGCTTCCGCGCCATCTACCTGTCGGGTGGCGGCGTTGCCGCGGGCTCGCTGGGCCTGCCGGACCTGGGCATCAACACCCTGGAAGACGTGTTGATCGACGTGCGCCGCATCACCGATGTGTGCGACCTGCCGCTGATGGTCGACATCGACACCGGCTTTGGCCCGAGCGCGTTCAACATCGCGCGCACCGTGAAGTCGCTGATCAAGGCCGGCGCGGCCGCTTGCCACATCGAGGACCAGGTCGGCGCCAAGCGCTGCGGTCACCGCCCGGGCAAGGAGATCGTCTCGCAGGGTGAAATGGTCGACCGGGTGAAGGCGGCCGCCGATGCCAAGACCGATCCGGACTTCTTCCTGATCGCACGCACCGACGCCATCCAGGTGGACGGCGTGGACAAGGCCATCGAGCGCGCCATCGCCTGTGTCGAGGCCGGTGCCGACGGCATCTTTGCCGAGGCTGCCTACGATCTGGACACCTATCGCCGCTTCGTCGACGCGGTGAAGGTGCCGGTGCTGGCCAACATCACCGAATTCGGTGCCACCCCGCTGTTCAGCCGCGATGAACTTGCTTCGGCTGGCGTTGCCATCCAGCTGTTCCCGCTGTCGGCCTTCCGTGCGGCCAACAAGGCCGCCGAGAACGTCTACCAGGCGGTGCGCCGCGATGGCCATCAGCGCAATGTGGTGGAGAGCATGCAGACGCGCGAAGAGCTGTACGACCGCATCGGCTACCACGCCTTCGAGCAGCAGCTCGATGCACTGTTCGCCGCCAAGAAATAAGCAGTACCCTGCACCATCAAGTTTTCGGAGGGAAACATGAACGATACGACCGCAACCCCGACCTTCAAGCCGAAGAAGTCCGTCGCCCTGTCCGGCACCGCTGCCGGCAACACCGCGCTGTGCAGCGTGGGCCGCAGCGGCAACGACCTGCATTACCGCGGCTACGACATCCTGGACCTGGCCAACACCAGCGAGTTCGAGGAAATCGCCTACCTGCTGGTGCACGGCAAGCTGCCGACCCGCGCCGAGCTGGTTTCGTACAAGGCCAAGCTGAAGTCGCTGCGTGGCATCCCGGCTGCGGTGAAGGCGGCGCTGGAAGAACTGCCGCCGTCGGCGCACCCGATGGACGTGATGCGCACCGGCGTGTCCGTGCTCGGATGCGTGGCGCCGGAGAAGGATGACCACAACCATCCGGGTGCGCGCGACATCGCCGACAAGCTGATGGCCTGCCTCGGTTCGATGCTGCTGTACTGGTACCACTGGAGCCACAACGGCCGCGCCATCGACGTGGAAACCGACGATGACTCGATCGGTGGCCACTTCCTGCACCTGCTGCACGGCGAGAAGCCGCAGGAATCGTGGGTGAAGGCGATGCACACCTCGCTGATCCTGTACGCCGAGCACGAGTTCAACGCCTCGACCTTCACCTGCCGCGTCATCGCTGGTACCGGCAGCGACATGTACAGCGCGATCTGCGGTGGCATCGGCGCGCTGCGCGGCCCGAAGCACGGCGGCGCCAACGAAGTGGCGTTCGAGGTGCAGAAGCGCTACGACAACCCGGATGAGGCCGAGGAAGACATCAAGGCCCGCGTCGAGCGCAAGGAAGTGGTGATTGGTTTCGGCCACCCGGTCTACACCGTCTCTGATCCGCGCAACAAGGTGATCAAGGACGTGGCCCGCGAGTTGTCCGAAGAGCAGTCGAGCATGAAGATGTACGACATCGCCGAGCGCCTGGAATCGGTGATGTGGGACATCAAGAAGATGTTCCCGAACCTGGACTGGTTCAGCGCCGTCAGCTACCACATGATGGGCGTGCCGACTGCCATGTTCACCCCGCTGTTCGTGATCGCCCGTACCGCTGGTTGGAGCGCGCACATCGTCGAGCAGCGCATCGACGGCAAGATCATCCGCCCGAGCGCCAACTACATCGGCCCGGAAGACCGCGACTTCGTCGCCATCGACAAGCGCGTCTGATCCACCTGCTGTATCCATCCGGCCGGCCGCGTGCCGGCCGGATGCTTTCGCCGCCGCACCGCCGGCACCCGGCCCGCCCCAAGCACTCCGCCAGCCCATGAATACCGATTACCGCAAGAACCTCCCCGGCAGCGCGCTGGATTATTTCGACGCGCGCGCCGCCGTCGATGCGATCCAGCCCGGCGCCTACGCCACCCTGCCGTACACCTCGCGCGTGCTGGCCGAGAACCTGGTGCGCCGCTGCGATCCGGCCACGCTCGGCGATTCGCTGAAGCAGCTGATCGAGCGCCGCCGGGACCTCGACTTCCCGTGGTTCCCGGCGCGCGTGGTGTGCCACGACATCCTCGGCCAGACCGCACTGGTCGACCTGGCCGGCCTGCGTGATGCGATCGCCGACAAGGGCGGTGACCCGGCCAAGGTCAATCCGGTGGTGCCGGTGCAGCTGATCGTCGACCATTCGCTGGCGGTGGAGTGCGGTGGCTACGACCCGCAGGCGTTCGAGAAGAACCGCGCCATCGAAGATCGCCGCAACGAAGACCGTTTCCACTTCATCGACTGGACCAAGCTGGCGTTCCAGAACGTGGACGTGATTCCGCCGGGCAACGGCATCATGCACCAGATCAACCTGGAGAAGATGTCGCCGGTGGTCTACGTGCAGGACGGCGTGGCCTTCCCGGATACCTGCGTGGGTACCGACAGCCATACCCCGCACGTGGATGCGCTGGGCGTGATCGCGATTGGTGTCGGCGGCCTGGAGGCGGAGAACGTGATGCTGGGCCGCGCGTCGTGGATGCGCCTGCCGGACATCATTGGTGTCGAGCTGACCGGCAGGCCGCAGCCGGGCATCACCGCCACCGATGTGGTACTGGCGCTGACCGAGTTCCTGCGCAAGGAGCGCGTGGTCGGTGCATATCTTGAATTCTTCGGCGAGGGTGCCGCGGCACTGACCATCGGTGACCGCGCCACCATCTCCAACATGTGCCCGGAGTACGGCGCGACCGCCGCGATGTTCTACATCGACGGGCAGACCATCGATTACCTGCGCCTGACCGGCCGCGAGGAATCGCAGGTGGCGCTGGTGGAGAACTACGCGCGTACCACTGGCCTGTGGGCCGACGACCTGGCCACCGCGCAGTACGAGCGCGTGCTGCGCTTCGACCTGTCCAGCGTGGTGCGCAACATGGCTGGCCCGAGCAATCCGCATCGCCGCCTGCCGGTGGCCGAACTGGCCGAGCGCGGCATTGCCGACGAAGCCAAGCTGGAAGCGGGCAAGGCCGAGCAGGCGCAGGGCCTGATGCCTGATGGCGCGGTGATCATTGCCGCCATCACCAGCTGCACCAATACCTCCAATCCGCGCAACGTGATCGCCGCCGGCCTGCTGGCGCGCAAGGCCAATGAACGCGGCCTGCTGCGCAAGCCCTGGGTGAAGTCGTCACTGGCGCCGGGCTCGAAGGCGGTGCAGTTGTACCTGGAAGAAGCTGGCCTGCTGCCGGATCTGGAAAAGCTCGGCTTCGGTATCGTCGCCTTCGCCTGCACCACCTGCAACGGCATGAGTGGCGCGCTGGATCCGGCGATCCAGCAGGAGATCATCGATCGCGACCTGTATTCCACCGCCGTGCTGTCGGGCAACCGCAACTTCGATGGCCGCATCCACCCGTATGCGAAGCAGGCCTTCCTGGCCTCGCCGCCGCTGGTGATCGCCTATGCCATCGCCGGCACCGTGCGCTTCGACATCGAGAAGGACGTGCTGGGCGTGGATGCCGATGGCAACGACGTGCGCCTGAAGGATATCTGGCCGAGTGACGCCGAGATCGATGCGGTGGTGAAGGCTTCGGTGAAGCCTGAGCAGTTCCGCAAGGTCTACAACCCGATGTTCAACGTGCGCGTGGAGCATGGCGCGGCGGTCAGCCCGCTGTATGACTGGCGCCCGCAGAGCACCTACATCCGCCGTCCGCCGTACTGGGAGGGCGCACTGGCCGGTGAGCGCACGCTGTCTGGCATGCGCGCGCTGGCGGTGCTGCCGGACAACATCACCACCGACCACCTGTCGCCGTCCAACGCGATCCTGGCGTCCAGTGCCGCCGGTGAATACCTGGCGAAGATGGGCCTGCCGGAAGAGGACTTCAATTCCTACGCCACCCACCGCGGTGACCACCTGACCGCGCAGCGCGCCACCTTCGCCAACCCGAAGCTGTTCAACGAGATGGTGCGCAACGACGACGGCAGCGTGAAGCAGGGTTCGCTGGCGCGCGTGGAGCCGGAAGGCAAGGTGATGCGCATGTGGGAAGCGATCGAGACCTACATGGACCGCAAGCAGCCGCTGATCATCATTGCCGGCGCGGACTACGGCCAGGGCAGCTCGCGTGACTGGGCGGCCAAGGGCGTGCGTCTGGCGGGCGTGGAAGCGATCGTGGCCGAAGGCTTTGAACGCATCCACCGCACCAACCTGATCGGCATGGGCGTGCTGCCGCTGGAGTTCAAGCCCGGCACCACCCGCCTGACCCTGGGCATCGACGGCACCGAGACCTTCGACGTGGTCGGCGAGCGCACCCCGCGTGCCGACCTGACCCTGGTCATCCACCGCCGCGACGGCCAGGACGTGAGGGTGCCGGTCACCTGCCGCCTGGACAGCGACGAGGAAGTGGCGATCTACGAAGCCGGTGGCGTGCTGCAGCGCTTCGCCCAGGACTTCCTGGAAGGCGCCAAGGTGGCGTGAGACATCCGACGGCCCGGCAACGGGCCGTCATTCTTTGCAAGGAACACATCCATGACCTTCCTCCCGCAACTCCGTATTCCCGCCACCTACATGCGCGGCGGCACCAGCAAGGGCGTGTTCTTCCGCCTGCAGGACCTGCCCGGAGCGGCGCAGGTGCCGGGTGCCGCACGCGACGCACTGCTGATGCGCGTGATCGGCTCGCCCGATCCGTATGGCAAGCAGACCGACGGCATGGGCGGCGCCACCTCCAGTACCAGCAAGTGCGTGATCATTTCCACCGCCTCGGTGCCGGATCACGATGTGGATTACCTGTATGGCCAAGTGTCCATCGACACCGCCTTCGTCGACTGGAGCGGGAACTGCGGCAATCTCAGCACCGCGGTGGGCCCGTTCGCGATTGCCAATGGCCTGATCGATCCGGCCCGCGTGCCGCGCGACGGCCTGTGCACCGTGCGCATCTGGCAGGCCAACATCGGCAAGACCATCATCGCCCACGTGCCGATGCGCGATGGCGAAGTGCAGGAGACCGGCGATTTCGAGCTGGATGGCGTGACCTTCCCCGCCGCCGAGATCCAGCTGGAATTCATCGATCCCTCCGATGACGGCGATGCTGGCGCGATGTTCCCGACCGGCAATCTGGTGGACACCCTTGATGTCCCCGGCGTGGGCAGCTTCGAGGTGACGATGATCACCGCCGGCATTCCGACCATCTTCCTCAATGCGGCGGATCTGGGTTACACCGGTACCGAGCTGCAGCCGGCGATCAACGAGGACAAGGCGGCCCTGCAGAAGTTCGAGGCCATCCGCGCGCACGGCGCGCTGCGCATGGGCCTGATCTCGAAACTGGAAGACGCGGCGACCCGCCAGCACACGCCGAAGGTCGCCTTCGTGGCACCTGCACAGGATTACGTGTCGTCCAGTGGCAAGGCCATTGCGGCCTCGGCCATCGATCTGAACGCGCGTGCGCTGTCGATGGGCAAGCTGCACCACGCGATGATGGGCACCGCCGCCGTGGCGATCGGCACCGCGGCGGCGATTCCGGGCACGCTGGTCAATCGCGCGGCCGGCGGTGGTGAACGCGAAGCGGTGACCTTTGGTCACCCCTCCGGCACGCTCCGCGTGGGCGCCCAGGCCGGGCGCGTTGACGGCCAGTGGACGGTGACCAAGGCCATCATGAGCCGCAGCGCCCGCGTGCTGATGGAAGGCAAGGTGCGGGTGCCGGCCGAATGATGCATTGGTAGTCGCCAACCAGGGTTGGCGACTACCAAGCCGCAGAGACCGATTGCTTTGGTAGCTGCCAACCCTGGTTGGCATGGTGCACGGGCAACCGTGCACCGCAACGAGGAGATCGACGATGTCTGACAGCCGCCCCCCCTCCAACGAGCGTGCAGCGTGGGATGCGCTGTTGGTGGACATCGTCGACTACGTGCGCGACGCGCGCATCGACTCACCCCTGGCGTTCCAGACCGCGCACCACTGCCTGCTTGACACGCTGGGCTGCGGTTTGGAAGCGCTGTCCTTCCCGGCCTGCAGCAAGCTGCTCGGTCCTCTGGTGCCGGGCATCAGCGTGGTCAACGGTGCGCGCGTGCCGGGTACGCACTACGAGCTGGACCCGGTGCAGGCGGCCTTCAACCTGGGCGCGATGGTGCGCTGGCTGGATTTCAACGACACCTGGCTGGCCGCCGAATGGGGCCATCCGTCGGACAACCTGGGCGGCATTCTTGCCGTGTGCGATTGGCTGGGGCGCAACGCACAGGCTATGCGCCGCCCAGCGCCGACCCTGCATGACGTGCTGCTGGCGATGATCAAGGCACACGAGATCCAGGGCGTGCTGGCCCTGCAGAATTCCTTCAACCGGGTCGGGCTGGATCACGTGGTGCTGGTCAAGGTGGCTACTACCGCAGTAGTAGCGCAGCTGCTTGGCCTGGATCGCGAACGCATGCTCAATGCGCTGTCGCTGGCCTGGGTCGATGGCCAGGCGCTGCGCACCTACCGGCATGCGCCCAACACCGGTTCGCGCAAGAGCTGGGCGGCCGGCGACGCCACCAGCCGTGGCGTGCGCCTGGCGCTGATGGCGGCCAGTGGCGAGATGGGCTATCCCAGCGTGCTGAGCGCGCCGACCTGGGGCTTCGAGGCGGTGTCCATGCATGGCCAGAGGCTGACGCTGGGGCGACCGCTGGGCAGCTACGTGATGGAGAACGTGCTGTTCAAGATCAGCTATCCGGCCGAGTTCCACGGCCAGACCGCGGTGGAGGCAGCGATCGCGCTGCACCAGCAGCTGCGTGCGCTGGGACGGCGGGTCGAGGACATCGCGCACATCGCGATCCGGACCCAGGAAGCCTGCATCCGCATCATCGACAAGCAGGGGCCGCTGCACAACCCGGCCGACCGCGACCACTGCGTGCAGTACATGGTCGCCATCGCGCTGCTGCATGGGCGGCTGGTGGCCGAGGACTATGAGGACGACGTGGCGGCGGATCCACGCATCGACGCACTGCGCGCGAAGATGGCCTGCCATGAGGATCCGCAGCTCAGCGCCGACTACCTGGACCCGGACAAGCGCAGCATCGCCAACGGCCTGAGCGTGCGCTTCGCTGATGGCACCGAACTGCCGGAGGTACTGGTGGAGTACCCGCTCGGCCACGCTCGACGCCGCGAGGAAGGCATTCCGCTGCTGATGGACAAGTTCCGCCGGCACCTGGCCCACCGTTTCCCGACCGCCCAGCAGCAGCGCATCCTGGCCGCATCGCTGGACCCGGTGGCGCTGGCGGCAATGCCGGTGACCGACTACGTGGACCTGTACCTGCCGGGGTGAGGCCGCTCTGGTGGATGCCAACCTTGGTTGGCATGGGGGGGGCGCCAACCAAGGTTGGCGGCAACCAGGTCCCGGGCGGGACCGGCTTTCCGACCGCCGGGGTGTCAACGCCTTGACGCGGCCTGCCTATAATGGCTGCCTCGATCAAGGAGTGACGACATGAGCGGTCCGGCACGGCGGAAGCGGTGGGGATGGGCGGCGGCGGTACTGGCAGGAGGCCTGTTGCTGGGCTTGGCCGGTTGCCGCAACGACAGCGGGCAGCTGCCCAAGGCCAGTGGTGAGGCGATCACCACCCAGGCCGAGCAGGTGAAGGAATTCACCCTGCTGCGCGCTTACCCGGACCAGAAGAATGACGGCCTGTCGCTTGCGCTGGAATTCTCGCGGCCGCTGGTCGGTACCCAGGACTTCGACAAGCTGGTGCGCTTCGAGGAGAAGGTCGGCACCGACGACAGCAGCTGGACCCTGTCCGATGACGGCCTGACCCTGCGCTATCCGTTCGTCGAGGCCGGCAAGGAGTTCAGCCTGGTGGTTTCGCCCGACCTGCTGGCGGCCGATGGCAGCCGCCTCGGCAAGGAGCTGAAGCAGAAGGTGTTCAGCGGCGAGCTGAAGCCGGTGGTCGGTTTCGCTTCGCAGGGCAGCGTGCTGCCGGCCAAGGACAGCCGCGGCTTGCCGGTGGTCTCGGTGAACGTACCGGAGGTCGACGTCGAGTTCCTGCGCGTGCGCGAGAAGGACCTGCCGACCTTCTTCAGCCAGTACCAGCGCGGTGGCCGCCGCGGCAGCTGGGAGTTGAGCAGCGACTACGAGCGCAGCCCGATCAACAAGCTGGCCGAGCCGGTCTACGTCAACCGCTTCATCCTCGGCGGCAAGAAGAACGAGCGGGTGCTGACCTACCTGCCGACCCAGGACATCAAGGAACTGCAGGAGCCGGGCCTGTACTTCGCCCTGCTCAAGCGCACCGGTGACTACGAAGGCGAGTTCGATACCGCGTTCTTCTCGGTCAGCGACATCGGCCTGCATACCCGCGCCTACAAGGACAAGCTGTTCGTGCACACCGCCGGCCTCAAGGACGGTGCGCCGCTGAAGGGCATCGACCTGCGCGTGCTCGACGCCAAGGGCGAGGTGGTGCTTAAGGGCAGCACCGACGGCAATGGCAACGCGCTGCTGAACTACACCCTGGATGCCACCCACGTGCTGGTCGCCAGCACTGGCAAGGACACCAGCTTCCTGCCGTTCAACCAGCCGGCGCTGGACCTGAGCGAATTCGCAGTGGCCGGACGTGACAACGCCTGGTTCGACGTCTATGCCTGGTCCGGGCGCGACCTGTACCGCCCGGGCGAGACCGTGCGCCTGTCCGCCCTGCTGCGCGACAATGATGGCAAGCCGGTCAAGGCGCAACCGGTGTTCCTGCGCCTGAAGCAGCCCGACGGCAAGACCTTCCGCGAAACCCGCCTGCAGCCGGGCGAGCAGGGCTACATCAACTTCGAGCAGGTCATTCCCGCTGAAGCGCCGACCGGGCGCTGGCAGGTCGAGTTCCGCACCGATCCGGCCAGCAAGGAAGCGATCCAGGGCATGACCCTGCGCATCGAGGAGTTCCTGCCCGAGCGCATGAAGCTGGACCTGGACAGCGCGCAGAAGACGCTGAAGCCGGGCGAGGAGCTGCGCCTGCAGGCCAATGGTGCCTATCTGTACGGCGCGCCGGCCGATGGCAACCGCTTCACCGCGCGCCTGGCGGTGGCCGCCGAGCAGAAGCCGGTGGACGGCCTGCCGGGCTACTTCTTCGGTGACCCGACCCTGCAGCTGCCGCGCGAAGCCAAGGACGTGATCGATACCACGCTGCCGGCCAATGGCCAGCTGCGTGAGGACGTGGCGTTGCCGGAAGAGGCGGCCAAGGCCAAGGCACCCATTGCCGTGGTGCTGTCCGGCAGCCTGTATGAAACCGGTGGCCGTACGGTCACCCGCACCTTGAAGCGGGTGATGTGGCCGGCCAACGCGCTGGTCGGCGTGCGCCCGCTGTTCAACCCAGACGATGGGGCCGATTCCAACGGCAATGCACGTTTTGAACTGATGCGCGTGGATGCCGCCGGCACGCCGCAGCCCGCCAAGGGCCTGAAGATCACCCTGGTGCGTGAGCTGCGCGACTACCACTGGACCTTCAACGACAACCGCTGGGACTACGATTTCACCCGCCGTTTCGAGAACAAGGAAACCCGCACCGTCGATGCCGGCAGCAGCGCGGTTGCCTTCGATTTCCCGGTGGAGTGGGGGGAGTACCGGGTGGACGTGTTCGATCCGTCCACCGGCCTGACCAGCCGCTATCCGTTCCGCGCCGGCTGGAGCTGGGGTGATGACAACCGCGGCCTGGACGCGCGCCCGGACAAGGTCAAGCTGGGCCTGGACAAGACCAGCTACAAGGCCGGCGACACCCTGGAAGTGACGGTGACCCCGCCGCATGCTGGCAAGGGCATCCTGATGGTCGAGACCGATCGCATGCTGTACGTGCAGGACATCGAGGCCAAGCCGGGTTCGACCTTCAAGATTCCGGTCACCGCCGACTGGGAACGCCACGACGTCTACATCACCGCGCTGGTGTTCCGCGGCGGCAGTGCGCCGAGCAAGATCACCCCGGCCCGCGCCGTAGGCGTGGTGCACGTGCCGATGGACCGCAAGGGCCGCACCGTGGCCGTCGGCCTGGTCGCGCCCAAGCAGATGCGGCCGGAACAGGACCTGCCGGTGACGGTCAGCGCACCGCAGCTGGCCGGAAAGATGGCGCACGTTACCGTTTCGGCGGTGGACGTAGGCATCCTCAACATCACCCGTTTCCCGGTGCCCGACGCCGGTGCGCATTTCTTCGCCCAGCGCCGCCTCGGCATCGATGCCTATGACATCTACAGCCGGGTGATCGAGAGCTTTGATGGTGGCAGCGGCAAGCTGAAGTTCGGTGGTGACATGGCGCTGCAGGCATTGCCGCAGGCCAAGCGCCCGACGGCACGCGTGCAGACCGTGGACCTGTTCTCCGGCCCGGTGCAGCTCGATGCCAAGGGCAACGCCCGCATCCGCCTGAAGGTGCCGGACTTCAACGGCACGCTGCGCGTGTCGGCGCTGGTCTACAGCGATGACCAGTACGGCAAGCGCGATGTGGAAACCATTGTGCGCGCGCCGATCCTGGCCGAAGCCAGCATGCCACGCGTGCTGGCCCCGGGCGACCGCAGCACCGTGACCCTGGACGTGCAGAACTTCACCGGCAAGCCGGGCCAGTTCAGCGTGAAGGTGGACACCGAGGGCCCGTTGAGCCTCGGTGAAGGCAGCCGCAGCGTGCAGCTGAATGCCGATGCCAAGACCACGCTGAGCTTCCCGCTGTCGGCGCGCGAGGGCCACAGCGTGGCCAAGGTGCGCGTGCGGGTGGACGGCAACGGCTTCAAGGCTGATCGCCGCTACGACCTGCCGGTGCGTGCGGCGTGGCCGCAGGTGCTGCGTTCGCAGGTGCGCACGCTCGACCCGCTGGCGGCGGTCAGCCTCGACAACAGCCTGACCGATGGGCTGATGTCCGAGTCGGTCAATGCCCGCCTGCTTGTCAGCCCGCTGCCACCGATTCCGTTCGCCAGTGCACTGCAGGGCGCGCTGAACTACCCGTATGGCTGTGCCGAGCAGACCACCAGCAAGGGCTACGCCGCGCTGATCCTGGACCAGGCGACATCGTCGATGCTCGGTGCCGACGGCCTGGATGCCAAGACCCGCCGCGAGCGCATGGAAGGCGCGTTCGGTCGCCTGGCATCGATGCAGGTGGCCAATGGCAATTTCTCGATGTGGGGTGACGACGGCTATGTGAACCCGTGGCTGACCCCGTACATCACCGAGTTCCTGCTCGATGCCAAGGACGCCGGTTTCGCGGTGCCGGACAACGTGCTGCAGAAGGCACTCAACCGGCTCAGCGAAGACCTGCTGTCCGGTGGCAACCCGTTCTACGGGCAGGAGGATCGCGAGAAACTGAAGTTCGCCAACCAGGCGTATTCGGGCTACGTGCTGGCCCGGGTCAACCGTGCGCCGCTGGGTACCCTGCGTACGCTGTACGACAACGAGCGCAGCAAGGCGGTCGGCGGCCTGTCGCTGGTCCATCTGGGCGTGGCGCTGTCGTTGCAGGGCGATGCCAAGCGTGGCCAGGCCGCGCTGGCGGCGGCCTTCGCCAAGTCCAGCAGCGAACGCCCGTCGTACTTCGGCGACTACGGCAGTGCGATCCGCGATGACGCGCTGATGATCGCGTTGACCCACGAAAACAAGCTTGCCAAGCCGGCCTGGGATGCCCGCGCGGTCGATCTGGGGCGTGGCCTGGATGCGCGCCGCAACGCCGGCTGGATGTGGCTGAGCACGCAGGAGCAGGTGGCCATCGCCCGCCTCGGCAAGGCCCTTGCCGCCAACCAGAAGGCGCTGGTGGCCGGTGAACTGGTGATCGGCGGCACGACCGAAGCGATCGGCGAGCGCAAGCTGTTCGGCCGCAACTTCAGCGCCAGCGAGCTGGCCAGCGGCGTGCGCTTCACCCCGCAGGGGCAGCCGCCGATGTTCGCCAGCATCGACGTGGCCGGCATCCCGCGCAGCGCGCCGGCGCCGGACAACAGCGTGCTGGGCGTCGAGCGCAGCTACTACAGCACCGATGGCAAGCCGTGGTCGCCGCGTCCGCTGAAGGAGGGCGAAGCACTGATCGTGCGCGTCACCGTCACCGCCGACACCACGATGCCCGATGCACTGCTGACCGACCTGCTGCCGGCGGGCCTGGAGATCGAGAACTTCAACCTGGGCGATGCCAAGCAGTGGGCCGATGTGGTGGTCGATGGCATCACCATCAGCGACCGCGGTGAAGCTGCCGACACCAAGCACGAAGAGTTCCGCGACGACCGCTATGTGGCCGCGCTGAAGCTCTCGCGCGGCAGCAAGGCCAACGTGTTCTATCTGGTGCGCGCGGTGACCCCGGGAACCTACTCGGTGCCGCCACCGCTGGTGGAGGACATGTACCGGCCACAGCTGCGTGGCGTTGGCCGCAGCAACCCGACCACGATCACGGTGGTGCAGCCGTGACCGCGCGGACGGGCCGCGACGGCGCGGCCCGTCCTGCTGGCAACAGGCCATGAAGAAGACGATGACGACCCGGCTGGCGGCCCTGCGCCGCCGGCTGCGGCCGCTGTGGCCGTGGCTGCGCTGGGGGACGGCCGCCACGCTGGCACTGCTGCTGGCGCTGGATTTCGCCTTCCCGCCGCCGCTGCCGAAGCAGCGCGATACCAGCACCCTGGTGGTCGCTGCCGACGGCACGCCATTGCGCGCGTTTGCCGATGCCGAGGGCGTGTGGCGCTATCCGGCATCGATCGACAGCGTCTCGCCGCTGTACCTGCAGGCACTGCTGACCTACGAGGACCGCTGGTTCTGGCGGCATCCAGGCATCAACCCGCTGGCGATCCTGCGTGCCAGCGGCCAGCTGCTGCGCGGTGGCCGCATCGTGTCCGGTGGCTCGACCCTGACCATGCAGGTCGCACGCATCCTCGACCCGCATACGCGTACCCCCTGGGGCAAGCTCAAGCAGATGCTGCGCGCGGTGCAGCTGGAAGTGCACCTGAGCAAGCAGCAGATCCTGGCCCTGTATCTGGAGCGGGCGCCCTACGGCGGCACCATCGAAGGCGTGGAAGCGGCCAGCTGGGCCTACCTGGGCAAGCCGGCGGCGCAGCTGTCGCATGCCGAAGCCGCGTTGCTGGCGGTCCTGCCACAGGCGCCGAGCCGGCTGCGCCCGGATCGTCACCCGGAGGCCGCGCAGAAGGCACGCGACAAGGTGCTGTCACGCATGGCCGAACTGGGCGCGTGGACACCGGAAGAGGTGGAGGACGCGCGCATCGAGAATGTGGTGGCGCGCTCGCTGCGGCCGCCATTGCATGCCGCACTGCTGGCGCAGCGACTGCACTCGGCGCACCCGGGCCAGGCACGCATCCACAGCAGCATCGACATCGGCCTGCAACGCACGCTGGAAGAACGCGTGGCCAGCTATTTCTCGACGCTGCCCGAACGCACCTCGGCCGCCTTGCTGGTGGTCGACAACCAGACCCTGCAGGCGCGTGCCTATGTCGGTACCCTGGCGTTCGGTGACCGCCAGCGGCTGGGCCACGTGGACATGGTGCAGGCCTGGCGGTCGCCGGGCTCCACGCTCAAGCCGTTCCTGTATGCGATGGCGCTGGACGATG
This sequence comes from Stenotrophomonas sp. SMYL41, assembly GCF_036319965.1. Lineage (NCBI taxonomy): Bacteria > Pseudomonadati > Pseudomonadota > Gammaproteobacteria > Lysobacterales > Lysobacteraceae > Stenotrophomonas > Stenotrophomonas sp. SMYL41. The sequence goes on along the minus strand of NZ_JAWIRX010000016.1, from coordinate 28,867 downwards.
GCCTGATCCATTCGGAAAGCCTGCTGGTCGATGCGCCGCAGAGTTTCGGCAGCTACCGCCCCGGCAACTTCGACATGGCCTTCAATGGGCCGATTGGTGCCTCCAGTGCATTGCGACTGTCGCTCAACGTGCCCTCGGTGGACCTGCTGCAACGGGTCGGGGCCGCGCGCTTCGCCGCGCGCCTGTCGCACTCCGGCATCCAGCTGCGCTTCCCCCCGGGAAGCACGCCCAACCTGTCGCTGATCCTGGGCGGTACCGGAGCGCGGCTGGAAGATCTGGTCGGCGCATTCGCCGCGCTCAACCGCAACGGTATTGCCGGACGCGTGCGCTACACCGATGACGAACCGATGATCGAGCGGCGCCTGGCCTCGCCCGGCGCCAGCTGGATCGTGCGCGAGATGCTGGAATCGAACCCACGCCCGGGTTACAGCGTCGGCACCTTCGATGTTGGTGGCCGCCCGCGCGTGGCGTGGAAAACCGGCACCAGCTATGGCTATCGCGATGCGTGGGCGATCGGAAGCACGCGCCACTACACCGTGGGCGTGTGGGTGGGCCGGCCGGATGGCACCCCATTGCCGGGCCAGTACGGCGCGGTCACGGCGCTGCCGTTGATGTTCGAAGTGGTCGACAGCCTGCCGCGCCAGCGCGGCGATTCGGCGGCCGCACCGATGCCGGGCAGTGTCAGCCAGGAGGACATCTGCTGGCCCACCGGCGAACGCGCCGAAGGACTGTCGCCGGCGCTGTGCCAGCGGCGGATGCCGGCCTATCTGCTGGACGGCGCTGCACCGCCGACTTTCCCCGAGCGTGAGGCACGCCGCTGGCAACCGGGGCGGCAGCGTTACCTGGCCGACGCGCGGACCGGTCTGCGCGTATCCGCTGATTGCCGCGCGCCACATGAGGAAGTCGCGCGTGAGATCGCGCGTTGGCCGGCGTTGTTGTCACCGTGGCTGCCCAAGGCCACGCGCGAGGCTTCGCAGCTGCCGGCGTTGTCGCCGGACTGCCGCGACGATGGGCGCGAAGCCAGTGTCGCGCTGCATGTGGACGGGCTCAATGATGGCGCTACCTTGGCGCGCGCGCCGAATTCGGAGCATGGCGTGCGCCTGCAGCTGCGTGCACTGGGCAGCGAGCAGGCGGTGGACTGGTTGCTGGATGGCCGCTGGATCGCGCAGACCCGCGGTGCGCAGTTGATGCAGCGCGAATTCGCCGAGCCGGGTGCACACACGCTGACCGCACTGGCAGCCGATGGCGCATGGACGCAGGTGCGGTTCAACGTCCTCCGGTAGGTGCCAACCTGGGTTGGCACGCGATGAATCCGCCCATCAAGGTGGGCATCTACCAAGGTGTATGCGGGGCCGCTACTCCCCGATCCACCCATCCAGCAGGTCGGCAAACTCGTCGGCGTGTTCCTCTTCCTGCGCGAGGATCTCTTCGAGGATGCGCTTGGTGGTGGTATCGCGGTCGCCGATGAAGTTGATCATCTCGCGGTAGCTGTCGATGGCGATGCGTTCGGCCACCAGGTTCTCGCGCACCATGTCGCGCAGGTCGCTGCCCTCCTTGTATTCGGCATGCGAGCGCGCGGTCAGCGTATCCGGGTTGAAGTCGGGTTCGCCGCCGAGCTGGACGATGCGCTCGGCCAGCTTGCCGGCGTGCGCCTGTTCCTGCTGCGCATGCTCGAGGAACTCGGCCTTGACCGCGTCGGCCAGCATGCCCTTGGCCATGAAGTAATGCCGGTAGTAGCGCAGTACGCACACGTACTCGGTGGCCAGTGCGTCGTTGAGCAGCTTGATTACCACCTTGCGGTCGGCGCTGTAGCTGTCGGTGATCGCACCGTCCTCGATATTGCGCCTGGCGCGCTCGCGCAGGCTCTTGCGATCGCTGATGCCGGGAACCCCGGCGGCGGGCTTGGGAGCTTTGGCTGGCTTGCTGGACATGGCTGGCCGTTTCCTTTTGCGGTGGGAGATCAGGTGGGCAGGTGCTCCAGCACGTACTCGGCCGAAGACACCTCGAACTGGCCGGGCTCTTCGATCCACGTCGCCCGGACCACGCCGTCAACCACGTACAGGGCGAAGCGGCGCGAGCGGATGCCCATGCCCGACGCGCTGGCATCAAGCTCCAGGCCCAGGGCGCGGGTCAGTTCGGCATTGCCGTCGGACAGCATCAGCAGGCTGTCGGGCACGCTCTGGTCGGCGGCCCAGGCCTTCATCACGAACGGATCGTTGACGGCCATGCAGTAGACGTCGATGCCGCGCTGGCGGAAGGCCTGGAATTTCTCGACGTACCCGGGCAGGTGGCGTGCCGAGCAGGTCGGGGTGAACGCGCCGGGCACGGAGAACAGCACCACTTTGCGCGCGTCGAACAGCGAGTGCGTATCGAGCGTTTCGATGCCCTCGCGGATGCGCTTGAGGGTCACTTCCGGAATGCGGTCGCCGACATGGATGGTCATGGGGAACTCCTTGCTGGGGCAGGCTAGTGGGCCGGATGGGACAGGGGCGTCAAGACATTGGAAAACCCGTGTGCAGGCCCCATCTTCGGGCTTTGCGGCAGGGGCTTCCAGCCACAGCCTGGGGTATCGGGATGGCAGCCGCATTGCGCAGGATCAGTCGGCCTCACCGGGGCCGCACGAGAGGCGGCGTAGCATCGCCGGCGCGTAGAATGAACCCGGGGCGGCGCCACCGGCGCGGCCGAAGCGAATCGAGGTAGCTGGATGGAATTCAAGGATTACTACGCCACCCTGGGGGTGGAACCAAGCGCGGGCGAGGCGGAGATCAAGACGGCCTACCGCCGGCTGGCACGCAAGTACCACCCGGACGTCAGCAAGGAGACCGGGGCCGAAGACAAGTTCAAGGCGGTCAACGAGGCCTACGAGGCACTGCGCGATCCGGAGAAGCGGGCGGCATATGACCAGCTGCGCGCACAGGGCTACCGCCCGGGCGAGGAGTTCAACGTGCCGCCGAACTACGGCGGCGCCGGTGGTTTCAATTTCGAGGAAGTGTTCGGCGGCGGTGGCCCCAACGGCGGCTTCAGCGACTTCTTCGAAAGCCTGTTCGCGCGCCAGCGTGGCGGTGGCGGCGCTGGTCCGGGGCCGGGCTTCAGCAGCCAGGGGCATGCGCCCAACCGCGACACCCGCGCCAAGCTGTCGGTTCCGCTGGAAGCGGCCTACAGCGGTGACAGCCTGCGCATCACCGTCAACGGCAAGCAGCTGGACGTACGCGTGCCCAAGGGCATCCGTCCGGGCCAGGTGATCCGCCTGGCGGGGCAGGGCAACCATGGCGGCAACCTGCTGCTGGAAGTGGAGTACGCCGCGCACCCGCAGTTCGAGGTCGATGGCCGCAACATCCTCTATACGTTGCCGGTCACGCCGTGGCAGGCCGCGCTGGGTACCAGCATCAGCGTGCCGACCCTGGGCGGTGCGGTGGAGCTGAAGATCCCGGCCGACTCCGATGCCGGCCGCAAACTGCGCCTGCGTGGCCGCGGCCTGCCGGGCAGCCCGGACGGCGACCAGATCGTCGAAATCGAGATCGTGGCCCCGGCCGCGACCGACGAGGCGCAGAAGAAGGCGTACCGGAACCTGGCCAAGGCCTTCGGCGAGACGATCTGAGTGGCCGAAGGAGCGCCGGCGGCGTGCGCCGTCGGCGAGACGATCTGAGATGGATACTGGTGGGTGCGGACCTTGGTGCGCACGCCTTGCGGTCGTTCAGAGCGTGCCCACCAAGGTCGGCACCTGCGGGGGCGAGCCTCAGCCCTGCCCGGCGAACACCCGCTCCAGCACCTCGGACAGCTCGTCCTCCGAGAATGGCTTGGTGATGTAGGCCTTGGCGCCCTGGCGCATGCCCCACATGCGATCGGTGTCCTGGTCCTTGGTGGTGACCAGGATCACCGGGATATGCCGGGTCGCCTCGTCGCGGGCGAGGGTGCGGGTGGCCTGGAAGCCATTGAGGTTGGGCATCACCACGTCCATCAGGACCAGGTCGGGCAGCTCGGCCTTGGCGGTTTCGACCCCGGCGGCGCCATCGGTGGCGGTCAGGATCTGGTGCCCGAGCTTCTCGACGATGCGCTGTATCCCCAACAGCTGCGACGGTGAGTCGTCGACGATCAGAATGCGTGCCATGTTGTTCCCCATGTAATGCCCGCAGTGTAGTGCGGGCACATTACCGGCGGGAGGGGCGCGGTTGCCGTCCGTCGCCTGCCTGCGACGTTCAGTCGATCCGCACCACCGTGCGCCCCAGCGAGCCACCGCCCAGCATCCGCTCGAACACGGCCGGCAGGCCATCCAGGCCGACCTCGGCGGTGCAGATCCGGTCCAGCTGCTGCGGCTTCCACTCATCCCCCAGCCGCGCCCACACCTCCTCGCGCAGCCCGCGCGGCGCATTGGCCGAGGAGACCCCCAGCAGCGATACGCCGCGCAGGATGAACGGCATCACTGTCATGTCCAGCGCCGGGCTGGCTGCCAGTCCGGCGCTGACCACGCTGCCGTAGGGCACGGTCTGCGCCAGCAGGCTGGCCAGCATTCCGCCGCCGGCATTGTCGAGGCCACCGCCGAAGCGCGCCGACTGCAGTGGTCCGGTATCGGCCAACGCCTCGCGCGGCAGCACCTCGCTGGCACCGATGCCGCGCAGGAAATCGGCCTGGTCCGGCTTGCCGCTGACCGCGTGCACGGTGTAGCCGGCACGGCTGAAGATCGACAGCGCCAGCGCACCGACACCGCCGCTGGCACCGGTCACTGCCAGCGGGCCGAGCTCCGGAGCCTGCCGGTTGTCCTGCATGCGCAGCAGCGCCAGCGCCGCCGTGAAGCCGGCGGTGCCCAGCACCATCGCCTCACGCGGGCTCAGCCCGGCCGGCTGGGCGATCACCGCACGCGACTCCAGCCGCACATACTGGCTGTAACCGCCGTCACGGGTCTCGCTGAGGCCGCAGCCGGTGGCCAGCACCGCGTCACCTTCACGCCAGTCCGGGTCGGTGCTGGCGACCACGGTGCCGGCCACGTCGATACCCCCCACCAGCGGGAAGCGGCGCAGGATCTTCCCTTTGCCGGTGCCGGCCAGGGCGTCCTTGTAGTTGACCGAGGACCAGTGGGCGCGGATCAGCACCTGGCCGGGGTTGAGGTCGTCGACATTGAGCTGGGCCAGGCCGCTGCGGTAGCCGGCGTCGTCGTTTTCGATGCGGAAGGCGGTGAACGGGGTGGTGGGGGCCATCGGCGTTGCCTGACTTCGAGGAAAACGCCACCTTACCCCGTCGCCCCCCTTTCGATCCTGCCGATCCGCCCCATCTTGTATGATCGGTGATGGTTTCACGGCTGGCGCCGCGGGAAGGGCCCGCGCCGCAGCCCACATCTTGATGGAGCGTGCATGGCCTGGAATACACCCGGCGGCAACAAGGGCGGACAAGGCCCCGAGGACAATCGACGCGGGCCGTTCGGGTCGCGCGGCGGTGGCAATGGTGGTGGCTGGGGCGGATTGCCCGGGCCGCTGAAGGACCTGTTCGACGGCGGCATCGTGCGTTGGGTGGTGGCGGCCGTGGTGCTGCTGGTGCTGTTCTCCAGCTTCCAGCTGATCGGCGAACAGCAGCGCGGCGTGGTGCTGCGCTTCGGCCAGTTCTCGCGCATCCTGCAGCCCGGCCCGAACTTCAAGCTGCCGTGGCCGATCGAATCGGTCACCAAGGTCAACGCCACCGAGATCAAGACCTTCTCGATCCAGGTGCCGGTGCTGACCCGCGACGAGAACATCGTCAACGTCTCGCTGAACGTCCAGTACCGCATCGACGACCCGCAGCTGTACCTGTTCGGCACCGTCGATGCCAACCAGGTGCTGGAGCAGTCGGCGCAGAGCGCGGTGCGCGAGGAAGTCGGCCGCGCCGACCTCAATGCGGTACTGAACAACCGTGGCCCGCTGGCCGTGGCTGCCGAGGAGCGCCTGCAGGCGCTGCTGAAGGCGTTCAAGACCGGCCTGACCGTGACCGGCCTGACCCTGCAGGACGCCCGTCCGCCGGAAGAAGTGAAGCCGGCCTTCGACGAGGTCAACGGTGCCCAGCAGGTCAAGGAGCGCCTGATCAACGAAGCCCAGGCCTACGCCGCCAAGGTCGTGCCGGAAGCCCGAGGCCAGGCCTCGCGTGCCCGTACCACCGCCGAAGGCTACAAGCAGGCCGTGGTGTCCAAGGCCGAGGGTGACGCGCAGCGCTTCAGCCTGTTGCAGGCCCAGTACAAGGACGCGCCGGAAGTGACCCGCAAGCGCCTGTGGCTGGAGACCGTGCAGCAGGTGCTGAGCGAGAACCGCAAGGTGATCGGGGGCGATGGCCGCCAGCTGATCTACGTGCCGATGACCGGCGACACCCGTCCCAGCACGTCGGCCCCGGCCGCAGTGGCGAACCCGGACGTGGTGATGCCGTCGCTGCCGGGTGCAGCGGTGGAAGCTTCCCGTGATCCGGGCCGGCCGGTGGGCCGCCCGACCGGGCGACCGAGCGGCCGTGAGGAGGGCAGCCGATGAAAAGTCCTATCTGGATCGCCGTGATCGTGGCGGTGGTGCTGGGCCTGCTCGGCTCGGTGTACGTGGTCCGTGAGGACCAGACCGCCATGGTGCTGAACCTGGGCAAGGTGGTGCGCTCGGACATCAAGCCGGGCCTGCACTTCAAGGTGCCGGTGGTGGAAACGGTGAAGGTCTTCGACCGCCGCTTCCAGGTGCTCGACACCGCGCCGGCGCGCTACTTCACCGCCGAGCAGAAGGACGTCAGCGTCGACTTCTTCGCCATCGGCTACATCTCCAACGTGGGTGACTACTTCCGCGCCACCGGCGGCGATCCGCGCATTGCCAATGCCCGCCTGGCTCCGATCATCACCGACTCGCTGCGCAACCAGATCAACTCGCGCACCCTGCAGCAGCTGGTTTCCGGCGACCGCAGCGAGCTGATCGCCGAGCAGCTGAAGGGGATCAACGAAGCCGTGGCCGGCCTGGGCATGCAGATGATCGACCTGCGCATCAAGCAGGTGGACCTGCCGACCGACAGCCAGGTGATCAACGACGTGTACGAGCGCATGCGCGCCCAGCGCAAGCAGGAAGCGGCCAAGCTGCGTGCAGAGGGCGAGGAGCAGTCGCTGACCATCCGTGCCCAGGCAGACCGTGACAGCACCGTGCTGATCGCCGAGGCCGAGCGTGATGCACAGCGCCTGCGCGGTGAAGGCGATGCCGATGCGGCCCGCATCTACGGCAAGGCCGGCTCGGCCGATCCGTCGTTCTACGCGTTCTACCGCAGCCTGGAGGCCTACCGTGGCTCCATGACCGACGGCAACGGCGTGATCGTGCTCGACAAGAACGACCCGTTCCTGCAGTACCTGAAGAACGACCGCTGAGGTCGCAGGGCAGTACCCCACGGGGCCCGGCCAGATGCCGGGCCCCGTGCTTTTTCCGGAGTCCCCCATGAAAGATCTGTTCGCCGCCGTCTGCCTGGTGGCGGTGCTGGAAGGCCTGTTCCTGTTCGTCGCCCCGTTCGCCTGGAAACGCATGGCCGAACGCCTGCTGGACATGCCCAGCCCGGCCCTGCGCAGCTTCGGCGGGCTGGTGCTGCTGGCCGGCCTGAGCCTGCTGTGGTGGGTGCGGCATTAGCAGGGGTCAGATCCCTTTCCGCAGGAAAGCGATCTGACCCCGTTTCGGGCCCCCTGACCGCTGGGTGAAGCCGTCCGTCGGAAAGGTGGCACCCGACCCCGGAAACCCGGATAATGCACAAAAGCCGGACGGGCCTCCCCGTTCGGCTTTTTCCGTGTCTGGGCCTTCCATCGCCGGCTGCTCCCCGTTTGGAGCCGCCCTCCAGGTGCTGGCCAGCCCCGCCACGGTTCAACCGTCCGCGGCCCCGATGGCCGCAACATATGAGGAGCCCGTCATGGGTCAGTCTGTCGTAGTGCTTGGTGCCCAGTGGGGCGATGAAGGCAAGGGCAAGATCGTCGATCTGCTCACTGAGGAAATCGGCGCCGTCGTGCGCTTCCAGGGCGGCCACAATGCCGGCCACACCCTGGTCATCAACGGCAAGAAGACCGTCCTGCACCTGATCCCGTCGGGCATCCTGCGTGACGATGCGCTGTGCCTGATCGGCAACGGCGTGGTGATCTCGCCGGCCGCGCTGCAGAAGGAAATCGCCGAGCTGGAAGCCTCCGGCGTGGAAGTGCGTTCGCGCCTGAAGATCTCCCCGGCCGCGCCGCTGATCATGCCGTACCACATCGCCCTGGACCAGGCGCGCGAGCGCGCTGCCGGTGGCAAGGCGATCGGCACCACCGGCCGTGGCATCGGCCCGGCCTACGAAGACAAGGTGGCGCGTCGCGGCATCCGCATCGCCGACCTGCATTACCCGAAGCAGCTGGAAGAACTGCTGCGCACGGCGCTGGATTACCACAACTTCGTGCTGACCAAGTATCTGAATACCGATGCGGTCGATTTCCAGAAGACCTTCGACGAAGCACTGGCCTTTGGCGAATACGTGCAGCCGATGAAGTCCGACGTGGCCGGCATCCTGCACGACCTGCGCAAGCAGGGTAAGCGCGTGCTGTTCGAAGGCGCGCAGGGTGCGCTGCTGGACATCGACCACGGCACCTACCCGTACGTCACCAGCTCCAACACGACCGTCGGTGGTGCACTGGCCGGTTCCGGCGTCGGTGCCGATTCGATCGACTACGTGCTGGGCATCGCCAAGGCCTACGCCACCCGCGTCGGCGGCGGCCCGTTCCCGACCGAGCTGGACGACGAAGTCGGCCAGGGCATCCGTGACCGCGGCGCCGAGTACGGTGCCTCGACCGGCCGTCCGCGTCGTTGCGGCTGGATGGACATCGTCGCGCTGAAGCGCGCCGTGGCCATCAACGGCATCAGCGGCCTGTGCATCACCAAGCTGGACGTGCTGGATGGCATGGAAAAGCTGAAGGTCTGCATCGCCTACGAATACAACGGCAAGCGCACCGAGTACGCGCCGCTGGACGCGCAGGGCTGGGAAGAGTGCACCCCGGTGTACCTGGAGTTCCCGGGTTGGAGCGAGAACACCCACGGCATCACCCAGTGGGATGACCTGCCGCCGGCCGCACGCGCCTACCTGCGTTCGCTGGAAGAGCTGGCCGGCTGCCCGATCAGCATCGTCTCCACCGGCCCGGACCGCGACCACACCATGGTCCTGCAGGATCCGTTCGCCTGAGATGGCGCCGGGCCATGCCCGGCATCCGCTGCAAGAAGGAGCCCCGCAAAAGCGGGGCTTTTTCGTTATTGTTGCTGCGGGGCCGGCGGAGAGGCGAAGCGATGACCAGGATGTCAGCGTGAAGGGCAAGACGGTAGTGCGGGTCACCTTGTGGGGGTTGTGGAGCCTGTGGGGCATCGCCTGCCTGGCACTCTTGCTGGGTGCAGCCGCCAATGCCCTGGCTTCGCGCACGCAGACGGTGCCGCTGGCGATGAGTCCTGGTGCAACCGCCCAGATCACCGTCTATCGCCTCATCGATGATCGTCTGCGGTTGCGCCTGCGGTATGCCGCAGACGGTACGGAGGCTGACCCCGATGTACTGCTGCGCATCCAAACTCCGACCGCTCATGGAGCCTTCCGCGCAGGGGCGCGTTCGGGCGTGGCCGGGCAGGGCATCAACCGCCCGCTGGCATCGGTTGAGTCCAGCGGCCTCACGGCGTCCTACTTTGGATACGGCCGCGGCGATGCATTGCCACGTGGCCGCTCCTGGCTGCGGGTCACCGTGCTGGCGGTGGACCCGGCATTGGCGGGGCACGAGGCAGACATCGAGCTGCAGCCACCGCTGGATCTGCTGAAGCTGGCCGACCTGGATTACGTCTGGCTGTGGCCGTTCTTCTTCTGGAAGATGGCGGCACTGTTTTTGCTGATTCCAGGGGCTGCGTTGGCTGTCTTCACTTGGGCGTTGCGGCGCTGGCAGCGCCAGGCATCAGTGCTGCCGACTTCAGCAGGGGATAGGGGTTGATCGACTCTCCCTTCCACCACTGCCTTTCCGGCCCCAGCACGTGCACCTCGAAATGCAGGTGCGGCGCGTCGGCACTGGCATTGCCTGTGCTGCCGACATAGCCGATGACGTCCCCGCGCTTGACCACCTGCTTCTCGGCCAGGCCATCGGCATAGCGCTGCAGGTGGGCGTAGTAGTAACACCAGCGCCCGCTGGGCTCGAACTGGTAGATTGTCAGGCCACCGCGCGCGCTGTCGAACAGTTTTTCCACGGTGCCATCGGCCACCGCCAGCACCGGCGTTCCAGCGTCGGCCATGATGTCGATGGCATCGTGCACACGCCCTTCGCTGCGGGCTTCGGTGAAAGTGTCGCGCAGCTGTGAGGCAGCCACGCCCTGTACCGGTAGCAGCAGCCCGGACGGTGCATCCGCAGCCCGCGTGGCCGACGGCGCAGCGATGGCAGGTGGGGCCACTGCGCGTGGCGCGACAGGTTGCTTCACCGGTGCAGCGGCCACCGTCGATGGCGCTGCCGGCAGCGAGGCGGCTACCGGTTCACCCGCATCGCGGCGCAGCCACCAACCTGCACCCAGCCCCAGCAGAACGCCCAGCACGATCAGCTGCGAAAGACGCATCGGCTCACTCCTGCATCACCACGGATACCGAGGTATCCACTGCATCGGCCACACGCAGCGCATCCCAGTTGGTCATGCGCACGCAGCCATGCGATTCAGTCTTGCCGACATGGCCGGGTTCGGGCGTACCGTGCAGGCCATAGTGCGGCTTGGAGAGGTCGATCCAGACGCGGCCGACCGGATTGTTCGGGCCTGGCGGCAGCGTGGCCTTCTTCTCGCCCTTGCGCGCATCCCAGAACAGCTTGGGGTTGTAGTGGAACGGCGGGTCGCGGTAGACGCCGAGTATCTTCCATTCGCCGATCGGAAGCGGGTCATGCTGGCTGCCGGATGACACCGGCACCTGCGCGATCACCTTGCCCTGTGCATCCAGCAACTGCAGGGTGGAGTCGGATTTGTCGACCACGATCTTCGCGGCCTTCGGCAATGCGCCTGGCGCGATGTTGGGTACCTGGATGCGGCTGCCCGCCTTGCTCAGATCCACGCCAGGGTTGAGCAGTTTCAGGAGACCAGGGGAGGCATGGAAACGCTCGCCCAGGGCCTCTTCCACACTGCCGTAACCCAGCGATTTGAGCTTGGCCTGGGCGGCGGGCCCTTTCGGTGTGGCCTGGAACGGACCGGCAACATCCTGAGCAGTCAGCGTATAGCTGGCCAGCGGCCCGACCGTATCAGCCTGCAGGGCCTTCCAGGTGGCGTCGTCCAGTTCACCCGAGACGGTCAGCCCATGCGCCGCCTGGAAGCCCGACACCGCGCGCCGCTGGTTGCTACCCACCTCGCCATCAATCTGGCCGGGGGAAAAATTCGCGCGATCCAGCAGGACCTGGGCATGCAGCGCGGAGCGCGGGGCGGTGTCCGGTCCGGCCTTTTCGGCGATGGGGGCGGGCAAGTTGGCCGGCGGCGCCTGCGCGAAGACCGGCGACGCCAGCAGCGAGATTGCGAGCAAGGTGGATCGGGACACAGATGAGGGCATTGGGATCTCCAGCAGGTACGCCATCACCTTGCACGCAGCCGGCGCCGAGCCACCGTGAAAGGCATCTGATGCCCGCATGAGCAGCCATGGCCATTGCGGCCGGTTCCTGCGGACAGGTGCCGCTGGGCGGACGCTCACCAAGGTGAACAGTGGCCGACGCCGTCGATGGGCAGCGATCAAGATTGCCTGCCGTGTCGCCGATAAGGGCGCATCCCCCCGTTTTGGATACCCCCATGAACTACTTGAGGAACGTCAGGGTTGCCTGGCGTCTTGGGCTGGGCTTTGGCCTGTTGCTGCTGCTGGTTGCTGCCGTGGTGGCCACTGGCGCGACCGCCAGTGTCGTGCAGAAGCGCGCGATGCAGCAGGTGGTCGACGTCAGCGTGGCCAAGGTGCGCCTGCTGTCGCAGATGCTCGATGCCAACAACCAGATGATGGTGGTGCGCCGCGAGATGCTGATCCGCCAGGGTGACGAGCGTGGCCGCGACGAGCAGCGCATCGCCGATCTGGTCAAACGCTACGAGGCCAGCTGGACCGCCTACCAGGCCCTGCCCAGTGACGCCGACGGCAAGGCCATCGCCGAAACCATCGCCGCCAAGCGTGCCATCGCGCGCCCGCTCAACAAGCAGACCAGCGAACTGATGGAGCAGGGCGACTACCCGGGCGCCGTGGCGCTGACCCTGGGCCCGGTGCAGGACGCGGCCAACGGCTGGAACAAGGCCCTGTCCGATGGCGTGGACTTCGAAGAGAAGGAAAGCCGCGATGCGGCCGCCGAGGCGATCCGCCTGGGTGAGCGCAGCCTGCTGCAGCTGCTGGTGCTGGGCGGCGTCGCGCTGCTGGTCGGCATCGGTGCCTCGGTGATGATCGGCCGCAGCTTGACCGGCCCGCTGGCCCGCGCGGTGAACCTGGCCGAGCGCCTGTCCAAGGGCCAGCTGGACCAGGAGTTCCGCCTGGGCGGTCGTGACGAACTGACCCAGCTGGGTGAAGCCATGGCCAGCGTGCGGCAGAGTGTGCAGGCCGCGATCGGCGCGCAGCTGCAGATGGCCGAGCAGCATGAGGCCGGCGCGATCCGCTATCGCATGGATGCAGGTGCGTTCCCCGGTGACTTCGGCCGCATGGTCCAGGCGACCAACAGCCTGGTCGAATCACACGTGCAGGTGGAACTGCTGATGGCCGAGGTGATGCAGCGCTACGCCATCGGCGACCTCAGCCGCGACCTGCCGGACTACCCGGGCGAGAAGGGCACGCTGACCCGCACCCTGGCGGCAGTGAAGCAGAGCCTGATGGCGATCAACGCGCAGATCGATGAACTGGCCCGCGCCGCGCGCGCCGGCGACTTCAGCATGCGCGGGGATGCCGCTGCGTTCCAGTACCAGTTCAAGGCGATGGTCGAGCACCTCAACGGCATGATGGCCAGTTCGCAGGCCAGCATCGCCGATGTCTCCGACGTGCTGCGCGCGATCTCGCACGGTGACCTGACCGCACGCATGGACGGCGAGTACGACGGTGTGTTCGCTCGCATGCGCGACGACGCCAACACCACCACCGCGCAGCTGACCGGCATCGTGCGGGGCATCCAGGTGGCTGCCGACAGCATCAACAATGCGGCACAGGAACTGGCCGCCGGCAACAACGACCTGTCGCGCCGCACCGAGCAGCAGGCGGCGAACCTGGAAGAGGCCGCTGCATCGATGGAGGAACTGACCTCCACCGTGCGCCAGAATGCCGAACTGGCCCGTCAGGCCGACAGTGAAGCGCATGCCGCCGGTGCCGCGGTGCGCGAGACCGAGCAGGCAATGGCGCAGATGGCGTCGGTGATGGGCGAGATCGACCAGTCGTCGGCACGCATCTCGGAGATCTCCACGGTGATCGACGGCATCGCGTTCCAGACCAACATCCTGGCGCTGAACGCGGCGGTGGAAGCCGCACGTGCCGGTGAGCAGGGCCGCGGTTTTGCCGTGGTCGCCAGCGAAGTGCGCACGCTGGCGCAGCGTGCCGGTGTCGCCGCCAAGGAGATCAAGGAGCTGATCGAAGACGCCGCTGCCAAGGTGAAGAGCGGCCTGGCAGTGACCGTTGAATCCGAAGCCGCGATCGCGCGCGTGGCACAGGCAAGTTCGCGCACGACCCAGCTGATGAGCGACATCGCTGCGGCGAGCAAGGAGCAGGCCGCCGGTATCGAACAGGTCAACCAGGTGGTGGTGCAGATGGACCAGGTGACCCAGCAGAACGCCGCGTTGGTGGAAGAAGCCACCGCCGCCAGCCGCGCGCTGGAAGAACAGGCGCATGCGCTGACCACCTCGGTGTCGGTGTTCAAGGTGGAAGGCGAAGCAGCGTCGGTTGTGCCGCGTCGCGCAGCCTGAGCTGCTGCCAGCGCAGTGACAGGAATACGGCCGCCCTGGGCGGCCGTATTTCAATGGCCGGCGCAGGCAGTGGGAAGCACGGCCATCATTGCTCCAGAACGCTGCCGAGCATGGCCCCCAGTACATACAGCACAGCCAGGGTGGGGGGCATCACCAGAAGGTAGATGGTTGTCCAGCTCTTTCCGGAAAGCCATGCGCCCATGCCGATGGCGTCTAGCGCAACGGTCTGCAGCATCACCGGCAGTTGCATGAAGATGTAGGCGCTCTTGGGATCGCTGTAGGCCTGGGCATCGTGGACCCACCAGACCGTCAGTGCGAGATAGAGTACGCACATGGCAATGCCGGTCCAGCTGAGCCAGCGTGGCTTGCGCATGCCGCCTTCTCCGTTCCGTCGGGGCCAGCAGGGTAGCGCGGCGTTCGCGGCTGTGCACTTCCGAAGGTCGGGCCGATGGGTGAAGCTGCAGGGCAGTGATTCCCACGGGAAGGCATGAAGGATGGTCGACGTGATGAATGCACTGCTGCCGCCGGTCGTGATGCTGCCAGGCCTGGATGGCACCGGCCTGCTGTCGGCACGTTTCGTAGAGGCGATGCAGGCGCACGGCGTGCAGGTGCGGATATTGTCGATGCCCGTGCAGGGGCCACAGGACTACACCACGTTGGCGTCGATCCTGCGCCCGCAGCTTCCGGCATCTCCTTTCGTGCTGCTGGCCGAATCGTTCGCCGGACCACTGGCCATCGAACTGGCGGCGGCCGGGCAGCCTGGATTGCATGGATTGGTACTGAGTGCGACCTTCGCACGGCGGCCGGTGCCGCTGCCTGCGGCGAGCGCCCGGATACTGGCTCCGGCGTGGCCGTTGCCGCCACTCATGTTGATGGCCCGGTTGCTGCTGGGGCGATGGCGGACGCGCGCGAACCAGCGTGAGCTGGGCCTGGCAATCGCGCAGGTACCGGCTGCAACCCTGCGCCAGCGTGCTGCGACAACGATGCAGGTGGATGTTCGTGCACTGCTGCCGGAACTGGTGTTGCCGACGCTATGCCTGCATGCCCTGCAGGACCGCCTGCTGTGGCCACCCAGCGTGGCCGAGCTGCAGGTGTTGCTGCCCGGCGCCCGGCATGTTTCGCTGGAGGGGCCGCATCTGCTGCTTCAAGCACGCGCTGACGCAGCCGCAGCCGAAGTCGCCGCGTGGATGAGAACGCTGTCGTCCTGATCGGCAGGCTCAGCCGCGCGCGCGGGTACGCGCGGCTTTCTTCGCCGCCACCTTGCGGACGGTCTTCTTCGCCGCACGGCTCTTCGCCGCTTTCTTTGCGGCAGCACTGCGCGAGGCGGCCGAACTCGCCGTCTTGACCGCCGTCTTCTTCGTGGCCTTCCTCGTGGCTGTCTTGCGAGCCGGTGCCTTCTTTGCCTCCGCCTTCTTGGCTGCCGTCTTCTTCGCAGGTGCCTTCTTCGCCGTCGTCCTGGTTGTGGCCTTCTTCGTGGCCGACTTCCTGGCAGGCTCCTTCTTGGCAGGCGTCTTGCGGGTCGCCTTCTTCGCACCCTTGCGTGCGCTGCCGCTGCGCTTGCCGCCACCGTCCTGCTTGTTCACGGTGGCCCAGGCAATGCGTTCTGCCGTGCCTTCGCTTGCGCCACGATCACGCTCGCTTTGCTCGATGTGCTCGGCCTGGCGCTTCTGCTTCTCGGTATAGGCGGATTTGTCACCACGGGGCATGACGGTTCTCCTGTCGTGTGGTCAGGCCAGCAGTCGCAGCTTGGGTTCGCGGGCCCACTGGCGGGTGGCGGCCGCCGCCAGGAACCCCTTGACGTCCTCCGCTTCGACGATGCCGGCGTCGTTGCCGACTCTTGCTGCCTTCAGCAGCGCCTGGCCGCCCGTGTCGCTGGCGATGGCCTTCAGGTGAGCCCACGCCTGGCTGGCGAACTCGATGGCGGCACTCTCTTTGGACAACGCCTTCGACGCCTCCAGGCTCAGCACCACGGCTACCGCATCGAACACAGCCGATGGGGTGCCGGCCAATTGTCCATCGGCCGCCTGCAACGTGCCGTCGCTGAGCGTGGCGCCGCCCACTTTCGGCGCGACCAGCTTCACGTCCGCTCCCGCCTTCCGCGCGGCCTTGCTCAGGCTGGCAATCATGCGGGCGTCAGAACCTTCATCGAAGAGGATGCCAATGCAGCGCCCCTGCAGGGTGGGTTTGGTGCGGCCGATCACGCGCACCTCGGGGGCCGGCGGCATGTCGCGTGCCGGGGTGGCGGTGGGCGCCGGGTCGGGCAGGGCAGGCAGCGCCAGTCCATCGGCCACGCGCTGCGCCAATGCGTCATCGATGTTGCGCAGATGGCTGACGGTCCGTACCCGCACCTTCAGCGTTTCCACCTTCGACAGTTCGAACACCAGCGCCGATGCCAGGTGCGCCTGCTCCGGCTTTTCAAGGCTGCGGAAGAACATGCGCGCCTGGCTGTAGTGGTCGGCGAAGCTCTCCGCGCGGGTGCGCCCCTTGCGACCGTCGTCCGCACTGGCGTGGCTGCGGAAGCCGCTCGGGGTCTCGCGCGGTGTGTCGTCCTGCAGCGAGCTGGGATCGTAGGCGACGCGGCCCTTGGGCACCTGCATCTGCATGTGGCCGTCGCGCTGGTGATTGGCGAATGGGCACTTCGGGGCATTCACCGGGATCTGGTGGAAGTTCGGCCCGCCCAGACGCAGCAGCTGGGTGTCCAGGTAGGAGAACAGGCGGCCCTGCAGCAGCGGGTCGTTGCTGAAGTCGATGCCCGGCGGCACATTGGCCGGGCAGAACGCCACCTGCTCGGTCTCGGCGAAGAAGTTGTCCGGCCATCGGTCCAGCACCATGCGCCCGATCACCTGCAACGGCACCAGCGATTCGGGAATGATCTTGGTCGGATCCAGGTGATCGAACGGGAAACTGTCGGCCTGTTCTTCGGTGAACAGCTGCACTGCCAGTTCCCATTCCGGGAAGTCGCCGCGCTGGATGGCCTCGAACAGGTCGCGGCGATGGAAGTCGTTGTCGGCCGACTGCAGTTTCAGCGCTTCGTCCCACACCGTGGACTGGATGCCCAGCTTTGGCCGCCAGTGGAACTTCACGAAGGTCGAGTCACCCGCCTCGTTCAGCAGGCGGAAGCTGTGCACGCCAAAACCCTCGATCATGCGCAGCGAGCGCGGGATGGCGCGATCACTCATCGCCCACATGATCATGTGCATCGATTCGGGCATCAGCGAGATGAAATCCCAGAAAGTGTCGTGGGCGGAGGCGGCCTGAGGAAAGGCACGATCAGGCTCCATCTTCACCGCATGCACGAGGTCCGGGAATTTCATCGCGTCCTGGATGAAGAACACCGGGATGTTGTTGCCGACCAGATCCCAGTTGCCTTCCCGGGTATAGAACTTGACCGCAAAGCCGCGCACGTCGCGCGGGGTATCCACCGAGCCCGCGCCACCGGCCACGGTCGAGAAGCGGGTGAATACTGGCGTCTTCACGCCTACCTCGGTCAGGATGCGTGCACGGCTGTGGGCCGCCAGCGATCGGGTCAACTCGAAGTAGCCATGTGCCGCGCTGCCACGTGCGTGCACGATGCGCTCGGGGATGCGCTCATGGTCGAAGTGGGTGATCTTCTCCCGCAGGATGAAGTCCTCCAGCAGTGTGGGTCCCCGAGGTCCCTGCCGCAGGGAGTTCTGGTTGTCCGCCACCGGGATGCCTTGGTCGGTGGTCATCGCCGGGTGGCTGCCCCCGGCCTGCTGGTGCAGTTCATCGCCATTGCCCCGGCGATCGTTCTCGGTCTGGGCGGTTGCGCGCTTGCCGGTCGGCTTGCTGGCGGCCATGGATGGTGGCTCCGGATCATCAAAGGGAACCACGACACTGGAACCGGACCCGTTAAACCAAGGTCCGGCAAAGGTGAACGTACAGGCAAAAGCAGGCTCGGGTATGCTTGCTACATGCGAGTCGAGCCCGCCGACATCGAAGCCCTGTTCGACGCCATCCCGGATGTGCTGTTCTTCATCAAGGACCGCCAGGGGCGTTATACCCACGTCAACCAGACCATGCTGCGGCGGCTGGGCCTGCGCGCGCGCAAGGACGTGATCGGCCGTACCGCGGCCGAGATCTACCCGACCGGCCTCAGTGCGGACTACGTCGACCAGGATGCCCGCGTGCTGTCCGGCGAGGTGATCGAGAACCTGATGGAGCTGCACCTGTTCGCCAACCGCGAACCGGGCTGGTGCCTGACCTGCAAGCGCCCGCTGGTGGTCGACGGGGCCATAGAGGGCCTGATCGGCATCTCCCGCGACCTGGGGCAGAAGGACAGCCTGGGCACCCAGTACGAGCAGCTGCGGCTGGCGCTGGCCCATCTCAACGCGCACTACGCCGAGAACGTGCGCATGCAGACGCTACTGGACATCACCGGCTTCTCGCTGTCCAAGCTGGAGCGCAGTTTCCGCAAGGTGTTCCAGATGACCCCGCAGCAGGTGCTCACCCGGCTGCGGATCCAGATGGCCATGCACCTGCTGCATGGCGACGACAGCATCGCCTGCATCGGCCAGGCCTGCGGTTTCAGCGACCAGAGTGCCTTTACCCGCAAGTTCAAGGCTGAAACCGGTTTTTCGCCACGCGCCTACCGTGCCCGTATCGGTGGGAACGTCGGCGAGCCGGCGCTGGCCTGAGCCGCCTGCTGCGCTGTGCCTATCCCCGTGGGCACGGGACAGGGTAAGGTGTCGCCCCTGTAGCCCGCCGCCAGCCCCGCCGATGCCCAACTCGATTCCGACCGCTTCGCCGTCCCGCCTCGGACATTCGCTCAAGCCCCGCCAGCTGATCATGATGGGCTTGGGTAGCGCCATCGGTGCCGGCCTGTTCCTCGGCTCGGGCGTGGGTGTGCAGGCCGCAGGCCCGGCGGTGCTGGTGTCGTATCTGGTAGCCGGTGCGCTGGTGATCATCGTGATGAACGCACTGGGCGAGATGGCGGCGGCCAAGCCGACCAGCGGTGCGTTCTCGGTGTACGCCGCCGATGCCATGGGCGCCACGGCCGGCGCCACGGTCGGCTGGCTGTGGTGGGTGCAGCTGGTGATCGTGATCGCCGCCGAAGCGGTGGGCGCCGCCGGGCTGCTGGCTACCGTCTGGCCGGCGATACCGGTACCGATGGCGGCATTGGCGTTCATGCTGTTCTTCACCGCGATCAACCTGCTCGGGGTGAAGAACTTCGGCGAGTTCGAATTCTGGTTCGCCATCCTCAAGGTGGCGGCGATCCTGGCCTTCATCGCCATCGGTGTGGCGCTGCTGATGGGGTGGCTGCCGCAGGTCACCTCGCCAGGCCTGAGCAACTTCACCGAGCACGGCGGATTTGCACCCAAGGGCCTGGCCGGGATCGGCGCGGCGCTGCTGGTTGTCGTTTTTGCCTTTGGCGGCACTGAGATCGTGGCCGTTGCGGCGGCTGAAACCGAAGATCCCGAGCGCAGCATTGCCCGGGCCATCCGCACCGTGGCCTGGCGCATCCTGGTGTTCTACATCGGCTCGCTGAGCGTGATCATCGCCGTGGTGCCGTGGACGAGCGACGCGCTGAAGTCGCCGTTCGCCGCCGTGCTGGACATCGCCCGCATCCCGGGCGCCGGTACCGCCATCACCCTGATTGCAGTGATCGCGCTGCTGTCGGCGCTCAATGCCAACCTCTACGGAGCCTCGCGCATGATGTATTCGCTGGCGCAGCGCCGCGAAGCCCCGGCCGTGCTTGGCTGGACCGACCCGCGCCAGGTGCCGGTGATCGCCGTGCTGGCCAGCGTGCTGTTCGGATTTGCCGCCACGGTGATGGAGCTGCTCTTCCCGGACAAAGTGCTGCCGGTGCTGCTGAACATCGTCGGCTCCACCTGCCTGCTGGTGTGGACGCTGTCGCTTGTCTCGCAGCTGGTGCTGCGTAGGCGTGCGGATCGCCTGGGTACCCGCCTGCCATTCCGCATGGCCGGCTTCCCGTGGCTGACCGTGTGTGCGCTGGCGATCCTGGCGCTGATCTTCGGGCTGCTGCTGAGTGAAGCGCATACCCGGCTGCAGTTCCTGTCGATGGTGGCGCTGACTGCCACGATCGCCGCCAGCAGCGCCATCGCACGGCGCATGCGCGAGGCTTGATGGAAGCTGCCGGGTAGCGGCCGGCACTACCACGGGGGCTGCACATCCGCCGTGCCATCCTGATCGCATGGGTCGTCATCGGCCCGTCGAACAGGAGCACCGCATGCTGCGCAGCCGTCCCTTCCTGATGTTCACCGGCCAGGCCGAGGCCGCGCTGGCCCTGTACGCCGAAGCCTTTGCCGACTTCCGCCTGCTGGCCCTGCAACGCCACCCCGAGGGGGCCGGCGCTGGCGTGCCCGGGCAGGTCCGCCAGGCCATCTTCCTGCTCGGTGGCACCCACTACCTGTGCTTCGACAGCCTGGACGTGCACGATTTCACCTTCTCGCCGTCGATCTCGCTGTTCGTCGAGTGTTCCGGCGCCGAGCAGTTCGAACGAGCCGCACGCGTGCTGGGCGAGGACGGCCATTGGCTGATGCCGGTGGGCGATTACGATTTCAGCAACCGCTACGGCTGGGTGCAGGACCGCTTCGGCGTGTCATGGCAGTTGAGCCTGGGGCAGATGCCTGACCCGTGATCCGATGTGTGTGGGTGCGGGCCTTGGTCCACGCGCCCTTACGAAAACGGCCCGCTCGCGCGGGCCGTTTTCGTTGCCGATGCAGTGAGGAATCAAGCCTCGACTTCATCATCCTTGTAGGCATCGACCGGGATGCAGGCGCACATCACGTTCTTGTCGCCGTACACGTTGTCGACACGCGCCACCGGCGGCCAGTACTTGCTCTGCTTCAGGCTGGCCAGCGGGAAGGCGGCCAGTTCGCGCGGGTAGGCGTGGGTCCACTCGCTGGCGGTCACTGCGGTGGCAGTGTGCGGCGCGTTCTTCAGCGGGTTGTCCTCGCGGTCCAGGCGGCCGTCTTCGATCGCAGTGATTTCCTCGCGGATCTGGATCATCGCGTTGATGAAGCGATCCAGTTCGTGCAGCGATTCGCTCTCGGTCGGCTCCACCATCAGCGTGCCGGCCACCGGGAAGCTGAGGGTCGGGGCGTGGAAGCCGAAGTCGATCAGGCGCTTGGCCACGTCCTCGGCACCGATGCCGCTGGTCTTCTCCAACGGGCGCACGTCGAGGATGCACTCGTGTGCCACCAGGCCGTTGCGGCCGGTGTACAGGGTCTTGAAGTGCGGGGCCAGGCGCTTGGCGATGTAGTTGGCGTTGAGCTGCGCGACCTGGGTGGCCTTGCGCAGGCCGTCGCGGCCCATCATCGCGATGTACATCCAGCTGATCGGCAGGATCGAGGCGCTGCCGAAGCTGGCTGCGCTGACCATGCCGACCGGGCCGTTGTCACCCAGCTTGCCCGGCAGGAACGGGGCCAGATGCTCCTTGACCGCGCACGGGCCGACGCCCGGACCGCCACCGCCGTGCGGGATGCAGAAGGTCTTGTGCAGGTTCAGGTGCGAAACGTCCGAACCCCACTTGCCCGGCTTGGCCACGCCAACCAGGGCGTTCATGTTGGCGCCGTCGGTGTACACCTGGCCACCGTGCTTGTGGATGATCTCGCAGATCTCCACCACCTCTTCCTCGAACACGCCGTGCGTGGACGGGTAGGTCATCATGATCGCGGCCAGGCGGTCGCTGTATTTTTCGGCGTTGAGGCGGATGTCTTCCACGTCGACGTTGCCGTTGGCATCGGTCTTGGTCACCACCACCTTCATGCCGCACATCTGCGCCGAGGCCGGGTTGGTGCCGTGCGCCGAGTCCGGGATCAGGCAGATGTCGCGGTGGTCTTCGCCGCGCGAGCGGTGGTAGGCGCGGATCGCCAGCAGGCCGGCGTACTCGCCCTGCGCGCCGGAGTTCGGCTGCAGGCTGACCGCGTCGTAGCCGGTGCATTCCACCAGCATCGCTTCCAGCGTGTCGATCAGCTCCTTGTAGCCCAGCGCCTGGTCGGCCGGCACCAGCGGGTGGATCTGCGAGAACTCCGGCCAGGTCACCGGGATCATCTCGGCGGTGGCGTTGAGCTTCATGGTGCACGAGCCCAGCGGGATCATCGTGCGGTCCATCGCCAGGTCCTTGTCGGCCAGCGAACGCAGGTAGCGCAGCAGTTCGTGCTCGCTGTGGTGGGTGTTGAACACCGGATGGGTCAGGAACGCGGACTGGCGCAGCAGGCCGGCCGGCAGTGCATCGGCGGTGCTGGCATCCAGCGCGTCGACGTCGGCCTGGGCACCGAACACGGCAGCCAGCGCGACCACGTCGGCGCGGGTGGCGGTCTCGTCCAGGCTGATGCCGACCGAGTCGCTGTCGATCGCGCGCAGGTTGTAGCCGGCGGCGCGGGCCTTGGCGTGGATCTCATCGGCATGCACGCCGGTGACATGCAGGGTGTCGAAGAAGTCACCGCCGACCTGCACGCCGGCGTTGCGCAGCGCGGCGGCCAGGATCGAGGCCAGGCGATGGGTGCGGCGGGCGATGCGGGTCAGGGCGTCCGGGCCGTGGTAAACGGCGTACATCGAGGCCATCACCGCCAGCAGCACCTGTGCGGTGCAGATGTTGGACGTGGCCTTCTCGCGGCGGATGTGCTGCTCGCGGGTCTGCAGGGTCAGGCGGTAGGCCGGGTTGCCCTGGGCATCGACCGAGACGCCGATCAGGCGGCCCGGCATCGAGCGCTTGTAGGCGTCACGGCAGGCCATGAACGCGGCGTGCGGGCCGCCGAAGCCGAACGGCACGCCGAAACGCTGGCTGTTTCCGACCACGATGTCCGCGCCCCATTCGCCCGGGGCGGCCAGCAGGGTCAGGGCCAGCAGGTCGGTGGCCACGGCCACCAGGCCGCCGCGCGCGTGCACGGCATCGACCAGCGCCTTGTAGTCGCCGACCTGGCCGAAGGTATCCGGGTACTGCAGCAGCAGGCCGAAGGCTTCCGCTTCCAGCGCTTCGGCCGGGGTGCCGACGCGCAGCACGATGCCCATGGGTTCTGCGCGGGTACGCAGCAGTTCCAGCGTCTGCGGGTGCACGGCGTCGTGCACGAAGAAGGTGTCCGACTTCGACTTGGCCGAACGCTTGGCCAGGGTCATCGCTTCAGCGGCGGCGGTGGCTTCGTCCAGCAGCGAGGCGTTGGCGATTTCCATGCCGGTGAGGTCGGCGCACAGGGTCTGGAAGTTGATCAGCGCTTCCATGCGGCCCTGCGAGATTTCCGCCTGGTACGGGGTGTAGGCGGTGTACCAGGCCGGGTTTTCCAGGATGTTGCGCAGGATCACGTTCGGCGTGTGGGTACCGTAGTAGCCCTGGCCGATGAAACTGCGCAGCACGGTGTTCTTGTCGGCGATCGCACGGATCTTCGCCAGGGCCTGCACTTCGGTCATCGACTCCGGCAGTGCCAGCGGCGCCGGCGACTTGATCTTGGCCGGTACGATGGCATCGGTCATCGCATCCAGCGACGCGTGGCCGACGACGTCGAGCATCTGCGCGATCTCGGCATCGTTGGGGCCGATGTGGCGCTCGACGAACGCGGAATGATGCTCGAGCTCACGCAGGGAAGGGGTGTTCTGGGACATGGCGAAGGATCCGTCAGGAAAGGGCACACGCACGGGCACAAGCCGCCGGTCGGCGGTCTGCGGGGCGCCCCTCTGTCCTTTTGCCTGAGAGTTTAAAAGCGCGGCGGACCGCAGCTTCGTGCCCCTTCGGCGCCGGATCGAACCGGTCTCTCCAGAGTTGTGTTACGGGTGGTATCGGGCCTGAGCGATTACGGGCGTTGCGCCTTCGGCAGCGGTGTTCCGCTTCTCCCACCGTGTTGCCCGCCGATTATAGCCCGTTGCGGGCGCGCCAGCCGCCTCCGGGCCCGGCCGTTGCGCCTGAATGGCCGATGGCCCGGCCGTGCGTTTTGTGCACCGCTGCATGGCATCAGGCGCAATCCCCACCTATGATGGGCGGATACCCGAATTCATCTGGCGCCGTCCCTGCAGAAGGGGATCGGCGCCCGCCGTGCGTGCTGCGCATGGCCCTGCCGGACGCCTTCCCCATGACCGCCGCTGTTGCTCCTTCCACCCGCCGCATGGCCCTGCTGCTCGCCGGCCTGGCCATGTTCGGCCCGTTCTCGATCGACACCATCTTCCCGGCGTTCCCGCAGCTGGCCCAGCGCCTGGCGGTGGACGAGGTGGCGGTGCAGCAGACCATCAGCGTGTACCTGCTGTTCTACGGCCTGATGAGCCTGGCGCATGGCCCTCTGTCCGACGCCTGGGGACGCAAGCGGGTGATCCTCGGTGGCCTGGTGATTTTCGTCGGCGCCTCGGTCGGCTGTGCGCTGTCCACCGACCTGACCACGCTGCTGGCGTTCCGCGCGCTGCAGGGCCTGTCTGCAGGCGTCGGCATGATCGTCGGCCGGGCGGTGATCCGCGACCTGTACCACGGCCATGACGCGCAGCGGCTGATGAGCCAGGTGTCGATGCTGTTCGGCATCGCCCCGGCCATCGCGCCGATCATCGGCGGCTGGATCCTGCTCAGCGGTGCTGGCTGGCCGCTGATCTTCTGGTTCCTGGTGGTGTTCGCACTGGTCCTGCTGGCAGCCACCGCACGCTACCTGCCGGAAACCCACCCGGTCGAGGCCCGGGTGCCGTTGTCGCCGCGCGTGCTGATGCGTGATTACGTGCGCATCGGTTTCAACCCGCGCTTCCTGCGCCTGGCGTTGGCCGGCAGCATCGGTTTCGGCGGCATCTTCCTGTACATCGCCTCGGCGCCGGTGTTCGTGATGCAGCACCTGCATCTGGGCGAGGGCGGCTTCGCCTGGCTGTTCATCCCCACCATCGGCGGCATGACCACCGGCTCGTTCCTGTCCGGGCGCATGGCCGGGCACACCACGCCCACCCGCCAGGTCGCCATCGGTTTCGGCCTGTGCGCGCTGTCGGTGGTGCTGAACGTCGGCTACGTGGCGCTGGCGCCGCAGTTCGTGCTGCCGTGGGCGGTGCTGCCGATCTTCCTGGGCGGCATGGGCATGGCATTGATCTTCCCGATCCTGGCGCTGGCGGTGCTGGACATGTACCCGCACCAGCGCGGCCTGGCCTCGTCGCTGCAGGCCTTCGTGCAGCTGATGATCAGCACCGTGGTGGCCGGCGTGGTGTCACCGCTGCTCAGCGCCAGCCCGCTGCACCTGGCGCTGGGCCAGGCGGCGTTCTTCGGCGCCGGCTTCGTGTTCTGGTACTGGGAACACCAGCGCGAACACACGGCGCAGGCGGCCAGCACAGGTCACTGAGCAGCGTGCAGGGGTAGGGCGGGCCGTGACGCCCGCAGCACTTGCGACGGGAAACCACCGGACTAGGCTGGGTACTCCAGCCAGCCGGTGCACGGGTGCACAACAGCCAGCCGATCCACTGTCGTTGCATGAGGTACCCCCATGGCTGCGCAGCAGACCTACCGCCTGTTCGAGGTGGCGCTGAAGGAGCGCCGCGTTCTTTCCCCTTCCCTGGACCGCATGGTGTTCACCGGTGCCGACGTGGCGCGGATGAAGACCGAAGGCCCGGACCAGCGCATCAAGGTGTTCTTCCCCTTGCCCGGCCAGGAGGTGCCGCAGGTCCCCAGCGGCGAGGACTGGTATCCACGCTATCGGGCCCTGCCGGACGACCAGCGCCCGCCGATGCGCACCTACACCATCCGCCAGCTGCGCGCCGAGCAGGGCGAGGTCGACGTCGATTTCGTCATCCACGGCGTGACCGGCCCCGCCTCGCGCTGGGCCATGCATGCACGGCCGGGCGACCGTGTGGTGCTGCTGGCCCCGGATGCCGACTGTGCCGACAGCAGCGAGGGCTGGGAATGGAAGCCGCCGGCCGGCGTTGGCCAGGTGCTGCTGGTGGCTGACGAGACCGCGCTGCCGGCCGTGGCCGGCATTCTCGAGGAACTGGCGGCCATGGTGGATCCGCCGCGTACGTTGGCCCTGCTGGAAGTGGCGCAGGCCGGTGATGCGGTTCCCCTGAAGGCGCCGGCCACGGCCGAGCTGGTCTGGTTGCCGCGCGGGCAGGCGGCGTACGGGCAGCCCTTGCTGCAGGCAGTCCAGGCAAGGTTGGCCGCGGCCTCGGGTGTGGCTGCCGGCGATGCGCTGGAGGAGATCGACGTCGATACGCAGATCCTCTGGGAGCAGGCCGATACCCGCGTGGCCGGGCCGCTGTACGCCTGGGTGGCGGGCGAGGCGGGGGCAGTGATGGCGATCCGCCGCCACCTGGTGCGCGATTGCGGGCTGGACCGCCGCGCGATCACCTTCATGGGCTACTGGCGGCACGGCAAAGTGCTGGACTGAGGTGGCGTGAAGCGGCGCTGCGGGCGGGGTGCGCTATCCTTGCGCCCCCCTCGCAGCGGTACCGCACCATGTCCACCAGCTCCAAGACCCGCCGCGACCAGCGCCGTCGCCAGGAAAAGCAGGCCGCCAACAAGGCCGCTGCCCAGGCCTCGCCGGTGGAGCCGCATGCCGAACTGCGCGACGCGCAGCGCACCCTGCTGGCCGGTGTCGTGCGCCGTGATGGCGAATGGGTGTTGGGCATGGATGGCCGCATCGCCGGCCACAGTGATTCTGCCGCGCAGGTACTGGCGCTGATCATGCAGGCCGGTGAGCTGCACGAGCGCAACGGCACGCCAGTGCGCCTGATGTACTCCGATGCGCTGCGCGATGCCGCGCAGGCCGAAGCGAAAGAGAAGGGCCAGACCTTCGAGGAATTCAAGGCCGAACTGGCTGCAGCGATGGCGGCGAAGAAGGTCAGCTGATCGCTGCCAAACCGTCGAGCCGAGCCATGCTCGGCTCTACAACACCTGAAGGGGCGGATCCTTGCGGATCCGCCCCTTTTTTCATTTCGCCGCCGGGGCCGCGTTGGCCTGCCAGCCGCACATCTGGCCTTCGTTCTGCTGCTTCAACCACTCATTGACCGGGGTGAAGTACTCGATCATCGGGCCGGCATCGAGCTTGTCGGTGCCGGTCAGCTCCTTCAGCGTGGCCTGCCACGGCTGGCTGGCACCCTTGCTCAGCATCGCCCAGTATTTCTGGCCGGCTTCCTTGTTGCCGTAGAAGGTGCACTCATGCAGCGGGCCCTTGTAGCCGGCCGCGTCGCACAGGCCCTTGTAGAACTGGAACTGCAGGATGCGCGCCAGGAAGTAACGCGTGTACGGGGTGTTGCCCGGCACGTGGTACTTCGCGCCCGGGTCGAAGAATTCTTCGCCACGGGTGCTGGCCGGTGCCACGCCCTGGTACTTGGCCTTCAGGTCCCACCATGCCTTGTTGTAGTTGTCGGCGGTGATCGAACCGTCGAACACGCCCCAGCGCCAGCGGTCGATCATCAGCCCGAACGGCAGGAACGACACACCCGACAGTGCCATGCGCATCTGGTTGTTGATGACCGCCTCGCGGCTTTCGGTCGGCGCATCGACCAGGCCGATCGAGCTGAGGTACTTGGGCGTCATGGCCAGCACGATGGTGTCGCCGATCGCTTCATGGAAGCCATCGTTGGCTCCGCCCTGGAACAGCGGCGGCAGGGGGTTGTAGGCCAGGTCGTAATAGATGTGGCCCAGCTCGTGGTAGATGGTGGTGAAGTTCTCTTCGTTCGGCTTGATGCACATCTTCGTGCGCACGTCGCCTTCCATGTTCATGTCCCAGGCGCTGGCGTGGCAGACCACGTCGCGGTCATCGGGCTTGATGAACTGGGTCTTCTCCCAGTACGACTGCGGCAGCGACGGCATGCCCAGCGACACGTAGAAGTCCTGCGCGCGTTCGGTCATCTGCTTGGCGGTACGCAGTTCGGCCTCGCGCTGTGCCTTGTACTGCGCCGCTACGTTGGCATCTTTGCCAGCCTTGGCCAGCGCCGCGCTCAGGTTGGTCTGGTACTGCTTTTCCAGCGCTGCGGTGATGTCCAGGCTGCCGGCACCCGGGTACGGTTCCAGCTGGTCCCACAGGTTCGACCAGTCCTGCTGCCACATGTTGCCCAGCAGGTGCGCGGCGATCAGGCCGTTGCCCACTTCGGCCTTGTCCTTGCCGTAGGTCTTGTCCAGCTTGCCGCGTGCATAGCAGTGCAGCTGCTCGTACATCGGCTTGACCTGCTCCCACAGGCGGTCGGTTTCCGGGCCGATCTGCTCCGGCGGCATGTCGTAGCCGCTGCGCCACATCTGCCCGGCATCGGTGAAGCCCATGCCCTTGGCACCTTCGTTCACCAGCCCGACAAACTTCTGGTAGTCGCCGCGCATGCTCTTGGTGGTGCTGTGCCAGCCCTGCCAGGCGTCGAGCTGCTGGTCGTAATCGCGGCTGCGCGCCAGCACCTGCTCCAGCTCGCCCAGCTGGCGGCAGGAGTTCGGATCGTTGGCATCGGTGCAGTACTTGCCGGCGCCATAGCTGCCTTCCATGCGCGTGGCGATCTGGGTCAGCTCGGCCAGCTTGGCCGGATCGCGCGGTGCCGGCATCGACGACATCAGCTTCAGCAGGTGGATCGCGCGCTTGCTGTCCTCACTCATCGGCTTGCCGTCGAACCTGGCGGCCTGTTCGATCCAGCTGTTGAGCTGGGTCAGCGAACGCTCGTTGGCCTTGGCCGCGATGCGTTCGGAGTCACTGTTGATGTAGGTGGAGGACAGCCACTGCGCCGAGGTCATCTCCGGGTAGGCGGCCTTGAATTCGGCATTGATGCGGGCCACGAACTGGTCGGCCGTTTCGCCGGCCGGGGCGCTGCTGCTGGCGGTATCGGTACCTGGGGCAGCTTCCTTCTTGCAGGCGACCAGGGCCAGCGTGGCGGCGGCGATTGCCGAGGCCAGCAGGAGATGACGGTGTTTCACGGGCGGTCCTTGGGTGGTGAACGACGGCCGAAGGCTAGTGGGCCGTCGCTGTCACCGCAAGTGGCGGAAGTCGGCCGGGCGGCACCCGGCACCCGCAGAGGCTTTCAAGCAAGGACAACGTCAACTTCAAAAGCGAGGATTCCGTGGGGGGGGCGGGGGGGGGGGGGGGGGGGGGGGG
>NZ_JAWIRX010000015.1:0-134768 GCF_036319965.1 Stenotrophomonas sp. SMYL41 | reverse complement strand
CGACCGTTGGTCGGCACGGTTGAATTCATTCGATATCTGACAGATGTGCCGACCAACGGTCGGCACCCACCATCAGCCGTGCGGAACCGGTCTGGGGCAGAGCCCCCTGAGTCAGGGGGCGGCCGCGAAGCGGCGGGGGTCTGGGAGCTGGTAAGTGGGGCCCACGGTTCGCGCAGAGAAGCGTGGGAGCGACAGCGCGCATGCGATGACGCATACCAGCCCTGCCCACAAAAAACCCCGCTTGCGCGGGGTTCTCTGTGTGTTGCGTGCAGCGCGAACGCTTACGGGCGACGGGCCAGGGCCTCGACGTCCTTCGCCTTCGGCAGCAGGTCCTGCTTGCTGACGCGCAGGAAACCGATGGTCAGCATCGGCACCGCCACCAGGATCGAGGACAGCACCACGATCACCGCACCGATCATGTGCGTCTCGGCCAGGCCTTCCATCGAGCTGCCGCCGTACATGTACAGGGCAAGCGCGGACAGGAAGAACATCACCGCAGTAATCACCGTACGCGACAGCGTCTGGTTGATCGAACGGTTCAGCACTTCCATCGAGTCCACGCGCAGGCTGCGGAAGTTCTCGCGGACGCGGTCGAAGACCACGATCAGATCGTTGATCGCAAAGCCCATCACCGACAGCAGGCCAGCCAGCACGGTCAGGTCGAACTCACGGCCCAGCAGGGACACGTAAGCCACCGTCACGATCAGGTCGAACATCGCCACGATGCTGGCGGTAACCGCGAACTTCCATTCGAAGCGCACGGCAATGTAGATCAGGAAGCCGGCCAGCATGAAGATGGTGGCGTACAGGCCATTCATCGCCAGGTCCTTGCCGATCTGCGGGCCCACGAACTCGTTACGGAGCACGGTGGCCTGGTTGTCGGCGGTTGACAGCGCCTTCACGACGGCGGCAGCGGTAGCCTTGTCCTCGTGCGCGGCGTCGCCGGTGCCGGCAGCGTGCTCACCGTGCGGGGCCAGGCGGATCAGCAGGTCGGTGTTGCCACCGACGCTCTGCACCTGGGCGCCGTCAAAGCCGCCCTGCTCGAGCTTGGTGCGGACCTGCTCGACGTCCACCGCCTTGTCGAAGCGGGCTTCGATCAGGGTGCCACCGGTGAAGTCCAGCGCGTAATTGAAGCCCTTGACGCCGATGATGGCGACCGAGGCCAAGAACACGATGACCGTGACGACCATCGCGACATGGCGCCAGCGCATGAAGTCGATCTTGGTGTCGTTCGGGAGGATGTGCAGCGGAAACAGTTTCATGTGCGTGTCGTCCCGTCAGATGGCCACGTTCTGGAGCTTCTTGCGACGGCCGTAGATCAGCGTCGCCAGCGCACGCGACACGGTGATCGCGGTGAACATGGAGGCGAAAATACCGATGATCATGGTCAGCGCGAAGCCCTTCAGCGGACCGGTACCGAATGCGAACAGCGCCACGCCGACGATCAAGCCGGTCAGGTTGGCGTCGAGGATGGTGCCCGAGGCACGCTCGTAACCGGTCACGATCGCGGTCTTGCCCGGCACGCCGGCACGCAGTTCTTCACGGATGCGCTCGTTGATCAGCACGTTGGCGTCCACCGACAGGCCAACCGACAGCGCCAGGCCAGCGAAGCCAGGCAGGGTCATGGTCGCGCCGAACAGCGACATCACCGCCACCACGATCAGCAGGTTGAACAGCATCGCGAGCGAGGTGATCACGCCGAACATGCGGTAGTAGACGCTGAAGAACACCAGGGTGAACAGGAAGGCGAACACCACGGCGCGCATACCATTCTTGACGTTCTCCGCGCCCAGGCTCGGGCCGACCACACGCTCTTCAACGAAGTCCATCGGCGCGGCCAGCGAGCCGGACTTCAGCAGCTTGGCCAGGTCCTCGGCTTCCTTCTTCTGCAGACCGGTGGTCTGGAAGTTCTTGCCGAACACGCCGTTGATGTTGGCCACCGAGATCACTTCCTCGTTGACCTTGAAGCCACGCACTTCCTGGCCGTCGACGACGGTCACCGTCGGCACGCGCTCGGTGTAGACCACCGCCATCGGCTTGTTCACGTTGGCGCTGGTGAAGTCGAACATGCGCTGGCCACCCACGTTGTTCAGCGTCACGCTGACCGCCGGTGAGCCACTGTTCGAATCGGTCACCGCCTGCGCGCCGACCATCTGGTCGCCGGTGACGATCACGCGCTTGTTCAGCAGGATCGGGCCGCGGCCGTCACGCTGCTGGTAGACCTTCGCTTCCGGCGGGATGCGGCCGGAGTTGATGGCGTCCTGCGCATTGCCTTCAACCACCGCGCGGTATTCCAGGGTGGCAGTGGCACCGATCATGCGCTTGGCTTCGGCAGTGTCCTGCACGCCCGGCAACTGCACGACCACGCGGTCGGCGCCCTGGCGCTGGATGATCGGCTCGGCCACGCCGAGCTGGTTCACGCGGTTGCGCAGGGTGTTGATGTTCTGCTCGATGGCGCCGTTGGCGATCTGCGCGATCTCGGTTTCCGGCACGGTCACCGTGATGCGGTTGCCACTGACGTCGTAGCCGAGGGTCGGCTGAGCCTTGACCAGGGCGGTACGGGCACGCTGCGCGGCGTCGTCACCGGCGGACGGGCTCAGGTTGGCGACGATGCTGTTGTCTGCGCGGCGCTCCACCGACTGGTAGGCGATGCGCGCGTCACGCAGGGTGCTGCGCACGTCTTCGGTGTAGGCGTCCAGGCGCTTGTCCAGGGCGGCCTTCTGGTCGACCTGCAGCACGAAGTGCACGCCACCCTGCAGGTCCAGGCCCAGCACCATCGGGCGACCGCCCAGCTTGGCCAACCAGTCCGGCACAGTCGAGGCCAGGTTCAGGGCCACGGTGTACTTTTCGCCAATCGTGTCACGCAGGGCATCGCTGGCAGCGGACTGCGCCTTCAGGTCCGGCAGGCGGACGATCAGGCTTTCCCCTTCCTTCTCGACACCGATGGTGGTGACACCGGCCGTCTTCAGGTCGGCCAACACACGGTCGCGCAGCGCATCGTCGATCTGCCCGCCACGGTTGGCGGTGATCTGGAGGGCCGGGTCCTTCTGGTAGATGTTGGGCAGCGCGTACAGCGTGCTGAGCGCCAGTACGATCAGGATGACGACGTACTTCCAGCGTGGAAATTCGAGCATTGCTTGGGTCCCGCGCGGCGCCATCCCCGGCGCCGCGGTTGTGCTTCGGAAAGGGAGTGGCTTACTTGGCCGAATCCAGGGTGCCGGTCGGCAGCACGCTGCCGACAGCGCCCTTCTGCACGCGGATGCGCACGTTCTCGGCCACTTCGATGGTGATGAAGTTGTCGCCGATGTCGGTGACCTTGCCGGCGATGCCGCCGTTGGTCAGCACTTCGTCGCCACGCTTGATCTTCTCCAGCATGGCCTTGTGCTCCTTCTGCCGCTTCATCTGCGGGCGGATCATCAGGAAGTACATGATGGCGATCAGGATGATCGGGAACAGCAGCGTGGTCAGGCCCATGCCCTGCGGTTGGCCGCCGGCGGCCTGGGCGTGGGCGGCGGGAATCAGGAAGGCAAGCAGGTTCATCGTTGGTCCTTTGGTTGGGCGGCGCTTCGGCCGTTTCACGGGCACGAGGTGTCGACCGCGGATCTGGGTCAGCCTTGAAGTATGCCACGGCCCCGGGCGTTCGTCCTTGGGCCGTTTGGCAGGGGGCGTTCGGGTTACAGCGGCGGTGCTACCGCCCCGCGTGCCGCGTAGAAGGACTCACGGAAGGCCAGGAAGGTTCCCGCCTCGATCGCCGCACGGATGTCGGCCATGAGCTTTTCGTAATAGAACAGGTTGTGCAGGGTGCCCAGCATCGGCGCCAGCATCTCGTTGCAGCGGTCCAGGTGGCGCAGGTAGGAACGGGTGTAGCCACCGGTGCAGGCCACGCAGCCGCAGCCGGGCTCGATCGGGTCCATGTCGCGCGCGTACTGGGAGTTGCGGATGCGAACGGTGCCGAACGAGGTGAAATAGTGGCCGTTGCGGGCGTTGCGGGTCGGCATCACGCAGTCGAACATGTCCACGCCGCGGGCGACACCCTCGACCAGGTCCTCCGGTCGGCCCACCCCCATCAGATAGCGCGGGCGGTCACCCGGCAGCTCCGGATCCAGGTGGTCGAGCATGGCGTTGCGCTCGTGCTCCGGCTCGCCCACGGCCAGGCCGCCGATGGCATAGCCGTCGAAGCCGATCGTCTGCAGGGCTTCGGCCGAGCGGCTGCGCAGGTCGGTGTGCACGCCACCCTGGACGATGCCGAACAGGGCCGCGTCGTTGCCCAACTCGTCATGCGCGTTGCGGCTGCGCTGGGCCCAGCGCAGGCTCAGCTCCATCGAGCGGCGCGCCACATCCTCGGTGGCCGGGTACGGGGTGCACTCGTCGAAGATCATCACCACGTCCGAATCGAGCACCTTCTGGATCTTCATGCTCTCTTCCGGGCCCAGGAACACGCGGGCACCGTCGGTCGGCGAGGCGAAGGTCACGCCCTGCTCGGTGATCTTGCGGCGGTGGGCCAGCGAGAACACCTGGAAGCCGCCGGAGTCGGTCAGGATCGGGCCGTCCCAGCGGCAGAAGCCGTGCAGGCCGCCGTGGTCGGCGATGATGTCCAGGCCCGGGCGCAGGTACAGGTGGAAGGTGTTGCCGAGGATGATCTCGGCGCCCAGCGCACGCACCTGGTCCGGCAGGATGCCCTTGACCGAGCCATAGGTCCCCACCGGCATGAAGGCCGGCGTTTCCACCGTGCCGCGCGGGAAGGTCAGGCGGCCACGGCGGGCACGGCCGTCGCGGGTCTTGAGCTGGAACTGCAGTCGGGACATGGAGCGGTCATTCAGGCAAATAGTCGCCTATTGTCTCCCAAGAAAGCGTGCGCACCAAGGTGCGCACGCACAGGGGCCCCTGCCCTCCCGGGCTACCCTGCCGCCTCACCCCGCCTGCGGGAACAGCAGCATCGCGTCGCCGTAGCTGAAGAAGCGGTAGCGCTGCTCGATCGCGTGCTGGTAGGCCTCGAACACGCGCTCCTTGCCAGCGAACGCGGAAATCATCATCAGCAGCGTGCTTTCCGGCAGGTGGAAGTTGGTCACCATCGCGTCGACGCTGCGGATGCGGTAGCCCGGGGTGATGAAGATCTGCGTTTCACCCGCGAACGGCAGCAGCTCACCATCGCGCATCGCGCTTTCCAGCGCGCGCACCACGGTGGTGCCGACGCCGATCACGCGGCCGCCGGCGGCGCGCGTGTGCCGCACCTGCTGCACAAGTTCGGCGCCGACGTTCAGCCACTCGCGGTGCATCACGTGGTCCTTCAGGTCATCGGCGCGCACCGGCTGGAAGGTGCCCGCGCCCACGTGCAGGGTGACGTGGCCGAAGTCCACGCCCTTGTCCTTCAGCGCGGCCAGCAACGGTTCGTCGAAATGCAGGCCTGCGGTCGGCGCGGCCACCGCCCCCACTTCACGCGCGAACACCGTCTGGTAGCGCTCGCGGTCGTCCACACCCGGCTCGCGCTGGATGTAGGGCGGCAGCGGCAGGCGGCCGGCATGCAGCAGCCACTGTTCCAACGATTCCGGCACATGGAACTGCAGCACGTAGAACTCGCCGTCGCGGCCCAGCACCTCGGCTTCGCCACCGGCATCCAGCGCGATGCGGCTGCCGGCCTTCGGTGACTTGCTGGCGCCCACCTGCGCGCGGGCCTGCTGGGCGCCGAGCAGGCGCTCGATCAGGATCTCGACGCGGCCGCCGCTGGCCTTCTGCCCGAACAGGCGCGCCGGGATCACCCGGGTGTCGTTGAACACCAGCAGGTCGCCCGGCTGCAGCAGCGACGGCAGGTCACGCACCTGCAGGTCGGTGAAGGCATCGGGCGCCGGCGGTACCAGCAGCAGGCGGCTTGCGGAACGTTCGGCCAGGGGCGCCTGTGCGATCAGTTCAGCCGGCAGGTCGTAATGGAAATCGGACTTCTTCAAGGCAGTGGGCGGCAACAGGTCGACAATGGCGCGCATTGTACGGCCAGCGTCTGCGAGCCGGCGCACTTCGCGGCGAACGTCGCGCAAAATGCTGCTATGCAGCAGGTTTCTGCGGGGTTATCGCGCAAAAAAACAAGTGCTAGCATCGAGTCGGAAGTCCGCTGCACGAGCCTGCCCCCAAGCGCGCGTGATGACGCGCGTTTTGCTTTTGAAGACCCGTGCGACCCATTGTTTCAGGAGATCTGCAATGAGCTTCATCGAACGCCTCGCCCCCCTGCGCAACCAGCCCGGCACCCGCCTCACCTCCGGCCTGGACGATGCCACTCTGACCGCCCTGTCCGCCAACCACCCGCAGCTGATCGCCGCGGTGGACGCCGCCGCCGAGGAATTCGCGCGCGTGCAGGCCGACCTGGGGCCGCTGCTGGCGCAGGATGAACAGGCGCAGATCGACGCGATGCAGGACGGGTTCGTCAATTTCTATGCCGATGATGCAGTGACCCCGTACGTGGCGCTGGCCGCACGCGGGCCGTGGGTGGTCACCCTGAAGGGCGCGGTGCTGTACGACGCCGGCGGCTACGGCATGCTCGGCTTCGGGCACACCCCGGATGCCGTGCTGGAGGCAATGGCCCGCCCGCAGGTGATGGCCAACATCATGACCCCCAGCCTGTCGCAGCAGCGATTCATCACCGCCCTGCGCGCCGAAATCGGCCACCGCCGTGGGGGCTGCCCGTTCGCGCGGTTCATGTGCCTGAATTCCGGCTCCGAAGCGGTTGGCCTGGCCGCGCGCATCGCCGACGTCAACGCCAAGCTGCAGACCGACCCGGGCGCGCGCCACGCCGGTGCGGCGATCAAGCGCGTGGTGGTCAAGGGCAGCTTCCATGGCCGTACCGACCGCCCTGCCCTGTATTCCGATTCCAGCCGCAAGAGCTACATGCAGCACCTGGCCAGCTATCGCGGCGAGGACTCGGTGATCACCGTGGCGCCTTATGACGAGGCCGGCCTGCGCAAGGTGTTCGAGGATGCCGCGCGCAACCAGTGGTTCATCGAGGCAGTGTTCCTGGAGCCGGTGATGGGCGAAGGCGACCCCGGCCGCTCGGTACCGCCGGCGTTCTATGCCGTGGCCCGTGAACTGACCCATGCACACGGCAGCCTGCTGCTGCTGGACTCGATCCAGGCTGGCCTGCGCGCGCATGGCGTGCTGTCGGTGGTCGATTACCCGGGCTTCGAAGGCCTGGATCCGCCGGACATGGAGACCTACTCCAAGGCGCTCAACGCCGCGCAGTACCCGCTGTCGGTGCTGGCGGTGACCGAGCATGCCGCGCAGTTGTACCGCAAGGGCATCTACGGCAACACCATGACCAGCAACCCGCGTGCGCTGGACGTGGCCTGCGCCACCCTGGCGCAGCTGACCCCGCAGGTGCGTGCCAACATCGCCGAACGCGGTGCCGAAGCCGTGCGCAAGCTGGAACAGCTCAAGAGCGAACTGGGCGGCCTGATCACCAAGGTGCAGGGCACCGGCCTGCTGTTCTCCTGCGAGCTGGCCCCGCAGTTCAAGTGCTACGGCGCCAATTCCACCGAGGAATGGCTGCGACAGCACGGCATCAACGTGATCCATGGCGGCGAGAACTCGCTGCGCTTCACCCCGCACTTCGGCATGGACAGCGAGGAGCTGGACCTGCTGGTGGGCATGGTCGGCCGCGCCCTGCGTGAAGGCCCGCGCCGCGAGCAGGCTGCAGCGGCGTAAGCGGCCGCTTCGCTTCGGCGCTACAGAAGGGGATAATCCACCCGCACCCCGCCCGCAACCGCTGACCCGGTTGCCGGCGGGGCGTTTTCGTTTCCGCACCAAGAGACAAGACCCCCCATGAAGTCGATCTGCGTCTACTGTGGTTCCAACGCTGGCAGCAAGCCGGCCTATACCGAACGCGCCATTGCCCTGGGCGACCGTATCGCCCGCGACGGCCTGCGCCTGGTGTACGGCGGCGGAAACGTCGGCCTGATGGGAACCGTGGCCAATGCCGCGCTCGCCGCCGGCGGCGAGGTAACCGGCGTCATTCCGCGCCAGCTGGCCGACTGGGAAGTGGCCCACCGCGGCCTGACCGAACTGGAGATCGTCGGTTCGATGCATGAGCGCAAGTCGCGCATGTTCGACCTGGCCGACGGCTTCGTCACCCTGCCCGGTGGCTTCGGCACGATGGAAGAGATCTTCGAGATGCTGACCTGGCGCCAGCTGGGCATCGGCAACAAGCCGTGCGCGTTCCTCGACGTGGAAGGTTTCTACGCGCCGCTGATCGGCATGATCGACCGCATGGTGGAAGAGCGCTTCCTGCATCCGGACCAGCGCCAGGACCTGTGGTACGGCTCGGACATCGAAGAAATGCTGGAGTGGATGAAGAACTACCAGCCGGCGCAGGCCTCGAAGTGGATTGACGAGAAGCGCCGCGCCGCCCTGCGTTGAT
Organism: Stenotrophomonas sp. SMYL41; assembly: GCF_036319965.1. Classification (NCBI taxonomy): domain Bacteria; kingdom Pseudomonadati; phylum Pseudomonadota; class Gammaproteobacteria; order Lysobacterales; family Lysobacteraceae; genus Stenotrophomonas; species Stenotrophomonas sp. SMYL41. The sequence goes on along the minus strand of NZ_JAWIRX010000015.1, from coordinate 126,370 downwards.
GCAGCCGCAAGCGGTGGCTAGCCCGCCGCGTGCGACCACGGGGCGGGCCGCCCCAACAGGTAGCCCTGGCCGTAATCGCAGCCCAGTTCTCGCAGGGTCTGCCGCTGCGCCTCGGTCTCGATGCCCTCGCCGATGGTCTCGATGCCCAGCGTGCGCGCCAGCGACAGCACGCCTTCGACCAGGGCCCGCGTGCTCTGCACTTCCGGCCCATGCAGTCCTGCGATGAAGCTCTGGTCGATCTTCAGCGTGCTGATCGGGAAGCGGTGCAGGTAGGACAGCGCCGAGAAGCCGGTACCGAAATCGTCCAGCTGCACCTGGATGCCGCGCTCGCGCAGGCCCTGCAGGATGCGCAGCGTGTGCGGACTGTCGTCCAGCAGCGCCACCTCGGTAATCTCCAGGCGAAGCCGGCGCGGATCTGCGCCGCATGCATCGAGCAGACCGAACAGGCGGCCACTGAACTCGGCCGAGCGGAAATGGCGCGGCGATACGTTCACCGAAACATAGCTGTGGCCGCCTTCGGCCAGTCCCGCGATGACCTGTTCGTAGATCAGCCAGTCGACCTGTTCGATCAGGCCGCTTTCCTCGCCAAGCTCCAGGAACGCCCCGGGCAGCAGCAGGCCACGGCGCTCGTGCTGCCAGCGCAGCAATGCCTCGTGCCCCACCACCTCGCCATCGGACAGACGCACGATCGGCTGGTAGAACGGGACGAAGTCGCGGTTGTTGATCGCACGGCGCAGGTCAGCTTCCAGATCAAGGCTGCGCATGGCCTGCTCGCGCATGTCCTCATCGAAGATCGCACAGCGGTCGTGGCCCTGCGCCTTGGCCCGGTACATCGCTGCATCGGCGTCGCGCAGCAGCTCTTCACCGGTACGGTAGCGGGGGTTCCACAAGGCGATACCGAGGCTGCCGGACGGGAACAGCTCGCGCCCGGCGATCCACATCGATTCCTGCAGTGCCAGCAACAGCCGCTGGCCGAAATCCAGGGCCTGTGCCAACCCCTGCGGACATTGCAGCAGCACCGCGAATTCATCGCCCCCCAGTCGCGCCACTACATCCTCGGGGCCGGCCATCGATACGATGCGTTTGGCTACCTCCACCAGCATGCGATCGCCGGCGGCGTGGCCAATGCTGTCGTTGACCAGCTTGAAGCGGTCCAGGTCGAGGAACAGCACGGCGAACACCGGCCCACCCTCACGCCTGGCCAGCGCCAGCGCATCCTGCAGGCGATCGAGCAGGTGCAGGCGGTTGGGCAGGCCGGTCAGCGCATCGTGCATGGCCTGATGGGTCAGGCGCTGCTCGGCACGCAGACGCTCGCCAATCTGCCCGAGCAGCTTTTCGTTGACCTCGGCCAGCTCGCGGGTACGTTCCTCCACGCGCTTTTCCAGCTCGGCATGCGCCGAACGCAGCTGCTGCTGGTCGCGCTGGCGCGCCAGCCCGGTTCCGATGTTCTGTGCAACGAAGGTCAGCAGGCGCTGATCGTGCACACTGAACGTGCTGTTCGGACTGTAGCTCTGCACCACGATCGCGCCGACCGCCTCATCATCGCGCAGCAGCGGCACGCCCAGCCAGCAATGTGAGCGCGCGCCCGATTCGCGCACCTCGCCGCTGGCCAGCAGTGCGTCGATCTGCTCCCGCGACGCCAGCAGCGGCCGCCGGTTGCGCACGACATACTCGGTCAGGCCGCGGCTGAACGGGCGTGGCGCGCGGCTGGCGTTGTGCTCGTCCACCGAATAGACGAAGTCCAGGCCGTTGCCCGTCCCGTTCACCAGCGCGATATAGAAATTGCGCGCATCAAGCAGGCGTCCGACCACGCCATGCACCTGCCCATAGAACTGGGCCAGGCTGTCGGCCGACATCGCCATTTCGGCGATGTTGTACAGCGCGGTCTGCAGCTGCTCGGCACGGCGGCGCTCGGCCACTTCATCCTGCAGGCTGCGGTTGGCGCGCTGCAGCTCCAGCGTGCGCCGCTCCACCTGTTGTTCCAGCCGCACCTGCGCCTGGCGCCGGTCCATCGCGGTCTGCACATGCTGCGCTACAAAGCCCAGCAGCGCCCGCTCGGCCTCGCCATAGCGGGCCGCCAGCTCATAGCTCTGCACCACGATGGCGCCGCAGACGCGGCCATCGCGCAGCATCGGCACGCCCAGCCAGTCCAGGCTCTCCGGGCCACGCTGCGGGTCGTGCTCCTGCCCGACCACACGCGCCAGCAGCTCGCGCGAGGGGCCGCTGAGCGGCTTGCCGTGGCGCAGCAACGCCACGGTCAGGCTGCGCGGCATCTCGCCGGCGTCATGGCTCTGGGACGGATCGGCGACGAAGTCGTCGACCTGGTCGGCGAAGTACAGGAAACGGATCTGGTCGCGGACGTCGTCGTATTCGACGATGTAGCAGTTTTCCGCGTACATCAGCGTGCCAAGCACGCCGTGCACGTGGCGCAGCATCTCCGACATCTCCAGATCGGCGCCAGCCAGATCGGCGATCTGGAACAGCGCCTGCTGCAGCCGTTCAGCCTCCTCCAGCGCCTTGATCTGCCCGGCCTGGCGGCCGCGCTGCAATGCCAGTTCCATGGCCTGCCGGGCCAGCCCCCACCACGCCGCGGAAGGCACCGCACCTTCCACCGATAGCTGCAGACGGGCACCGTCATATTCCCAGCCATGGCAACCGTCGCCGACGCCCGGCGCCGTGGATGCGCCAGCCGCGACGACCGCCGGCCAGCCGCCCTGGCCGCATCCCAGCTGCAGATCGTTCCAGCCAACGCGGACCACGGCCGAATCCGGCAGCAGCGCATGCAATGCGCGCACCAGCGCCGTGCTCAGCACGGCCTCGTGTGGTGGCTCTTCTGCCGGTTCAACGTGCCTGGACAAATGACAATCTCTTGGCGCCGTCTGCGCGTCGCCTCCCCTGAGCCGCCGAGCATAGCGCGCCACCCGGGGGGCAATGGAAGCCCATCAACCCCGAATCGTGCGCCCGTACGTTTTTCCTGCTGTCCATAGCCGCTTCCACGCCATGAACCTCGCCCTGCCCGCCCCCGTCACCGGCTATGCGCCACCGCCTGCAGGCCTTACCCTGTACGCCGTGGAAGCCAGCGCACTGCCAACCGATGAAGCCTTGATGCTGGCCTGGGCCGGTGGCGACCTGCGCGCGTTCGAAAGCCTGTATGCGCGCCATCGCAAGCGCCTGTTCGGTTTCCTGCTGCGGCAGGTGCGCGACAACGCGCTGGCCGAGGAGATCTTCCAGGATGTCTGGCAGCGGGTGATCAGCGCCCGCGCCGGCTGGCAGCCTGACGCTGCATTCAGCACCTGGCTGTTCCGCATCGCCCACAACCGGCTGAACGACCATTGGCGCGCCGCCCGCCATCGCCCTTCCGCACCGGCCGACGCCGATCTGCGCCTGGCCGCGATCGAGGACGGTCAGACCCCGGAAGCCGAGCTTTCCGATTTCGAACAACGTCGCCGCATCCAGCTGGCGATGGAGCAACTGCCGCCCGAGCAGCGCGAAGTGCTGCAGCTGCGGCTGGATCAGGAACTGAGCCTGGAGGAGATCGGCCAGATCACCGGCGTAGGCCGGGAAACCGTGAAATCGCGGCTGCGCTATGCGATGGACAAGCTGCGTGCGGGATTGAACGCATGAACCGAAACGATCCGCTGACGCCGGAAGAACGCGAGCTGGCGCGCCTGCTCGGCCGCCGCATCGAACAGGCCCCACCGACCGCGCTGGACGCCACCATCCTGGCCGCGGCGCGCGCTGCGGTGGACGCACCGGCTGCCGAGGCTGTTGCTTCACCGGACGCGCCACGCACGCAGCGTACGCGCCCACGGTGGCCGGCGGTGTTCGGCATTGCCGCCTCGATGGTGTTCGCCATCGGCATCGCCTGGCAGCTGCGCCCGGAACCGCCGCCGGTTCCGGCGGGCGAGTCCGCTGTTGCTGCAGCGCCGGCTACGGCGGACGTCGCGGCTGCCGATCCGGCCGCTGGGAGCAGCGCAGCCGACAGTGCGGTTGCGGCTGCGGAAACCGCCGCCGCACCTGCAGCACCCGAGGCAGCCCCGGTCGCTCCCCCCCCGGCACCGTCCGTCGCGCGCACGCCCAGGCCTGCGCCGGCCGAGGCCGCTGCTGCGCCGCCACCGACGGCACCATCAGCAGCACGATCGAGGGTTGCAGAAGTGGCCGCCGACACCTCCTTTGCCGCGCTGCCTCCCGCACCGGCAGCGGCACCGCCCGCACCTCCTGCACCGGCTGCCTACTCGGCACCTGCACCGGCATTGGCGCCAGCCCCGGCAGGGGCATTGAAAGCACGCACTGCCGAGCCGCCAGTGGCCAACGCTGCCGAGGCCGAACGGGCACAGGCAATGGATCGGATAGAGATCACCTCGATGAAACGCCAGGCCCCGAGCCGCTCCGCGCCCGGCGTCATGCGCCGCGGCGCCGACGCAGGGCTCAGTGCGGATGCCGTGCAGGCCGAAGTGGACACCGATGCACAGCTGCCGCGGCGGCAGTGGCTGCAGAAGATCCGCACGCGCCGCGACGATGGCCAGCGCGACTTGGCCCGCGCAAGCCTGGAGCGCTATGTGCAGCAGTATCCGGAAGCGCGCCTGCCGCGCGACCTGCGCCCGCTGCTGGACGACTGAAGCGGACAGTGACCTCCGGCAACCCCGTAGAATGGCGGGAATGCCCGATACCCTCGCCCAGCCGGTCAGCCACACGCTGGAAGTCAAACACAGCCGCTTCATTGCCCATGCTGCGCCGATCGATGGTGCCACGGCGGCACTGGCGTTCCTGCAGCGGGTGGCCGTAGCCGACGCGACCCACAACTGCTGGGCCTACCGCCACGGGCAGGATTACCGTTCCAGCGACGATGGCGAGCCGGCCGGCACGGCTGGGCGTCCGATCCTGGCGGCGATCGACGGCCAAGGCTTCGACCGGGTCATGGTGGTGGTAACGCGCTGGTTCGGCGGCATCAAGCTGGGCGCCGGCGGGCTGGTGCGCGCCTACGGTGGCGCAGCCGCCGAATGCCTGCGCACTGCGCCGCGCCTGCCGCTGGTGGCGATGGCCCGGCTGCAGCTGTTGGCCGGCTTCGAGGATCTGGGCACCCTGCATGCCACCCTGCCCGCCTTCGGCGCCGGGAAGCTCGATGAACGGTTCGATGCCAACGGCGTGTGCCTGCGGGTCGAATTGCCGGCCGACCAGGTCGATGCATTGAAAATCCGCCTGCGCGACGCCACCCGTGACCGTATCCGCATACAAGACGACGACCAGGATGACTGACAAGGACGACGCCCCCGCCTCGACCCCACCGCTGCGCCGCCTCGGCAGCCTGCGGACGTTGTGGCCGTTCGTGCGCCGCCATGGCGGCCTGTTCACCGCCTGGCTGCTGGCGCTGGCGGTGTCTTCGGCCGCCACGCTGAGCCTGCCACCGGCGGTGAAGCAGATGATCGATCATGGTTTCAGCAGCGGCGGCCAGATCAACCGCGCCTTCGCCCTGCTGATGCTGGTGGCGGTCGTGATGGCGTTGGGCACGGCTGCGCGCTTCTACTTCGTGTCGCTGCTCGGCGAAAAGGTCGTGGCCGACCTCCGCAGCCAGCTGTATGCCCATCTGATCCAGCTGGGCGCCGGATTCCACGACCGCAGCCGCAGCGGAGAACTGGTCTCGCGCCTGACCGCGGACACCGAACTGCTGCGCAGCGTGGTCGGTTCGACCATGTCCGTTGCGCTGCGCAGCACGGTCACCGTCATCGGCAGCCTGGCCATGCTGTTCGTCACCAGCCCGCGGCTGGCCGCGTGGTCGTTGCTCGGCATTCCGCTTGCGGTGCTGCCGATCATCATCGGCGCGCGCAAGCTGCGCACGGTTGCGCGCAGCAGCCAGGACCGCATCGCCGATGCCAACAGCCTGGCCAGCGAAACGCTGGGCGCCGTGCGCACGGTGCAGGCGCATGCACGCGAGCCCTATGAGCGCGGACGCTTCGACAAGGCGCTCGGTGATGCCATCGGTGCCGCGCGCCGCCGCATCGGTGCGCAATCGCTGGTCACTGCCAGCGCCATCCTGCTGGTGTTCGGCGCCATCGTCGGTGTGTTGTGGTTGGGCGCGCATGACGTCATCGACGGTCGACTCAGCGCCGGTACGCTGGGCCAGTTCGTGCTGTATGCACTGATCGGTGGCGGCTCGGTCGGCGCGCTGGCAGAGGTCTGGAACGAGCTGCAGCGTGCCGCCGGCGGCATGGGCCGCATCGGCGAACTGTTGCAGGAAGACATCGAAATCCGCTCGCCGGCGCAGCCGCACGCGCTGCCGCAGTCGCTGCGGGGCGAGATCCAGTTCGACGACGTGGTGTTCCACTACCCGCAGCGACCGGACCAGGCTGCGCTGGACCATTTCAACCTGCACGTCCGTCCGGGTGAGACCGTAGCGCTGGTCGGTCCGTCGGGCGCGGGCAAGAGCACGGTGCTGTCGATGCTGCTGCGCTTCCACGATCCGGCCAGCGGCCGCATCTGCGTGGACGGCATCGACGTGCGCCAGGTCGATCCGGCCGAGCTGCGCGCGCAGCTCGCGCTGGTTCCGCAGCAGCCGACGCTGTTCGCGGCCAGCGCGCGCGACAACATCCGCTATGGCCGCCTGCAGGCCAGCGACACCGAAGTCGAGGACGCCGCGCGTGCCGCGGAGGCTGACGGCTTCCTGCGCGCGTTGCCGCAGGGCTATGACAGTGAGCTGGGTGAGCGCGGTGCCCGCCTGTCCGGTGGGCAGCAGCAGCGTGTGGCGATTGCCCGTGCACTGCTGAAGGATGCGCCGATCCTGCTGCTGGACGAAGCCACCAGCGCGCTGGACGCGCAGAGCGAGTACAGCGTGCAGCAGGCGCTGGAGCGACTGATGGCCGGGCGTACCACGCTGGTCATCGCCCACCGCCTGGCCACGGTACTCAAGGCCGACCGCATCGTGGTGATGGACCAGGGCCGCATCGTCGCCGAAGGCACCCATGCGCAGCTGCTGGCCGAAGGCGGATTGTACGCTGAACTGGCACGCCTGCAGTTCATCGATTGATGACGGCCGGCTAACATCGGCCCGGCCAAGCTGGCTGGGCAACAGCAGCATTCGCTGAAGGAGGTGCACGATGTCGTTCCGTCAGTTCCCCGCCGTCGACAGCAACGGCGAAAGCCACATCATCATCGAGTTCAAGCCCGAGGCGAATGGCAGCGGGCATCACTCCGAGGCCACGCCGCGCTACGAGCTCGATGACGGGCGTCCGCTGGTGCGCGATGGCCGCGAGTTCACCACCAGTGGTGGTGAGCTGAGGCTGACGATCTAGGCCTGCTCCCACGCTTGGCAGGTGCCCACCTTGGTGGGCACTGGCCATGTCTGCATCTGACGGGCGTGGCTGCGAAAAGCAGTCGAGTCTGGCTCGCCTCTGCAGAAAAGCCGTGGTCAATTTTTCGCCAAGCATCTTGACAGCCTTGGTTGGCAAGGCCTGAGCGGGGTTATCCACACCTTTGCTCAGAAACCATCCACACCACCTGTGGATGAATTCAGCCCAGCACCCGCCCGATGCCACTGGCGTCCACGTCGGCTGCCGCCCGACTGATCGCTGCCGGATCGTTGCCGGCCACGAATCCGATGCGGAAATGCACTTCGCCACCGGGCGTACGCGAGGAATGGATCGAGGCCAGGCTGATGCCATGCTGCTCGAATACGTTCAGCAGCTCGCGCAGTGAGCCAGGCCGGTCTTCCGGCAGGTGCACCGACAGCGCGTTGCGCTCGGTGAGGTCGGCCAGCAGATAGCCCACGCGTTCAAACGTGTAGTTGCCGTCAGCCAGCGCCTGCTCGCCGAACGCACTGCGATTGGCTGACAGCAGCTGCTCACGGAATGCAGCCCGTGCGCGGTCGTCACCCTGCCCGATCTGTACCTGCAAGGCCTGCAGCTGCCCCACCAGCCGCTCCAGCATCGGCGCCACGTACGGGTTGCCGAACTGGATGTCTTCGTAGATCGCCGGATTCAGCGACAGGATGCGCGAGATGATCGCCGTGTCCAGCTCGAACGACGCCGAACGGTACGGCATCATCGCGGCCAGATCGCCCAGCTGCGGCTGGTACTGGCGCAGCACGCCGGCCTGCGCCAGGTGGGTGGCATGCACCATCGCCTGCACCAGCGCCATCATCTGGTCGTGGTGCTGCGGCGTGGCGCGCACGCACTCGGCCTGCAACGCCGTGCACAGCGTATCGACCCACGGCTGCCAGTGCTGCAGGCGCGCTTCGCAGACCACCATCACCCGGCCCTTCAGGGTCGGCGCCTTGGGTGGCGCGGTCATCGGGTGCAGGCCGACCACTTCGGCCTGCGAGGCCAGCATCGCCTGCACCGGTGCCTCCTTTACCGAGGTCACATCCAGCCACAGCCGGTCCTGCTCACGGCCCGCCGATTGCCGCACGTACTCGGCAATCAGAGCCGGCGTATGCCGGATCGGTGCCGAGAACACCAGTACATCGGCGTGCGCCAGCAATTGCTCCGGCGTGTGCGAGTCCGGGTCGGCCGGGTCGTGGCCCATCGCCTGCAGCTGCAGGTGATGCTGGAAGAAGCGGGTCAGCCAGCGCCCATAGGCACCGGCGCTGCCGATGATGCCGACCGTGCGCGGCATGCGTGGATCCAGGCTGCTCATGCCACGCGTTCAGCGCGGAAGCGCGTTCCTTCGGCCAGCGCCGCCGGCGCGGCAGCGATCACGTCGAACTCCTCGAAGCCGTTGTCCAGGGTCGCCTCCAGCGCCGCATGGGTGCCTGCGATGGCACGCGAAATCGCCTGCTGCATCGACTCACCACGCAGCAGGAACGACACCACCAGCGACATCAGCACGTCACCTGTGCCTGCCACGTCCACCGGCAGCAGCGGTGAGGCCCAGCGCCAGGTTTCCTCGCGCCCGACCGCCAGGGTCACCAGCTCACCGGGGTTGCCGCCCACGCTGTGCGCGATCACCCAGTGCGGGCCACGGTCCAGCAGCGTGCGCGCCGCCGCGATGGCATCGGCCTCGGCCAGTGCCGGCATGCCGGTCAGGCGATTCAGTTCGAAGGCGTTCGGTGTCACCAGCCAGGCATGCGGCAGCAGGCGCTCGGCGAAGATCGCTTCCAGGCCCGGTTCCACGTAGGGGCCGGTATGGGTATCACCGATCACCGGGTCCAGGCAGTAACGCAGCTGCGGGCAGGCCGGCAGGATCCCGTCCAGCCAGTCGGCGAAGGCGGCACCATTGGCGGTGCTGCCGAAATAACCGGAGACGAGCATCTTGGCCCGCTGCGGCAGGCCGCGTTCGCACGCGCCGAGCAGCAGGTCGGCGAACCAGTCGGCGGGCAGTACGCGGCCGCGCGTAGTTTCGTAGAACGGCGCATTGCTCAGCAGCACGGTCGGGATCTCCGCCACGCGCACGCCGAGCGCATGCAGCGGCGGTACGGCAGCACTGTTGCCGGCGTGGCCGTAGACAAGTTGCGACTGGACGGAGATGACATCGACCGGCGACGGGCCGTCGGGCCGCTGGCGGCGGCCATGGACCAGGTGGTTATCGAGGGATTCGCTCATGACCGCATTCTACGCCCAAGGGGGTTTTCGGCAGGGCTGCGCCCTGCACCTGCCGAAGATTCAAGCAACGGCAACGGCAAAAGCCAAAGCGGCATTCCGTGAGTTGGCGGGACAGCGTGGGTTCGCGGGGACGGCGCAAGTACGTCCATGTAGCCTTGGTCGCCGCTTGCTCGTGTGCGCAGGACCGCGCACCCGAGCCCGCGGCGACCGAGCTTACATGGGTGAGTACGCTTTGCTTGCGAAGCACCGCTTCGCAAGCGCCCGAACGCCCAGCCGCCAGCGGCTGGGCCGGGCCCCGGAGGGGGACTTGCAGCGTCCCCCTCAACCGGACCCACCCCGCCAACCCACGGAAAGCCAGCTTTTGAATTTGACGTTGCCGTGGCTTGCAGCAGGTGCAGGGCTGCAAGCCCTGCAAACCAAAACCCCTCAGTGAGCAGCAGGCCGCGACGGTGGCAGCCACGCCGCAACGACCCCGAGCAGCGGCAGGAACGCGGTCAGCTGGTAGACGTACTCAATGCTGGTCTTGTCCGCCAGCAGGCCCAGCACGGCCGCACCCAGCCCGCCCATGCCGAAGGCGAAGCCGAAGAACAGGCCGGACACCATGCCGATGCGGTGCGGCATCATCTCCTGCGCATACACCACGATGGCCGAGAACGCCGAGGACAGCACAAAGCCGATCAGCACCGCCAGCACCGTGGTCCACAGCAGGTCGGCATGCGGCAGCATCAACGCGAACGGGGCCACGCCGAGGATCGAGGTCCAGATGATCGGCTTGCGGCCGATGCGGTCACCCAGCGGGCCGCCGAGGAAGCCACCGGCTGCGGACGCCACCAGGAACGCGAACAGATGTAGCTGGGCCTGTGCCACCGGAATGCCGAAATGGTGGATCAGGTAGAAGGTGAAGTAGCTGCCGATGCTGGCCATGTAGAAGTACTTGCTGAAGATCAGCACCAGCAGGATCGCCAGCACCTTGGCCACGGTGCGCGGCGGATGCCGCGGCGCCATCGCAGCCGTGCTGACCGGTCGTGGCGTGCCCAGATGCAACGCGTACCAGCGGCCGACATAGGTCAGCAGAGCGATGCCGATCAGGGCGGCGCCGGCAAACCACGATGCGGCATGCTGGCCATACGGCACGATCACCGCCGCGGCGATCAACGGTCCCAGCGCGGTACCGAAGTTGCCGCCAACCTGGAACACCGACTGCGCGAAGCCATGGCGACCGCCCGAGGCCAGCCGCGCGATGCGCGAGGCTTCCGGGTGGAAGATGGCCGAACCAATGCCGACCATCGCCGCAGCCATCAGCACCACCGCGTAGTTCGGTGCGAAGCCCAGCAGCAGCATGCCGCACAGGGTCGAGGCCATGCCGATGGGCAGCGAATACGGCGCCGGGCGACGGTCGGTGGCCATGCCGATCAACGGCTGGAAGATCGACGCGGTGAGCTGGTAGGTCAGCGTGATCAGTCCGATCTGGGTGAAGCTGAGATTGAAGCCGCCCTTGATCACCGGATAGATCGCCAGGATCAGCGACTGCATCATGTCGTTGACGACATGCGAGGTGGAGATGGCGGCCAGCACGCCGGGGGCTACCGGACGCGAGGCCGTTGCGGGAGAAGCCAGGGTCGACATGGACACAGTCAGGTTGGGGGCGAGCCACGCATGCTACGGTGGCCTCTCCCTCCCTTCTGCCGCGTTCGGGTCATGGCCTATCGCAAAAAGGACACTCCCTGCCCGGTCCGCGAGACCGCGCCGTGGAGCGAGGTTCCGGTGCACCGCCCGGTGACCTGCCGCGCCCGGCATTACCCACCCGGCACCCACATCGCGCCCCACCGGCACCGCCGTCACCAGCTGGTGTTCGCCATGTCGGGACTGATGGTGGTGCGTGCGGACGGCGGCCGTTGGGTCGTACCCTCGACCCGCGCGATCTGGGTGCCGGCCGGCATGGCGCATGCGGTGGACTGCATCGCCGAAGTGCACATGCGCAGCCTGTACGTGGAACCCGACTTCGCACCGCAACTGCCGCACGAGGCGTTCGCGGTGCAGGTGGCGCCACTGCTGCGCGAACTGCTGCTGGCTGCCAGCCTGATCGAGACCGCGCATGTGGATGACAGCCGCGATGGCCGCGTGGTACGCCTGCTGCTGGACGAGCTGCACCGCATGGACGTGCTGCCGCTGCACCTGCCCTCGCCCACCGACCCGCGCCTGCAGCGGATCTGCCAGCACATCCAGAAGCATCCCGGCGACGACGCCACGCTGCAGGACTGGGCGCAGGCGCTGCAGGTGGACGTGAAGACCATCCAGCGCCATTTCGCCAGCGAACTGGGCATGACCTTCGGGCAGTGGCGGCAGCAGGCGCGGCTGCTGGCCGCACTGGAACGCCTGGCGGTCGGCGACAAGGTCATCGATGTGGCGCTGGCGACGGGTTACGACAGCCCAAGCGCGTTCACCAGCATGTTCAAGCGGCAGCTGGGGCAGACGCCGGCGGCGTTTTTCCGATGATCCTTTGAACGGCATCCACGCATGGCGTGGAGCTACTGCACCACAAACGACAACGCCGGGCATGGCCCGGCGCTCTCGTTCACCGCTTCCGTCGAAAAACTCAGGACGTCATCCGGTCCCAGAAGCCCTTCACGCCATCCATGAAGGTGGCCGACTTCGGCGAGTGCTTGCGCGCTTCCTCACCGACGAAGGTGGCTTCGAACTGTTCCAGCAGCTTGCGCTGTTCGTTGGTGAGGTTGACCGGGGTCTCCACCACCACGCGGCAGTACAGGTCGCCCTCGCTGCGGCTGCGCACCGAACGTACGCCCTTGCCACGCAGGCGGAACAGCTTGCCGGTCTGGGTCTCGGCCGGGATGCGGATTTCCGCTTCGCCGCCGAGGGTGGCCACGCGCACGGTGTCGCCCAGTGCCGCCTGCGAGATGCGGATCGGCACTTCGCAGTGCAGGTCGTCGCCATCGCGCTGGAAGATCGCATGCTCGCGCACGCGCACTTCCACGTACAGGTCACCCGGCGGCGTACCGGCCGGACCGGCTTCGCCTTCGCCCTGCAGGCGGATGCGGTCGCCGGTATCGACGCCCGCCGGCACCTTCACCGACAGCACCTTGTCTTCCTCGACACGGCCGTTGCCGTGGCAGGTCTTGCAGGGCTTGGCGATGATCTGGCCACGGCCGCCGCAGTTGTGGCAGGCCTGCTGCATGGCGAAGATGCCGCGCTGGATGCGCACCTGGCCGCGGCCATGGCACACATTGCAGGTCTCGACCTTGCCGTCTTCCGAGCCGCTGCCATCGCAGTCGCCACATTCGGCCAGGGTCGGGATCTCGATGCGGCGTTCGACGCCGCGCACCGCTTCTTCCAGGTCCAGTTCCATCACGTAGCCGATGTCGGCGCCGCGACGGGCCTGGCGCGGACCACCGCCGCCACCGCCAAAGATGTTGCCGAAGATATCGCCGAAAATATCGTTCATGTCCGGGCCGCCCGGACCGCCGCCACCGCCCATGCCGTGCTCGAACGCAGCGTGGCCGTGGCTGTCATACATGCGGCGCTTGTTGCCGTCGGACAGCACTTCGTAGGCTTCCTTGCACTCCTTGAAGGAGGCTTCGGCCGCCGCATCACCCGGGTTGCGGTCCGGGTGGAACTTCATCGCGCAGCGACGGTAGGCCTTCTTCAGCTCGTCGTCGGTAGCGGTGCGGGCAACGCCCAGCACTTCGTAGTAATCGCGCTTGCTCATATCGTGAATCTGGTTCCGGAAAGTCGGGATTCGTCAAAGCGGAAGAGCGGAACCAGGTCCGCTCTTGCGTCGGGCGCCCCGACACGCCGGTGGGCGGTCAGGACCCTGATGCGACAACGGGACGCTGATGGCCAGCGTCCCGTGTCGGTCCGGATCAGGACTTCTTGTCGTCCTTGACTTCGGTGAACTCGGCGTCGACCACGTCATCCTGCGCCTTGCCGGCGTTGCCGGCGTCGGCACCCGGGGCACCGCCCTGGTCGGCCGAAGCAGCGGCGAACAGCGACTGGCCGGCTTCCTCCAGCACCTTCGACTTGGCTTCGATCTGCGCCTTGTCGTCACCCTTCATCGCGGTTTCCAGGTCGGCCAGAGCCGCCTCGACCTTGCCGATGACATCGCCGCCGACCTTGCTGCCGTGTTCGGTGATGGCGCTGCGGGTGCCGTGGATCAGGGCGTCGGCCTGGTTGCGGGCCTGCACCAGCTCCTGGAACTTCTTGTCTTCTTCGCGGTTGGCTTCCGCGTCGGCGACCATGCGCGCGATCTCTTCCTCGGACAGGCCCGAACCGGCCTTGATCTCGACCTTCTGTTCCTTGTTGGTCTTCTTGTCCTTGGCCGACACGTGCAGGATGCCGTTGGCGTCGATGTCGAAGGACACTTCCACCTGCGGCAGGCCACGCGGGGCCGGCTCGATGCCGGACAGGTCGAACTTGGCCAGCGACTTGTTGAAGCGGGCCTGTTCGCGCTCACCCTGCAGCACGTGCACGGTCACGGCCGACTGGTTGTCCTCGGCGGTGGAGAACACCTGCGAGGCCTTGGTCGGGATGGTGGTGTTCTTCTCGATGATCTTGGTGAACACGCCGCCCATGGTCTCGATGCCCAGCGACAGCGGGGTCACGTCCAGCAGCAGCACGTCCTTGACGTCGCCGCCGAGCACGCCGCCCTGGATCGCAGCACCCAGTGCCACGGCCTCGTCCGGGTTGACGTCCTTGCGCGGTTCCTTGCCGAAGAACTCGGTCACCGCCTGCTGCACCTTCGGCATGCGGGTCTGGCCACCGACCAGGATCACTTCGCTGATGTCGCTCGAACGCAGGCCGGCATCGTTCAGGGCGACGCGGCACGGCTCGATCGACTTCTTGATCAGGTCGTCCACCAGCGCTTCCAGCTTGGCGCGGGTCAGCTTGATGTTCAGGTGCTTCGGACCCGACGCGTCAGCGGTGACGTACGGCAGGTTCACTTCGGTCTGCTGGGCGCTGGACAGCTCGATCTTGGCGCGCTCGGCGGCGTCCTTCAGGCGCTGCAGGGCCAGCGGATCCTTGCGCAGGTCGATGCCCTGGTCCTTGTTGAATTCTTCAACCAGGTACTCGATGACGCGGTTGTCGAAGTCTTCGCCACCCAGGAAGGTGTCGCCGTTGGTCGCCAGCACTTCGAACTGCTTCTCGCCGTCGACGTTGGCGATCTCGATCACCGAGACGTCGAAGGTGCCGCCGCCCAGGTCGTACACCACGATCTTGCGATCCTTGTTGTCGCCCTTGTCCAGGCCATAGGCCAGCGCAGCCGCGGTCGGCTCGTTGATGATGCGCTTGACGTCCAGGCCGGCGATGCGGCCTGCGTCCTTGGTCGCCTGGCGCTGGCTGTCGTTGAAGTAGGCCGGCACGGTGATGACCGCCTCGGTGACCTTCTCACCGAGGAAGTCCTCGGCGGTCTTCTTCATCTTCTCCAGCACCTTGGCCGAGATTTCCTGCGGGGCCATCTTCTTGCCGTCGCTGGTGGCCACCCAGGCGTCGCCATTGTCATGGGCGAGGATGCTGTACGGGACGTGGGCGATGTCCTTCTGCACTTCGGCGTCGGTGAACTTGCGGCCGATCAGGCGCTTCACCGCGTAGAAGGTGTTCTTCGGGTTGGTGACGGCCTGGCGCTTGGCCGAGGCGCCGACCAGGACTTCGCCGTCCTTGGTGTAGGCGACGATCGACGGGGTGGTGCGATCGCCTTCCGAATTCTCGATGACGCGGGCCTTGCCGCCGTCCATGATCGCCACGCACGAGTTGGTGGTGCCGAGGTCGATACCAATGATCTTGCCCATGGGGGAGACTCCTGAGGATGCTTGTTGGGGTCAGTCCGGCCGTTCGGCCGGTGGATGAATACGATGTGGGGGAGGCTCGTGGAACATTCAAGCCATCTCCCGAACGCTGTGTTCAGCGCTTGGAAAACCTTGCCGGGCATGGCCCGGCACGGCCGATCAATCGGCGGCCACCACCACCAGCGCCGGCCGCAGCAGGCGCTCGTTGAGCAGGTAACCCTTCTGGAACACGGTCACCACGCTGCCCGGGGCAGCGCCCGGGGTCGGCACCTGGCTGATCGCCTGGTGGTGTTCCGGGTTGAACGGCTGGCCGATCGGGTCCAGCAGGACCAGGCCGTTGTCGGCAGCGACCTTCAGCAGCTGCTTGTAGGTCAGCTCCAGGCCCTCGCGCAGCGGATGCGGGTCATCGCCAGCCGCCTTCAGGCCCGCGTCCAGGCTGTCGAATACCGGCAGCAGCTCGCCCAGCAGCTTCTCGTTGGCGAACTTGCGGGCCTGTTCGATGTCACGGGCAACGCGCTTGCGCTGGTTCTCGAGGTCGGCGCGCTCACGCAGCGCATCGGCCTTGATCTGCTCGATTTCGGCGCGCAGGCGCTCCACTTCGTCACTGACGCCGGCCGCAGCCGCTGCATCGGCCGCGCTCTGCTGGGATTCGATATCGGGGTTTTCGTGGTTCATGTCTGGGTCCCTGGCGGTCACAGCCCGCCTCCACCCACCCTAGTGTGGGCGGGATGCTGCGTTTCAAGCGTCGGATGTTCCGGGAGTGCGCCCGGCCGGCGAAAAGGCCGCGCCGAGCACATCGGCGGTGGCCTGGACCAGCGGGATCATGCGGTCGTAGGCCATCCGCTTGGGGCCGATCACGCCCAGCACGCCCAGTACCTGGCCATTGGCGGTGTACGGGGCGGTGACCAGCGAGACGCCCTGCAGCGGCATCATCCCGGTCTCTTCGCCGATGAAGATGCGCACGCCCGGCGCCTGGATGGTCCGCTCCAGCAGCTGAAGGATCTCGCGCTTGCTGGAGAACAGCTCGAACAGCTCGCGCAGGCGCTCCAGGTCGGACAGGTCCTGCACCCCCATCAGCCGGGTCTGGCCGGCCACCAGCATGTCGTCGGCGGCCGGCTGCAGGGCCTGCTCGGCCAGCTCGATGCTGTGCGCCAGCAGCTGCTCCAACTCGGAACGGGCATCGCGCAGCTCCAGCAGCAGGCGGGTGCGGATCTCGGCCATCGGCAGGCCGGCGAAATGGGCATTGAGGTAGTTGGCGACCTGTTCCAGCTGGCCCGGCGCGAATTCCTGCCGGGTCTCGATGACCCGGTTCTGCACCTCGTTGTCGGCAAACACCAGGATGGCCAGCACCCGGCGCCCGTCCAGCGCCACGAAATCGATCTGGCGGAAGGCGAACTGCTCGCGTCGCGGCGCGCTGACCACGCCGACGAAGTGGCTCATCGCCGACAGCAGCTCCGAGGCGCTGCCGAGCAGGGCCTGGGTGCTGCCGCCGCCGGCGAGTTCCTGGCGCAACCGGGCCAGCTCGCCTTCGCCCGGCGGCTGCATCTGCAGCAGGCTGTCGACGAACACCCGGTAACCATGCGCGGTCGGGATGCGCCCGGCCGAGGTATGCGGCGAGGCCAGCAGCCCCAGGTCTTCCAGGTCGCCGAGGATGTTGCGGATGGTGGCCGGGCTGACCTCCAGGCCGGCCACGCGCGCCAGCGTCTGCGAGCCGACCGGCTCACCGTCCTGGATGTAACGCGCAATCAACGTGCGCAGCAGATGGCGCGCACGCGGGGCAAGCTGGTCGGGAGAACCGTGCATGGAATCAACCTGTGAGACACGGACACTAGATAATGGCGGCGCATCACCTTGGCAAGTCATTGGACCTCCCTCGCCCGCGTGCTAGCGTTGCGCGGCTGCTGATACCCCCTTACCCATGCTCAGACATCTTTCGATCAAGGATTTTGCCGTCGTCCGCGCCACCGAACTGGAGTTCGGGCCAGGCATGACCGTGGTTTCAGGCGAGACCGGCGCCGGCAAGTCGCTGATGGTCGACGCGCTGGGCTTCCTGTCCGGCCTGCGCGCCGACAGCGGCGTGGTCCGCCACGGCGCCGCGCGCGCCGAGCTTTCGGCCGAGTTCGCGCTGGACCAGCTGCAGGCCGCGCGCCAGTGGCTGGCCGACAACGAACTGGACGACGAGGAACAATGCCAGCTGCGCCGCGTGATCCGTGCCGACGGCGGTTCACGGGCGTGGATCAATGGCCGCCCGGTGACCCTGGCCCAGCTGGGCGACCTGGCCGCGTTGCTGGTGGAGATCCACGGCCAGCACGAACAGCAGGCCCTGCTGACGCGCCCGTCGCAGCTGGCCCTGTTGGATGCCTATGCCGGCAACGAGAACGAGCGCCGCCAGGTACGCCGCGCCGCCGCGGCCTGGCAGGCGCTGGTCGATGAATCGCTGGCGCTGTCGCAGCAGGGCGACGTCAGTGACCGGATCGGCTTCCTGGAGCACCAGCTGCGCGAACTGGACCGCGAGGACCTGGAACCGGAGTCGATCGTCGCACTCGGTGCCAGCCACCGGCGCCAGGCCCACGCCAGCGCCCTGCTGAGCGCCTGCCAGGCGGCCAGCAACCAGCTCAACGGCGACGACGGCAGTTCCGCGCTGGACCTGCTGCAGCAGGTGCGCCACGAACTGTCGCGCCTGATCGAACACGACCCGCGCCTGGGCGAGGTGGACGGCCTGATCGAGAACGCCTCGATCCAGCTGCACGAAGCCCTGTCGCTGCTGGACCGCGTGCATGACGACCTCGACGCCGATCCGGAACAGTTCGAGGAGAACGAGCGCCGCCTCGGCCGCCTGCATGATCTGGCCCGCAAGCACCACGTGCCGATGGACGAGCTGGGCGCGCAGCGCGAGCGCATGCACGCCGAGGTGGAGCAGCTGCGCGGCGCCGACGAGCGACTGCAGCGCCTGGCTGGCGAGATCGACAAGGCCGCGGCGGCCTGGCGCCTGCAGGCCGAGGTGCTCAGTGAGAGCCGCCGCAAGGCCGCAGCCGAGCTGTCGGCCACCACCACCGGGATCATCGCCGAGCTGGGCATGGGCGGCGGCCAGTTCCTGATCGAGCTGGAACCGCAGGACGCCGGCAAGCCCGACCCGCAGGGTGCCGAGCGCGTGGAATTCCTGGTGGCGGCCAACGCCGGCCAGCCGCCACGCGCCCTGCGCAAGGTGGCCTCGGGTGGCGAACTGTCGCGCATCTCGCTGGCCATCGAAGTAGCCGCGCTGGATCTGGATGCGGTGCCGACCATGGTGTTCGACGAAGTCGACTCCGGCATCGGTGGCGCGGTGGCGGACATCGTCGGCCAGAAGCTGCGCGCCCTTGGCGAGAAGCGCCAGGTGCTGTGCGTGACCCACCTGCCGCAGGTCGCCTCCAAGGGCCATGCCCACTACCGGGTCAGCAAGGCCCCGGTGGAAGGCATGACCCAGAGCGCAGTGGAAAAGCTGGACAGCAAGGCGCGTGAGGAAGAGCTGGCGCGCATGCTCGGCGGCGTGGAAGTGAGCAAGGAAGCGCGCGCCGCCGCCCGCAAGCTGCTGCAGGTCTGACGCCCGCACGCGTTCTTCCACGCATGGCGTGGATCTACAACGCACCCGCGCGGTAGTGCCGGCCGCTGGCCGGCATTACCTGCTTTACCCCAGTGGCCGCGCCAGGTCCACCGTTTCCACCAGGAAATCAAGGAAGGCACGCACCCGCAGCGGCAGGTAGCCGCCCTGCCCCAGGAACACCGCGTGCACCTCTTCAAGGTCACCGGGGTTGGCGTCCTCCAGCACCGGCAGCAAGCGCCCGTCGGCAATATCCTGTTGCACCTGGAATGCTGCCAGCCGCGCCATGCCCAGCCCAGCCAGCACCAGCTGGCGCAGCGCGTCGCCGTTGCTGGCGCGCGCATTGCCACTGGGCAGCAGCATGCGTTCGCGACCGTCCTGCAACAGCGGCCAGCCCTGCATCGCGCGCGCATGGCCGATGTCCAGCCGGTTGTGCGACTGCAGCTCCTCGGCAGTGCGCGGCAACCCGTGCCGCAGCGCGTAGGCGGGCGCAGCCACGATCATCATCCGCGTCGCACCGAGCCGCCGCGCCACCAGGCTGGAGCTCTTCAGCGGGCCGGCCCGCACCGCCACGTCGGTGCGCTGCTCAAGCAGGTCGATCACCTCGTCGTTGAGGGTCAGGTCCACGCCTACCTGCGGGTTGCGCTCCAGGAACGCCGGGAGCAGCGGCAACAGGAAATGCTGGCCGAACGGCACGTTGGAGTTGACCCGCAGCCGTCCGCGCGGCTCGGCATGGGCACTGGCACAACGCTCGGCCTCCTCCAGGTCGGCGAGAACGCGCAGGCCACGTTCGTAGAACGCGCAGCCTTCCGGGGTCAGCTGCAGCTGGCGGGTGGAGCGTTGCAGCAGGCGCGTACCCAGCCGATGCTCCAGCCGGGCCACAAGCTTGCTTACCGCCGAAGGCGTCATGTCCAGGGTGCGGGCCGCAGCGGAAAAACCACCGGTCTCGATCACCCGCACGAACACTTCCAGTTCGCCGGATCGGTTGATGTCGGGTCGCGCCATGTTGGTGAATCCAGTTCACAGGTTATTATCCATGCGCAGTCTAGTTCACAGATGGATGGAGAATCACCATGGCACTCCCTCCTCCCGGGATTGCCCGATGAACCGCTTCAGCCAGCTCACCGCGACCGCCTTGATCGCCCTGTCCAGCGCCGCCAGTGCCGCTCCGGCCCCGCACTGGGTCGCCAGCTGGCAGGCCAGCCCGCAACCGGTCTGGGGCGCCGATTTCCTGTTCCCGACCCTGGTTCCGGCCACCCTGCAGGACCAGACCTTCCGCCAGACTGCGCGCATCAGCCTGGGCGGGCCCCGGCTGCGGGTGCGGCTGAGCAATGCCTACGGCACTCAGCCGCTGCGGATCGGGGCGGCCAGCGTGGCCGCACACGCAGGCGCCTCCCCGCAGCCGCTCAGCTTCGACGGCCAGCCCGGGGTGCTGATCGGCCCCGGTCAGGAACGGTTGAGCGATCCACTGGCGATGGCCACGGAAGACCGCCAGGCGTTGCAGGTCAATGTCTTTGTGCCGGGGCCTATGCCATTGCAGACCTTCCATTGGGAGGGGCGCCAGACCAGCTGGATCGCCAGCGGCAACCAGACCCGCGCGCGCGACCTTCAGGGTGCCAGTTCCACGACCGCACGCCTGTTCCTGACCGGGATCGAGGTCGAGGCCGCCGCCAGCGCGCGCAGTGTGGTGGTGATCGGCGATTCGATCACCGACGGCGCCACCGCCAGCCTCGACCAGGACCAGCGCTGGACCGACCACCTGGCTGCACGCCTGGCACCGCGGGGCGTCGCGGTGGTCAACGCCGGCATCTCCGGCGGCCGGCTGCTGCGCGACGGCATGGGCGAGTCGGTTCTGGCCCGCCTGCAGCGCGACGCACTGGATCAGCCCGGCGTGGCCAGTGTGATCGTGCTGATCGGCATCAACGACATCAGCTGGCCCGGCACCGCCTTTGCCCGCGCGCAGCCCCGGCCCAGCCTGGCCGAACTGCAGGCCGGCTATCGCGCCCTGGCCGAACGGGCCCATCGGCGGGGTCTACGCATCCTCGGCGCCACCCTGACGCCGTTCGCCGGCGCCCTGCCCGGCACGCCGCTGGACGACTACTACCAGCCGGACAAGGAGGCCCTGCGCCAACAGCTCAATGTCTGGCTGCGCAGCGACAGCCCGTTCGACGCGGTGATCGACCTGGATGCGGCGCTGCGCGACCCGGCCGATCCGTCACGGATGGCCGCCGCCTACGACTCCGGCGACCACCTGCATCCGGGCGATGCGGGTAACCGGGCCATGGCCGAGGCGGTGGATCTGGAGGTGGTGATGGGCGCATCCGAAACCCCTGGGGTCAGATCCCTTTCCCCTGGGAAAGGGATCTGACCCCACCCAACGAAAAACCCCGGGCAAGCCCGGGGTTTGGTCGCATCCAGCTGGCTGGAACGCTTACTTGCGCTTCTTGCGCACGTACAGCACCAGCGAATGCTCTTCCAGCTCGTAACCGTGGTCGGCTGCGATCTTGCGCTGCAGCTCCTCGATCTCGTGGCTTTCGAACTCGATGATCTTGCCGCTGTCGACGTCGACCATGTGATCGTGATGGCCACCACGGTCCAGCTCGTAGACGGCCTGGCCACCTTCGAAATTGTGCTTGAGCACGAGGCCGGCGGCCTCGAACTGGGTCAGCACCCGGTACACCGTGGCCAGGCCGATCTCGTCGCCATGCTCCAGCAGCTGGCGGTAGATGTCTTCGGCGGTCATGTGGTGCTGGGCATTGCGCTGCTCGAGCAGCGCCAGGATCCGCATCCGCGGATGGGTCACCTTCAGGCCGACTTTACGCAGGTCGTGGGTTTCCATAGGTCTCCGTTCATTGGCGATTTAGCGCCAGCTGCCTCGGATTGGGTCGCGGTGGCACGCCGGGAGTGTATCATCGGTTTGATTTCCCCAACCGCCAGTCCCGATGCGCAATCTCCTGTTGGTCGCCGCCGTCGCCCTGTCCACCACCGGGTGCGGCATCATCTACAAGCAACCCATCTATCAGGGCAACCTGATCCGGGAAGATGCCGTGGCCAAGCTGCAGGTCGGGCAGAGCAAGCAGCAGGTCACCGCGCTGCTGGGCACCCCGTCCATTCCCGACCCGTTCCATGCCCAACGCTGGGACTACACCTCCAGCCAGCGCGTGAACCGCCTCGGCCGTACCGAAGTGAAGAACTTCGTGGTGTTCTTCGAGAACGACACCGTGACCCGTTGGGAAGGTGACTACTTCCCGGGCAACGACAAGGCCCTGGCCCAGCAGACGGTGCGCCAGTTCGGCCGCAACCTGCCGAAGGACAAGAAGAAGAAGGGCCGCTGAGCCCCTGCCCGTCCGCAAGGACGGGTTGCCGGGATCAACCGCCGAGCGCGCGACGCCGGCGGTTGTCTTTGGGGTCGGCCAGCAACGGGCGCAGCAGCTCGATGCGGTCACCCTCCAGCAGCACCTGCTGTGGACGTGCCAGCACGCCATGCACGGCTGCAGCCGGACAGTCAGCACTGCCTTCCAATGCAGCAGCGGCGATGGCGTCGGCCACGGTCGCCCCCTCTTCCAGCTGCAAGCGGCGCGCCAACACGCGCTGCGGCCAGGCCAGCACTACCTCGACCTCGATCATCGCTCAGGCCTCGTCGGCGACGCGGACGAAATCGTTGACCATCCGATCGGCCAGTCCCTGGAAGCCGATCGCCAGGGCCGGACCGAGCAGGCGCGAGCTGGGTTCGAACTCCAAGGTGAGGGTGACCTTGCAGGCATCCTCGGCCAGCGCATGGAATTCCCAGCGGCCGTGCAGCTGCTTGAACGGGCCATCGCGCAGCTGCATGTCGATGCTGTGCGGGCGCTGCAGGGTGTTCTCGGTCTGGAACCAGGTGCTGAACGAGCCCAGGCCCAGGTCCAGGCGTGCCACCAGGCGGTCCTCGCCCTGCTCCAGGATCTGGGCAGCCGAGCACCAGCGGAAGCGGCGCGGATAGGCCTGGACGTCGTTGACCAGGTCGAACATGCGTGCGGCCGAGTGTTCGACCAGGGCGCTGCGGCGGATAGTAGGCATGAATACAGGACGTTTCGGCAATCGACCGGGCGGGCCCGAATCGGAGACAATACGGAAATGAGCAAGAACAGCGGCAAGGATAAAGCAAAGAGCGCGACGGCCAACAAAACCATCGCGTTGAACAAGCGTGCCCGCCACGAGTACCACATCGAAGAGCGCTTCGAGGCCGGCCTGGCCCTGCAGGGCTGGGAGGTGAAGTCGATCCGCGCCGGCCGCGGCAACATCATCGACGCCTACGCCTATGTGAAGCACGGCGAGATCTTCCTGATCGGCGCGCAGATCACGCCGTTGATCCAGGCCTCGACCCACGTGGTGGCCAATGACCGGCGCGAGCGCAAGCTGCTGCTGCACCGGAGCGAGATCGACAAGCTGGTCGGCAAGGTCGAGCGCGATGGCTACACGATCGTGCCCACCGCGATGTACTGGAGCAAGAACAAGATCAAGCTGGAAGTGGCGCTGGCCAAGGGCAAGCAGACCCACGACAAGCGCGATGCCGCCAAGGACCGCGACTGGGCGATCGAGAAGCAGCGTGTGATGCGTCGCGGCAACCGCGACGCATGACCACCCCCATCGGCGCCATGGTGACTGCCAGCGCCGATGAAACGCGCACGTTGTGCGCGCGCCTGCTGGCCTTCAACCAGGCCCACGGCGGCGATGCGTTCGATGAGATTCCAATCCGCCTGGCCTGGCATGACCAGCACGGCGCGCTGCGCGGTGGCGTGCTGGCGGATGTCTGTGCCGGCTGGCTGCAGGTGCACGTGCTGTGGGTGGATCCGGAACTGCGCGGGCAAGGCATCGGCCAGTGGCTGCTGGCGGAGGCAGAAGCCACCGCACGCCAGCAGGGCGCCCTCAACGTGATGCTGGACACCTTCGACTGGCAGGCAGAAGCCTTCTACCTGCGGCAGGGCTACACCGTCTATGGGCGGCTGCCCGATTGCCCACCCGGGCACGAGCGCATCTACCTGCGCAAACAGCTGCCAGTCTCGTAATCGCGACGGCGCTGGAGCTGCCTGCCGGTCAGCCTGCCAGCACGCCCTGCCCGCGCATGCGTGGTGCCAGCGCCGCGTGCATCACGGCCAGGTGCATCACCACCGCCAGTTCCGGCGCATGACGGTCATCGCCGGCGCGCCACCGCTGCGCCATCCGGGCCGCGTCGGCCGGCAACAGGGCCAGCAGCTGGGCGTCATCCAGCGAATCGGCAGCGCCCTGCAACTGCCGCGCCAGCTGCCGCGACTGCCAGACATGCACACCGATGCTGAGACTGGCCAGCGACATCAGGACCACGGCCAGGCCGTGTTCAAACCACTGCGACAGCACCTCTGGCCCCCACAGCAGGGCCGCCATCACTGCCAGTGCCGGTAGGCGCCAACCCAGCCAGTGGGTACGGCCGCGCTGCGGCCAATGCACCACCACCGCACTGGCCACCAGGGCCGCGGCCGCCGTGGCCGGCAGCTCGCTCAACCAGGTGGCCGCCAGCAACACGCCCAGCACGGCCCAGACCCAGCCGGGGGGCAGGGCCCGCCGCTGGTAGTCGGCCCCGACGGGTCCGACCAGCTGTCGCAGGCTGCGTTGTTGGCTTGCCTCGGTCACCCACAGTCTCCGTGTCTGTCCTGGTTCGGATGGTGGTCTTCAGTGTGTCGCAAATTCGTGCCAATGAAGTTACCAATCCGCTATGGCCAACGCACTGCAACACGTTGCAAATTGACCGCCCGCGCGGTTCACGCCCGCGTCAGATCCTTGCTGAGGAAAATCCTGCGCGTCCCCGGCGGATCGCATGGCACTTCACCGAGCACGGCCCATCCCTGTTTCACATAGAAGTCCGGCGCCTGGAAACTGATGGTGTAGAGCACTCCGGAACGACAACCGCGCCGGCGCGCCTCATCTTCCGCAGCCTTCAGCACGCGCGAGCCCAGCCCGTTGCCGCGATATGCCGGTGGTAGATGAAACAGATCCACGAACCACAGGCCCAGCGAAGTCCGCCCGGTAAGGCCTCCCACCACCCTGCCACTGGCTGGATCGGTGACCAGTACCGCCAGCGTGCGTCGATCTGCATACCCGGCGGCGTCCAGATTGAACTGGTCCAGGCCACTGCCGATCAGGTCCAGCGCCTCGTCGCTGGGCTCATCCGTTACGGCGATTTCAAGCGACATGGCTTCCTTCCATAAAGCTGCAGATCGGAAGTCTCGATGCTATCACCCGTGCTCGCGCCGCCCGCAGCATCCAACGCTGATGCACCTCCAGTGAGGGGCCCTACGCCCTCCCACCGACGCGCGCGGGGAATCAGCAGCCGCGACAGCGCCTGCCTACAGTGCCAGGCCACTCACGGCCAGCAACCCTATCCATCGCAATCGCGTCCTGCCGGAACTGATGAAAACGGCCATCGGGCAATCCTGGGGAAGCCCCCCCCGGATTCGAACGTGTCGACCAGGCACGGCAGGGCGCCAAGTGGCACGCAGCCGTGGAGGACGACCTGCCGCGAGGCAGGGGATACATTGTCACCTCAATCCCGGACCATACGCGGCTGTCCAAAAAGATTGCCGCATCATTCGCATTGTCGGGCAGGCCCTGCCGGTGGCGACACGGAATTGGCCATGTACCTTGCAGCTCTGTAGAAACCGGGGGGCATTCTCCCTGTCACGCCATTCGCGCCGCTTTCCAGTACACAGAGATAATTAAACCCATCAATTTTTTAGTTTGATGGGCTTTTTCGTTCATGACTGCCGCATGGTCAGGAATGGGCATAGATTGGCAGCAAGTTGCCAGCTTTCCTGCCAGCTTTTGAAGCTGGCAAAGCTGCCTGAACGATTTGACGAACTGATCAAATCAGCAGATTCAGCAAACCAAAAGGGGCGGGCCAGTTGACCCGTCCCTTCCAGCACCCGCGTCCTCGACTAGCCTGCAGAATTAGCGACGAGCTCGGACCTCACCTCAAGCAATCTCGCGTACAGCCGATCAGCGAGATCAAGCCTGGCCTCGGGTTGGGTGCGTGCAAACACTTCAGTGACCGTCATCCCAGGCGTGCAGATTCCGTACGAGGCGCATTCAACCATCGAGGTCATGCCTCCAGCGCCGCAACCACCTGACAGATCACAAGCCAGCCTCTGGGACGCTAGCCACTGCGCCACACGCAGCATTGAACGCTCCTGCGGGTTTTGAGCAACCTCAACCCCGAACGCCCAAGTTCCTGACGCCAAAGCGGCCGCAGCGTTATAGACAGCGTCTGGATTCTGCGACTTGAGAACGATGTCTTGGGCAGCAATGGCCGTATCCCGTTCAAGAGGCACGCTGCTTGCCAACTCGCGAGCTATTACGACGTCGCTATCCGGATACTTCAATAGCTCCAATGCAAATTCATTCGAGCTGCCGGAGAAGTCCGAACAAAACGTCTTGGTGTACTGGGCATACGTTCTACTGGCCTCGTCCGTGCGCTTGCCCAACCGTCCCTCCCTCGCGCCCTCACAGATCTGAGCTGCTGTCAGAAGATATTGCGCGCGCTGGGCCGGAGCGATGCTGCCTGACTTGAGCCTATCAAGTAGCTGACCAAACCGCTCAACTCCATCAAGCGGACCACGCTCCCCGACCTTGCCTGGAAGTGACCGTGTGCTTTCCAGCGTCATCACGTCTCGCTGCGTACCTGAATGGGTAGCCTCGCGCGCTGGCGCATCGCCGCCCACCAAGCGGGTATCGGCTTGACCTGACCGGTATACAACTCCACCAATAATCGAAGCAACTACGACCAGAGAGGCCGCGCCAATGATCTTTGTTTTCATTTTCCGCACTCCGAGATTTCTGACATCTGCAAGGAGCTAGTTGCGTTGGTGCGCCAGAACTTCTGGCTTTCGCCCGTCGCCATCAGCTTCAACGTATACGTATCCTTGGCATCCTTAATGGCCGCCAATGGCTTCTTGATCACGACCACCTGCATCGCCCGTTGGCGAAGAATAGGTTCGTCACTACAGCCAAGGGTGTATTCCCGCACCTCTTTCTTGATGAGGTTTAGCCGCACATTGGGGTAGCCCGGCACCGTGACCCATACCCCGCCGCCATCAGTTCCGCCACCGTCACCTCCGCCCACTTCTCCTTGGCCACCTCCGCCGCCCCCCCTCCACCGCCACCGGATCCCTCATCGATCCAACATACGGCTTGCGGAACTCCATTTACATAGCCGATCCCGCATGTCAGTGCGAGAACGTCATGTGGGTGGCCAGGCAGATGGGGCACCGCGACTGGACGATCACCGCCAAGAAGTACGGCCGGTGGATCCCTTCAATGGTCCCCGATGCCGGCGCCAAGGCCGCGGCGGTCTGGAAGCCGCTGACCGCACCCCTGCCGCGCAGCCTGCTGCTGGACGGCAGCGGCGACTGAACGGATCCGGCGCCAGCCCTGGCCGCGCGTGACTGTTCAGGAAGATTGCCGTAACATTCGCATCGTTAGGCGGGTTCTTGGTCAACATTTGGTCAACCAAGGGCCTGAAAGCCTTGCAATACTTGAAGAAACCGGGGGTGCATTGGTTTCGACGGGGGTTGTGAAGTCGCCTGGCGCATGCCGAGGGGGTAGCTTTCCTCGTAAATCCAGCTGCAAAACTCTAGTTGCCAACGACGACAACTACGCTCTGGCCGCTTAAGGCCTAAGCCTCGAAACCGCTTGTGTCCATGCTCGCGGTGTAGAGTCACTATCATGGAATCGCGCTGGATGGCTGCCTGTCAGTCCGGCACTAGAACACAACAGGCTGGTTCCCGGATGCGCTTTGCGCACCGTGCTGTTCGGGGACGAGATCCAACGGTGAGCTAAGCATGTAGTGCTGGGGATGGAGTGCCTTCGGACGGCGGTTCAATTCCGCCCACCTCCACCATCTGTAAGCAGTTCAGCTGTATCTTGCTGATTCTGTTGGGTTTTGGCAGGGCGCGATACCGAAAAACGATCTTTCCAAAAGGATCTTTTGAGGTATCGCCCCTTGCCTAAGCCCTATCTTCTACGCCGACCTAACGGACTTCATGTCCGCTTTCTTGTTCCTGTAGACCTGCGTGAGGCTATCGGCTCACGCTTCTTGGTCCGCCGCCTTCCCCCGTCCGCTGTTGACCTTGCCCGCCTCGTCGCGGCCCGCGTGGCTGTGGCACTCTCCGAAGCATTCGAGCGCTGGAGGGTTAGCCGCATGGATGACAAGGATAGAGAGGACCTGCTGAAAGTCGTCAACGGCTCCATCAACCAGTGGACCGGAAACATCCAGCTGCCGAATGGGACCAGGCTCACCGGTCTGAACGTCAATGGGCGAGAAGATGCTCAAGCACTTCTGGAAACGATCAGAGGCTTGGCGTTGCCTGGGCTCTCGGATGTAGGACTGCCCAATCGAACCACCCACGCAGATTTCACGCTATCCGACCGCATCGCCCTGTATCTGGCGGACCTGAGGAATGCCAAGACCTCTCCCGGCAATCTTCTAGATAGTGAGAACACCCTCATCATCTTCCAGGAAGTTGCAGGACCTGACCTGCTGATGTCGAAGGTCGGGGAAGCTCAAGTCAGAGCGTTTCTGACAGGACTCCATGACTGGCCAAGCAATGCCAGGAAGAAGAGTGACTACAAAGAGCTGACTGCACCACAGATCATCGCCAAGGTCAGGCAGCAGAGAGATAAGGGCATCGTTGTTTCTGGCCTCTCAGATCGGACCCTCGGAAAGCACCGAGACCGCCTTGCCAGCTTCTTTAACGCCCAAGTGGCCAGCGGCATCATCGCGCGCTCGCCCTTGGACGGGATCAAAAGGCAGAACTCGGCACAATCAGTGGCAGCCCTGCCCCGCCGCCAGTTCACGATTGAAGAGATCAACAAGATCTTTGACCCTGAGAATTTCCTGCCTTGGGCTAAAGGGCGCCCTGATCGCTACTGGGGCGTGCTGCTGGCGGCAGGCACCGGGGCCCGGGTCAACGAAGTTGGCCAGCTTTATGCGGAAGATGTTGCAGAAGTGAACGGCATCTGGGGGATCCACATCCGTGCCGTCCATCGCGACCAGAAGCTGAAGAACGCCAACTCGCTGCGCTTCATTCCACTACATCCCCGCCTCTTGGATGCTGGAATTCTCACCTATGCCCGCGATGTAATGGATGCAGGCCATGAGCGTCTGTTTCCTCACCTGCCTTGGCACAAGAAAGCAGGCTACGGGGATGCCCTCGGAGATCAGTTCCGCGCCTATCTTGTTGGCTTGGGCATGATGCAGCCCGGCATGGGCTTCCACTCGTTCCGACATACTGCGAGCACCCGGCTTCTCTATGCGGGGGTGCTTAGCTCTATTGCCGCTGCCATTACGGGGCACAAGGCGCATATGCCCGGCGAGCTCGGAACCTACGTAGATGTGCCCACGCTCCGATCGCGCGCAGACGCGGTAGCGCTTCTCCCCGTTCCCGAAGGTCTGCCGGTCTATCAGCCGGGAGAGGCAGCGCAGTCTCTCAGGCAAGCGCAACTCAGAGCGAAGCGGAGGGCGGTCAATGCAGCTGCACGTGAACGAAAAGCGGTCGCTCTTGCCAAAAGCGCGCACTCAACGACGCCAGCAAGTCGCGTGAGGAAGCCATCAAAGGCGTCGTAGCACCCGGGGAATCGAGGCGACAATGATTAGGCAACGCCATCAACCGCTCTTGGCGCTCAAGATTCGGGGCCGGAGCCTTGCGATCAACGCAAATGGTGGTTTTATGGAAGCTCCCCCACGTTAGGAGCTTCATATGCCCTTAGAAAGAAAGCTAGCTATCGCTAGTCGAGTGCTATGCCCTTTGATTGCCCAAGACCGGACACGAGACACCCAGGATCGCATAGAGGACATCATCCATGCCCTCGAAATCGCCGACGAGCTGATCAACCGATGCATGCACCCCAAGCCTCCTGCTGACGACCACACACTGAAACCTGCTGTTAGGGTCAGAGAAGCCGTGGTAGAACGCGACCAGGTGCAGCTCAGCGACATGATTTCAGAGCGCCGTGGCGCAGTGTCTAAGCCCACTCGCGGACCTACCTACCACTGAGTCTTCGAAACGAGGTTGGCTGAAGCCCCGGCTCGCCGGGGCCTTCGCTTGTCGGTCAGTGCAACCGGGCACCAGGCTCCTTGCTCTGCTTCATTGCCAGCAAGGCATCAGCAGGAATAGTCGCTGCGGGAGCGTCAGTGGGCGCGTCCACCAACACCGGATATCTCCGAAGCAACACTTCACTCCAGTTTTCCAGCTGTGAGAGGGACTCATCTGTCTGACGGTTGTAGTCTTCCTGAGCCTTAGGGCCAGTGGCTTCGTGAGAGCGTTGATACTCCTCGCGCCCCAGCTCGACAGCCCTGACACGGCGCGCCCGACGCCGCGACCAGTCTGAGCGATTCAGGATCCCTGGACGTGGGTTCTGGCTTTCGAAGCTCTCCAAGGCAAATTCTGCTTGGGCCAATACGCGCTGGGCACGGTCTTCAGCTTTCAGCCTACGCTTGAAGCGCAGTGCGTCCCGCTTCAACTTCTTCAGTCTTACGAGCAGCTCTTCCAAGTCCCCACGGAGCCTGGGCGCTGCGACATGAGTGGATATCAGAGCAGCACTGCTGCGGAGCAACCTGCGCGTAAATCTAAGCCGATCTCGCAGCGCCTCAATCCACGCCTCGGCCCACATCTCCAACACTTCCTTCAGGGCCTGCTTGGATGGTGTGGCCTGAGGTTGCCGCGCCCCTTCATCGGCAACCGCCTCAACCGGCATGACTTCCCTGGCCACGTTACCCAGACGAATCTCTCCACCAGGAGACAGCATTGGTTGCGTGGCGGGGCCCAGTGGAACCTGGCGCGAGCCAACCGGCACGGCTTGATCGGATGCGGGTTCCATCAACCTGCCCTGCTCTGCCAGGTCAGCGACGGCACGATCCCAAGCAGCATTGTTATCGCGAGCGATTCCGTCATTGCCCTGCTTAAGATCGGTATCCATACCTCGGCGATGCAAGGCAGTGGCGTCTTTGCCCATGTGAAGTCCTGGAGCACGGGAAAGCTCCGCTGCCGTAAGCTCATCCCCTTGCTCTGCAGCCTGAGCGGCCTGATCTTTTAAGCTGCGGTGATCGACACGTGCCGAGACACCGGCTGCGGCCAGGTGAGCATTGATGGCTTCACCCACCATCGCGCGGATCCATTCGACTTCTCCTCGACCCGAAGGGCCGCCGTCTAATTCTCTGGTCTTGTCCTTCAGCCCCTCTGCGTCCACCCGCCTAGTCGTAGCCAAGATGTGGACGTGATAGTTAAGGCCATCTGCCGTTTGCGGCTCATGGACGCTGGATTGGACAGCGAACCTGTAACGCTGGACCAGACAGCGCGATATTTCGGCTGCCAGGTCTGAACGCTGCTCATTGCTCAATTCGTGTGGCAAGGCCACCTCGAACTCTCTAGCGACCGTGGCATCTTTTCGGCGCTCCGAAGCCTCGGCTGCAGGCCAGAGTTGTCGGGGGTCGAAAGCCCAGTCGGGAGCGTCGTCGGGAGCGAGGCAACGGGTCTCAACGACCCCGCCGCGCTTTCGGTAATCGTGTCGAAGCCCCGTTCGCTCATCGATGATGAGCAGCCCCGCCCTGTAGGCAGCGGCGGCGGTGGATGCGTGCCCCTGGGCACGGCTGAAGGTCTTTACTCTTGTGTGATAGATGGCCATTGATGCTCCTTGTTCTGGCCCCCGCACTTGCCTTTATGCCTACGATTTAGGCTTTGGCAAGCGCTTTTCCAGGGGGTCAAGGGGCACAGCCTCTTGCGCACGCATTGCCCGCAGGGCAATGCCTAAGTGCGCTCTTGCTTCAAAGAGAGCGGAGCCAAAAACCTCAGTTTCGAGGCCCCTCTAGCACCCGGAACCAATCCCTTATAGCCAACTTCAGCCTATCGACCTCATCCTCAGCCAGCACCCCACAGTGAGCAATGGTGCCTCGTAGCATGTTTAACCCCGCCATTACTCGGCTCACGGCCTGCTGGTTGCTAAGCATGCCAGCAAAATCCGTCCAGTTTTCGCGAATAATGTCACCAAGCTGGCCGAATGTCGTGTAATCAATATTATCGTCAGATCGACTTGTAACAGCCGCACTAGCTTCCCGAGTACGATTCTTCCGAACCTCATCCAGTACACCTTGTGGCACATTCGTATCCCACCACCCTTGACCGTGAGCAGCCTCCATGGTGTCCACAATAAGTCGTCGAATGTCGTTTTCCAGCAGGTAAAAGAGCTCGTAGTAGCGAGACATCCTAGACGCATTCATCCTATTTCTAGAATCGAACTGGCGTATAAACGGCTCCAACCTATCGTCAGCCTCAATTGGTGGATGGTTCATATTGACGGAAGCCGCTTCCGAATTCAATCCAGCCTGGATCACGGCACACTTCAACACAAACAACTCAACAGTGTGCTCGCTCATGACAGGAGATTCGCCTTTAGACTTCTAAATATTACGTTATACACCTCAACATTCGTTGTTTCAGGCAACACCACATTAATATTGTAGGCCAACTGCATTGACCTCGAAGCAGTAAGAGATGATGTCAAAGACGAAGAAACCTCTCTATCTCCAACTTCCTGCTCAGCTTCAGGCGTCGATTCCTCACGATATCCTTTACAGAACTCTTGAAACACCTGAAATGTATTAGTTATATATCTTACAACCCCGTCCTTCTTAGGCAGCCCCGTAACCGCAACAACAATATCAGCTAGCGCGGCCTCATCAGTACGATGCGCATACTGATTTCTTCTAAATATCTCTGAAAATCCATTCTTCATAGCTTGAATTGCTGCGGCGGGACGACCTGCTTCAGTTTGAAACTGAGAGTAAAGCTCAGTGGGCGCACCTGACTGATTCAACAAACCAGCAGCTTTGAGAATCGGAACAATAGGCCTAGCCGCACCTCCAGATGCACCAAGAACGGTAGCCAAGAAATCGGTATTGAATACACCCGGCTTCTCAGAATGAGGTATTTTCTCAAGCACTCGCTTGAGTACCCCTGGACTTGAGGTGTAAGGAAGCCCACCAGGAATTTTTCGCCTCGCAGCCTTTTCTTTCTCGGGAGCAGCGGAAGCAGCAGAATCAGAAGCCATAGCAATCATCCCCCTCATGAAAATTCTTAGAAACCATCACAACCCGGTCGGCCGGTTCAAAAAAACTAGCTGCCCGCCAGCACCGGGATGCATCTCTAGTGAAATTATCATTAGGTCACTACGCACGGCAAGCTAGCGCAAGATCGCAGTGTGTTGCCGTGCCCAGTGGTCTCGGAGAGGCAGCCAGCCCTGCCCCGCGATTGCGGTCTGCCGCCAAGAATTGCCCCCTCGGCATGATAATGGAGTTCCGATTCGCCTGAGGTCGACGCACGGCTACGCCCAAGAGTTGTAGCTAGTGGGCAAATCCTTCAGTGGGTGATGCCCAAGGAAGGCATACGGATAAGAGCTGGCGGCTCATCTGCGGACCAACTCAGCTAGCAGCTCGTCTAGCACCCCCAGAGCAGCCGCTCAGCGAGTCCGATCATTTAGGCTAAGTAAGCCAAGCCCTCATCCTGGCGAACCACTCTTCCCTTTCGGCCTCGTTGACAGATGTGCTTTTGAGCCAACGATCAGAGTGGCGCACGAAAGGAACCAGCCAGAGCGGGTGAACAACGTCCCGCACCTGGACTTCTAGGCGATGAGTGACTACGCCTTTGTAGTTGTATTCCCCAGTGCGGATGGCGAGCACTTCAGACCGCCTCAGATAGCGCTCGCCCTTCACGGGGTCTCGAAACCAGATAGTGTCCCTGCCAACGTCCAAGGCAATGTGATCATGGGATACCGTGGGCTCGAACTCTTCAGGCCTATGCTTCTTCAGTTTGGGCGTTCGGCGACGGAACAGCCACGGCAAGCCCCACAGCAGCGCAAGGGGCCAAAAGACCAGCTGTCCAAACAGCATCAGCCCGAAGACTGCTCCGTCAGCCGTCGTGCCGTCTTCGAACACGGCACCGCACAGCCACCAAAGCGTGAGACCGGTGATGATCCAGCGGATTACCTTGAACAAGGTCCACATACAAGCTTCCTAGCTTTGGTTTGCGGGCTTGAATTCAGCGACGGTCTACAACAGTCCAGTTGCCGCCAACTTTGTCGATAACGAACGTGCCAACGAGCTGCTGCTGCTCAATGCGAGTGCCGATCTGGTAGCGGGCCGTTCCAGTGACACTGCACGCGTAACCGGGACTGTCCCCACGCACGCAGTCTCCTACCTTCAAGTGCTCAAACGTCATCGTCGTTCCCGTCGCTTCCTTGAAATACACCGTCAGCGCCTTCTCAACATCGCCACTACCAGGACCACCAGAGCAAGCAGCCAGCAGCGCAGCGGCGGAAACCATCCAAAGCTTCTTCATATGTGTTCCTCGATCAGTCGATGAGTAGGCAGTGATTGCCGGGATTCGTTGCAGTGCCAGGCAGGACTTCGCTATCGATCACTGACCCGGCCTTGTTGATGACCACGACGATCTGGCTAGGCCGGGCGGACGAGTCCTCCTCACGCTCACCGAGGTAAGCCAAGGCAACGACTCCCCCGAAGTCGTAGACCTTGCCGAAGCCAACCACGCTATGCGCTTCCGGAGGCAGCAGAATGGGCTTGCCATCCAGCTTGATAGCGCGCTTGTAGTCCCGGCCTTCTCCAGGGTCGATGCGGCCGATCCTGGTTCGGATGGGGCCAGTTGGCGTTGCGGAGCCATGACCCGTGGCCCAGATGAAAGCGGAGACCTTGGGCTTTCCTCCCCCACCCGCCTTGAACTGGCCGCTCTGCAGCTGGCACGACAGGCTGGGCGCTGCCCCAGCAGAAGCAGCGCACGCCAGGAGACCCACCACTGCCCAGCACCTCATATCCATACGACAGCCTCCAAGTTCAATTTTGCGTTGAACGCAAATGACCGGCTAAGCTTATGCGGTCAAACTCTGGAGAGTCAACGTGTTTGTTTCTGCCGGATGCCCGCTCCTCAGCCCACGCCCACAGCCCTCGGTCATCGCCTACGCGCAGCACGCGTCGCCAAAGGCTGGACCCAAGCTCAGCTAGGCGAAATGCTCATGGGTGTGGATGACTCAAACACGACGGCGCCTCGAATCAGCCGATATGAACGAGGGATGCACAAGCCAGACCTGGAGACCATCGAGAAGCTCGCGGAGCTTCTGGACCTTCCTGCGGCCTACTTCGTGGCGGCATCGGATGTTGTGGCTGAGGCAATCCTAGTGCTATCGCAACTAGACGGTCCCAAACAAGCAAAGGCCTTGCAACTGTTGAAGGCTCTAGCGAATAAGTAAGCCGCAAGAAACCTTAGAGCAGAGGAATTTATGGTGCTACATCAGGGAACGAGACGGGAACGCTTGCGAAGCTTCATTTCCAAAACCCGTATTCGCCTAGCTATTTGGTGGGCAAGCATTGGCAAGAAAAAAGACCCGTCCCCACCGAAGCGAGGGAACGGGCCGCTCCTCTAACAGTTTCGCCAGCGCTGAAATTACCTAAAGTTCACCGCGCTTCCGTCAGGCTCAGCCTTTCTCACGTGCCAAACAACTCTGCGGCGCCCCCTCGTTATTCCGACGTAAGCGAGCCGCAGCGCCTCATCCGCGCACGCATCATCGTAGCTGTAGCCGGGATACATTCCGCTGACCCTATAAATTAGGTTGCGAAGAGGATGCGGGCTGCCCGCCCTGCAATCATCGATCATGAAGGCAACATCAGCCTCTAGGCCTTTAGCTTTATGATATGTACTGATGGCTAATCCAGGGTAGTCCTTTGGCTTAAAGGCGCTGCGAAGCGCCTTAGATATCTCGCCGGATCGCGTCATTACAATCAGGTGATCTTTGTGCTTGCTCTTCATCTTCAGCGCAAGCGCATACTGTGCACCGACCGCTTTCACAAGGTGATCGAGCGCCTCTTTATCGGTGGTTCGCGCCTTAGGCTTACCATACTCAATCAACTTGACACCGTGATCTCCTTCACTCGTGGTGATCTGTGCCCGACAGATCTTCTCCACCTTTGAAGTGACCTTGCTAATGAGCCGTTCCGAGTCCCGGATGATCTGGTCGATAGAGCGAAAATTGGCGGTGAACTTAAGTTGTGGGGCTGGACCCAATTGGGAGTGGGCGGGGAAATACTTCTGGAAGTCAATGAACAGCTGAGGCGAGCTGCCCCGCCACCCATAGATGGACTGCCAGTCATCGCCGATTGCCATGATGCTTACAGGAAGCCCCACATTGTCAGCCAAGATCCTTCTCTGCATGGCCTTTATCCATGCGGCAATCTGAGGAGAAATGTCCTGGAACTCATCGATCAGCAGATGACGCATGGACTGCATCTTTGACGGAGAAAACCTAATCGAACTAGCTTCTCTAGTCATTGCTAAAAAGACTTGATTAAACGTGTGCAGGCGAGAATCTTCCATGCAGCGCCGCAGATGTGGCCAAAAGCGTGCCAAGGCGCCAATGAAGTCAGCGGTGACTCCAGCGACCTGAGGAGCAGGAAGTTTGGCGATCAATTCGGCGACCTCGAATCCGTGGCTCTCAATGAACGAGCCTTGGGCATACAGCGCCTCGAAAATCTGGAGCGACGACAGCTCCCCTTGAATCTTCAGAGGGAAGATCGGCGCATCACCCAACTTATCGTTAGCTCCGGATATCGTCAGCCACTTTTGCCGAAGCTGGAACGCGGCGACATCCTCGTGTGATCTAAGCAAGATATAAGGGGTTTCGGCATATCTTGAAATTATCTTAAGCTTGCTGTTAACGGCAAGGGATATGGATACAGGCTTCTTTCCTACCAGCGCTTCACGACCCTTGGTGTCCACAGAGTGGTGAATATCCAGCACAATTGGAATTCCAGTCGCGGCTTCGCGCCCATCAGCATATATGCTGTTTTTTCCAATGCTGGCCTTGATCTTAAAGTCACCCGTCTCGACCCCGTCGAATGGCCAGCCATCTACCGCCCACGCAGATTCGACCAATCGGCGAACTTGGTAGTCACGCTCGCTGGCGTATGAGAGCTGATAGTCTTTGAGATCTTCTCCGTCACGATCTGAGCGCCTTACAGCCAGTTCACTCTTCAAGATCGACAGAATTTTCTCTCGAAAGATATCGTCATCATTAAATAGGGAAATATAGGCCTCTCTCAACACGCTCGACTGAGCGTCGTTTAGTTTTGAAGCGCCTATTGGGTTGTCAACTGAAAACTCATCGACAGGTCCGTCGCCCGCCTTTCCACCATTATAGAAGTCGAAGAACTGGCGCCCAGGGAAAGGAACAGACGCTAGACCATACAAGACGGAGTGGAATGTCCTGACGCGATTCTTAGCCCACTCATCGTCAACATTGCGCCCCCAATGACGCATCACCTTCACCAGCGACCTGCACAAGTCAGCGCAGGATGCTTTCGTGAAGGAAATGACGGTAAGCTGCTCCTCAGGAATCTGCAAATGAACCAGCATGAAGACCACCCTTAAAACTAGGGTGGTTGATTTACCCGATCCGGCCCCTGCCGAGATACAAGTAGCCGGGTGATCGGCCAAAATCATATCCCACTGCTCGTCTGTTGGCGGACTCACCACCTTTGCTTTGACTGCTGCAGCCACCTCGGCTCGCATCGCCGCCTCGACGGGGCCAACATCGAACGGAAACGGCCCATACAGGCCTTGATCGACCGGCTTCGGTGCAGGCGCAGGCAAGTCCTCCACTCGATAGATCAGTTGGCCTTCCTCAAAACCCTTCTTGTAGCCCGAGGAATGCCCATCTTCATATCCATTCCTGAAGCCTAGACGCCTAGCTTCGCCCTGCAGCTTGTCAATGTGTTCGCGAATTATTAAGGCAAGAAGACTCGTTCCCCAACGTTTAAATTTGGGGAGAATTTCCTGAGAGAAAGGCGGCATAGAGATCCAACACTTCTTGACAGCTAGTCACACTACCAGAATCAAAGAAGGCGCCCAACACCGGCATTTTTATGACGCAAACTGGACGGAGGCGCCGAACAATTGGCGCACAGGCCCCGGCGCGTGCAATCTAATCGCAGGACAGGATTGATACTATTGTGCGACCTAAGGTTGAGGCATGACTCTCGCATACGATTTTCCCTTGACTACTCTTTCGACCTGCTCCCGCTTGGCACCAATTTGTTTAGAAATATCGTCGGCCGAAACACCGCCTGAGGCCAGAAGCCTGATCTGAAGCACCTGGTCAACATTCAATCTGTCATCTCGACCGCAGATCACCTGTGACGCGTATTCAGGCCTCTGCCAAGCCTCAGCAATCCATGGCGCCGGACTCCCTTTTCGAGGATGGTCTTTCGCCCACTCCTCCAAGGCCCCCTCGACCCTGTCAGGAGTAGGCCTAACCTGCTCATCAAGCATTCGGTGCCGATGAAGATAGGCAATACCTGCTTTGCCGCCAGGAATCATGTTCAACAGGCGCTCGTCGTCCCAGTGGCCTTGTACGAAGGTCTCCTCCAGGTCTTGTATCTGGTCAAGGCTAGGCGCCACACCCATCACCTTGTGATGGACATAGGTCAAGGCGCGCTCCGCAATCCTTTCTCGGTAAACCCTGTGAAACTTGTGACCTGAACCACGCTGTATAGCGGCCCAGTGCTCCCTCCAACGCTTCTTCCAGTCTCGTGATGTGATGCCTATATAGAATGGGCCATCATTGGGGTATTCCGCCCCAGAGCCGAAGATATGTTGATAGAGCGTGTATTTTTGTTGCAAGAAACGCCCGGCGACTCCTCGCCTAAGCAGTGCAATAGGAGCTGTGAGCAACACTGAGGGAATCGCAACATCTTTCCCGCCTTCGTTGAACTTTCGCATAAGTTCAGCGTCGGCGCGCAACTCATCTGCCGAGGCATAGGACCGACCTCTCATCGTTTCAAAGACGTTGAGAGAAGGGTCAGCTACAACTTCAAAACAGAATTGGGGTTGAGCTATCGCCTTCGTTGAAGCCCCATCCTCGCTGACAAAGCGGTGCCCTTCTTTGATTGCGTAGGTTTCAAATGGAAGCTGGAAATAGCGCCATCGTTCCCTGTCTTTCATAGCCACAAGGTGGATGACTGGATATCGCTTCTTCGCAGAAAATAGATGGAACGGGTTGGCCACCAGCGTTGCCGTGCTGCGATCCCGGCGAACCGCTGACGCGAGCAATCTGTCAAAAGCAGCAAAGTGATCATGCAACTCGCTAGGGGCATAGTGCCTATAGGCTTGCCGATCCAAGATCAGTTCCACAGACATCCCTATTGCCCCCCCATCAGCGCGAAATTCCAAGTTTGCTACCCGAACCCCAACTCCAACACAGTTGAAGATGATGCTTGATCAGTTTTGATTCCAGCGTCGCCTCAGCAGAACGACAAAGTCCTCGATCACTCGACGTGCATCCATCGACAGCACGTGCCTGACTTGATGCGCGGGAGACAGGAATACAGGCTCCTCATGCTCACCTTGTCGCCATGGGAACTGCCCCGAATTAGGGCTAGCGTCATGCTCAGCCCTGGTGCGCCAAGCACCGCCACCATCCCCACTGAGCCTAACGGCTGGCACGATGTGGGTGATTCTCTCAGTTGGATCGATCCGCGAAAGCAGCCATGCCGCATATCCAACGGCGCTGGCCAGTTTGCTAGCTACGTCTTCTTCCAACACCACGGGCAGCCCCATCCCACGCGTGGGAGGCGGCACCGGAAGGCTGATCAACAGATCACCGTTTGGCCAAAGGCGTACCGATGCCGCAGACCTATGGCCGTCCTCCTGGTCCACAACGAGCGCTTCACCCTCCAACCGAGATCGGCTACCGGCCGCCCTATCGAAGATTGGGTGACTGCCAAAGAGTGCGCTCTGCTGCATCTCCGCAATCAGGGACGGGGCCTCCATCTCTGCAGGTCGAAGGATGGCTGAGACGGGACCGCTGGCTATTGCCAGCTGGAGCGTGTTCGCCCCATATCCCCTCTCCAGCGCAGGAAGGAGCCTAGTCGCCCTAGCCTTCAACTCTTCAGGATTCAGTGGCGCTACGGCATGCGCCAGCTCGTGCCGATGAATGGCGCGGGTCACCTTGTCCTCCAAGTCCTCTGGGGACGCAAATTCCTGTCGGAAGAGGCCTCCCTCCCAACCTCCGACTTCATTGATCAAAGCAACTTGGCTGTCCTCCGGCTCCACACCTGCCTGCAGGAAGACAAGGATAGGCTTCCGGTTTCGCGCTTCCAGAATCTCTTCGTGAGTGGCCGAGACCCCGCCCGCTTGGGGCACACCGTAGCGAGGCCCCAAGATCAGGATCACAAGATCGGACTCTCGCACTCCGCCAAGGCAAGCAACTTGCGGAGAGCTAGGCCTAGCGCCGAAGTCCTCCGCCATGATGGGAGCATGCCCCAGCCTCTCGACGGCACGCTTCACGGCGGCTCGTTCGGCTTCCATCCCAGAAATCAACGAACTAATGAAAACCTGCATCTCGACACCCCCAGCTACGACGGTTGAGCGCCAGCGTTAAGCCGGACCAAGAGCCAAGGCCCAATTAGACGATCCGGTGGTCTCCCAAGATGAGACAGCAGGGGCGCCAGGCTGCCCCTGCTTGGATGATTTATCCGGGAAACGCGGGGAACTTCTCGTTGGGATGGGAAGCCTTCCAAGTTGTGTAAGCGGAGGTCCCTTCCCAGGCAGCGAAAGCACGAGGGGTCCTGCCCCGACCGGTCCAAGTCTCGCCGGTGTGGGGAAGCCAATACTTGGGTGCCACTTCCTTCTTCGCCGCAGCCCCCCTCTTGGGCACATCAGCTCCCAACATTGTTACGAGTTCGGCGCGCTGCTTTGAGCTAAAGCTCTTACCGTACTGAGAAACGAGGCTGGCGACCTCTGCGAAGGCATCAGCGGCTTGTTCCTGGAGAAGCTGAACCTCCTGCTCCTCAAGCTTGCGCAGCTCTTCAGCAAGCTTGGCTTTAGCGGAGGCAATGGAATCGAGTGACGGCTTGGTCATTCTTAAAAAACCCGAGATAAGTGCGATGAGATGAAACAATGGCCTATGGCGATATTAGGAAACGCCAGTAGCACCATGCCCTATACGCTATCGCCTCCCGCAGCCGGGCACAAGCCAGTTGCCACCCTCTTTTCACAGAGCAGAAGCGAAGAGGGACAACATCTCCGTTTGACAAGCTAGGGACCGGCCTTAGCCTTTGTGGCGGAGCGTATGAATTGAACAAATTGAACGAGCTGGACAAAGCGGTACAAACGGGCGACATCTCAATGGTGCTATCACTAATTGAGATGTCAAACATGCCATCAGAGTTCGCCTGGGAAGCAGTTTCCTATGCCATCTCATTGGATCGCGAACACGTTATAGACTCGCTCCTTCCCAAGCTAGTTCCCAGGAAGACAGCCTACCCTTTGGTTTACGCTGCCAAGAGAGGCATGGCTTCGGTCGTTCAGAAGCTTATACCCCTATCCGATCCGACTCCAGCAGGCGAGCAATCCCTGGTGCTGGTCAATGCCGCGAAAAGTGGCAGTATTGAAACTGTGTTAGCGCTGTTACCGGTGACCGATCCACTGGCTGACGACTCAGAAGCGCTAGAGGAGGCAGCAAAGGCAGGGCATGCTGATGTTGTCCGCCTTCTTGTTCCCCTGAGCGACCCTAAGGCACGCCAAAGCAGCGCCCTTAGCGCAGCAGCGCGGAGCGGCCACGCGGGGATAGTCAAGTTGCTGCTACCGGTATCCTCATCCATCATCTGTGCGACTCAAGTCTTCCCAACCGTGGCGGCTCTCGGGCATATACCCGTTCTAAAGATCCTACTAAAAGCTCGGCTGCCAGATCCAGGCGACACCTACACCCTTGGCTTGGATCTAGCTGCCAGGAACGGGCATGCATCAGTAGTTGATCTGCTTATCCCTGAGATCGAACGCGCTGGACGGCCCAGAAGATGTGGTTTGAATGCGATATGTGAAGCCGCCAAAGCGGGACACATTGACGTGGTCAAGCGGCTGATCTCGTTCGTCTCGCGGGCTGATTGCACTGCTGCAATAGTTGGCGCATTTACCGAGGGCAAGGACGCCGTGCTTGCCGCGCTTCTTCCTCATGCTGACGCAATGGAGGCGGAGTCCCGCATCTACGGCATGGAAAGCAAAGCAGCCTTTAGGCAGGAAATAAATCGGATAGCAGCTGAAGCGCAGTGCAGTGCGCTTGATATGGACACCCCTAGGGCAATCGGTAGAGAAATCAAAAGAAACCAGAGACTCTGATCCCCAAGCCCGCATAGGGGTGGGCGATTAGCACTTGCTCGAAGAGGATCCAAGCTTGGCGACAGGAATGATCTTGAAGATATTTTTGAGAGCACAATCACAAATTCTAAATGCCTATTCTGTAAGAAAGCACGCTTAGGCGTAAGCACCCTCAAAATCGTACAGTACACAAATGACTGCAAGACATAAGCGGCAACCAAAGGCAAACCGTTACGCCACAGCGCCTCGCAAGGCACACCGCACCAATTTCCAAAAAAAGTATTCGCGTTAATTTCTACGTTCCGGCGAATGCCTAAGCAACGCTCCAACCCTCTAGATCTCGTTTGACGAATCAAAGCCAGGCCTTAGCACTGCTCCCATCATCCCCGGAGACAGCGCAATGCCAAAAACAGTAAAGAACTTCCTTCAAGACTTCCCTTTCAATCCAGACGCCGATGACACGCTGCACCTGAAAGGCGTCAAGATCGGGCGCTTCCGGATTGATGAGCTGGTCATCACCGGACGCGAAGCGGCCATCCACGCGCAAGAAATCCTCAACGCGGCTATGGAGCGCTCTCGACGCTCTCGCATCAATGCCGCAGGCACGCGCTACCTTGAGCCACTCTCTGCAGGTCACCCTGCCCGCCTTCTGTCAGTAGAGATCAAGGACTACCTGGGGGACCGGGAACGCCGCTGCCTCGCCCAGGAGACCATCGACTCCACGGCCCGAACCCTGCGCCTTCTCCAGATGACCTGCGGCGACATCCCCGTCTCGCGCATTGACCACCCGCACATCTACCGACTCTGGGACCTCATGCGCTGGTCACCTCCAGGCCTCTTCTCTGACCCCGCCTATCGAGGGATCAGCTATGACGAAGCCATTGCCTGCGGCAAAGAGCTAGATGTTCCTCAGCTTGCCCCTGCAACGCTTGAACGTCATCGACGCTTCCTGGTCTCCTTCTTCAATCAGCTGGTCAAGACGAAAGCCATTGAAGCGTCCCCCATGGCTGCGTTCGCGGAGATCAAGAAAGACCTGGTCACCGATCCCAACAAGCCTGAGCGCCTATTTGATGAGGAAGACCTAAGGCGCATCTTCGACCCAAAGACGTTCACTCCTTGGGCAAGCAAGTATCCCCACCGATGGTGGCTCCCCATGATCGGTCTGTATACAGGTGCCCGCATCAACGAGGTCGCTCAGCTAAAAGTCGCAGACATCGTCCAAGAGAGCGATATTTGGTGTATCCGCATTCAGAAGACCGTAGACCCTGACCTAGCGCACCGGACCCGGCTTAGGAGTCGGCAAAGCCTAAAAGGCAAGGCATCTATCCGAACGATCCCCATCCCGAAGCCCCTGTTGGACGCAGGCTTCCTAGACTTCATGGATGACATCAGAGAGTGCGGCCACCCTCGCCTTTTCCCACACCTGTCCGCTGGCGTGAACCGTAAGACCGGTGAGACCAATGCTCGCTACAGCTTGGCAGCGCTCAGCCAGTTCAGCCGTTACATGAAAGACCTTGGCTTTCCTAGAGGTGTCGGGTTCC
The DNA here is from genome assembly GCF_036319965.1 of Stenotrophomonas sp. SMYL41. NCBI lineage: Bacteria > Pseudomonadati > Pseudomonadota > Gammaproteobacteria > Lysobacterales > Lysobacteraceae > Stenotrophomonas > Stenotrophomonas sp. SMYL41. The sequence goes on along the minus strand of NZ_JAWIRX010000015.1, from coordinate 82,702 downwards.
ATGCCTTCAGACACACCATCGCTACAGAGCTTCACCATCAGAACGTCCCTGACGAAGACATTGCTCTGATCACCGGCCACTCTGTCAGCAAGCGCGTGCCGGTGCTTCACGAGGCTTACTTCCACAAAAAGCCCGTCGTAATGCGGAGGAAACAGATAGAGACTTTGGAGAAATACAGGCCTGCGGTAGTGCTTCCGGTCTATGCCAAAGGGCAGTTCAAGCGCTGCTTGAAGGACAAGAAGAGGTTCTATCCATGATGTGTCCGAAAGTCAGTGGTAGGCTGTCATCCTTGCAGCCCCTTTCGTTCTAGCCGATGAACTTCCCTAAATCTCAGAAGACTGGTCGACAAGCAGAGCTTGCAGTAGAACAAGCCTTCTTAGAGTGGGATTGGAATGTTGGACACGATCAGATAGACATCGGTTACGACCTCTGCATCACTCCCGATCACACTGTCTACCACGGCATTCACTTTCTAGCACAAGTGAAAGGGACCTCTGTCGACCCCAGAGGAAGCCGCCTCACCGCTCAAGTTTCCAAAAACAGATTGCGGCAGTATGCGAATAATGTGCTGCCAGTCTTCATTTTGAGGGTGACACCGGACCGTTCCATCTATTGGGTTCACGCTCAAGAGTGGGCGAAGGGCAATCAAGAAAAGCTGATCGGCGATGGCAAAGGCGTGGTCACGTTCGACCATTCAAAGGTCCTCAGTGACCGTGAAGGCTTTGAACGCTATCTGTGGGACATCGTAGAGCCTATTCTTCAAACCCGAGATCCGCTATCCATCGGAAATCAGCCATCTATTGATCTAGCAAAGCGCAGCGCCCGAAGAGCGCCCCCGGGTTCGGGCGAAAGCAAGACTCAGAAAGTGCAGGAGCTCTCGAAGGGGCTTTCTCGGTTGGACCTATCCTTCACACCAGTCGGAACGGCCGAGAACATAGCCCTGGTCCGAGACGCATATCTGTATGGCCTCCCACGCACATTTGATGTAAAAGACTTCAAGCTTGCGCCTCTCCCCGGCTTCCAGGATCAAATGAAGCCGCTACTTGCTCATGGCAAGCTCACCATGAAGACGAAAGCAGCCACCCAAGGCCATGTCCTCGTATGTCCAGGCCAGGAATATTCCGTCTTGGCGCAGGAAGTGAGCTTAGCTGCTGAGCTATTCAACGGCACCGCAGGAGCAGGCATTACGAATGAGTCTCTCCCATCACCATTGACGATCATCATTCGGTGCACGGTTGTAGAGACATCATTGAAGGCAGAAATCAACCTTAGCATCAGGGGCTCCGCGATACACGGCGTCGCGCTAAAGGAGATTGATACGCTCGCCCCTCTAGCAACGTGGGCCGACCAGATTGCTGCCGAGGACGCAATGATGCTGACTTTGGACTTCAATGGGATCCGCCAGCCACTGCACCCTGCTGTGTCACCCATCGGTCAGATGCTTCCTGTGTTCCAGCGCATCAGAAGCCTGAGCAGACTCCATATGATTTGTCGCGCCCTCAACTCCCCCGTCATACTCGAAAAATCAGACGTGTTCTCCGAAGAGGACTTCCAGGATATCGACTTTGGCTTCGATCTTCTGAGGGGCGTACAGAGATCCGTTACCCTTAATACTATGGAAGTCGATTCAGTGGGCCCCGAGGCGCGCAAGTTCATAACTGTTCCTGGCGAATTTCTCATTCAGACACATTGGCAACTGGATGTGGCTGGGAAGGCGCTCGGTCACTTCCCAGTCGAGATCCATATGACTGGCTATGCCTTTGAAGGCACCGCAGACCCCAAGAAGCTCAAGATTGTCAAAGGTAGCAATGGGCAAGCTTGGGTTAGCTACAAGAAGCATGATGCAGCCGGGCACCATATCATTCGGCGGAAGACGTAGTCAGCAGCAAGCTGTCGCACCACATATGCCCTACGCGATAAGGAAATCAACATGGCTCAACCGCAAGAATCGACCGTCGCAGTAATGATTGACTGCGACAACGTTGCTCCCGAAATCGTGGATTTCGCGCTCCTCATGGCCGCACAGGTCGGACGCGTAACGCTTCGGCGCGGCTACGGCAATCGCACCACCTTGGGCAACTCTTGGCAAGAGGCCCTGGTTCGCCAGGCCTTCACTCCATGTCTTCAGTTCCAATATGCAGCGAAGAAGAACACCTCCGATATCGCCCTGGCCTTGGATGCACTGGAGGCGCTCTTCGATCAGCGCGCAGACATCTTCTGCTTGGTCACCAGCGACTCGGACTTTGCCTATCTCTGCCGAAAGCTCCGTGAGCGCGGCGCCACGGTTCTGATCGTAGGCGAAGCAAAGACCCCCGATGCTTTGCGCAATGCCTGTGATCAGTTCTTCGAGTGGTCCGCCCAAGAAGCCTCATCGCCAGAGCCGCCAGATCTTCAGGACCCGCCGCACCCTGCTGACCACACTAATGAAGCCAAGACCACAGGAAGCGCCCCGCTCCCGAAGCGTCGCCCTCGGTTCGTCATCGAGGCTGTTTCACTGCTTGCCGGTAGCACCCCGGAGGGCAAGGTTAGCCTCAACTCCTTAGGCTCCTATCTGAAGCGAGCAGATTCCGGCTTCTCGCCTGGCATCTATGGGCATTCCGGTCTTCTCAACATGGTGAAGACCTACGATCTCCTGTCGCTCAAGCAGGAAGAGAATGGGCAGTGGTCGGTGAGCCTGGCGCCTAAGCCAGAGACAGCCTGACGCGAGCCACCACTGCCGTTTGGCGAATTGCCCAAAAAAGGCCCAGCATCTGCGGGGCCCTAGACTTCAGTAGCCGTAACCAGATCGACGCTGTTGCGTCCTCGGCTGGTTGTAGGGGCTACCGTATGGATTGCTCTGCGTTGGCTTGTAAGGATCTACAGTCCCGGACTTCCCGTTGTAGGGATTGTAATTTCCTTGGGTGCTGTAGTTGTCCAGCTTGGTGGAATTCGCATTGCTACGGTGGTGAGGCTGGACGTAGGTACCGTCCGAGCGATAGTGCCCCTTCACCGCATGGCTCTGAGCCGAAACGGCAAAAGAGGCAACCAGAGCGAAGCCTGCGGCTACAGTCAGTGGAATCCTTTTCATATTTCCCCTTGGATTCAAATGCTCCGAATCAGTTCAAATTCAGCTGCAGATCGAGCATACACACAAAATACAAAGAGCGATAAGCGGCGATAGAGCACCACTTTACTTAAATCAAAACCGTGCTATTTATATTTCAAATTAAAAGCACGGAATTAATTTATGTTAATGATTACACTCGCCATAGTTATTTATGCACTTCTACTGTATCTCACTTTTAAAAAGAAACTAGATTCACCATCCCAAGAGAACAAGCAATCTGGAAACGCCAAATCCAACCAGGAGGATGGCGATATAAATAGAAATTAAGGTTGTTCGCATCTTGATTAACGTCCTACCCACCTGCATAACGCTTAGGTAAATGCTATCAGCAATAAATGTAATCGCTATCACGAACGCTAAGCCGATGCCGATGCGCAATCCTAAACTAAGCGCCGGATTGTTTATGACAGGACAGACAATCCACAGCACGGCGGAGACGACCGCTGCAACCCCAATAAGACCAACTGCGTCGCTTTTTTTCCACATTCGGACCATTCCCTTTTGTTGAAAAATTCAGCATTCCATCTTTGCAAGTTATTTGATCTGGCGAGATAGACCAAACCACCGATCATCATATCGGCCAGGAAGCTAGATTCTTTAGAGATAAATAGATTCCACCGAAGACCCCATGCTTTGTCATCGTAAATCAAGTAACACCAGCAATTGAAAAGTGCAGTAAAGAGCCCCGCAGAGTTCTTTCGGGCATCCTTAGGGCTGCAGAGCTTAGCTATCAAATGATGGGATTACGGAGCGTAGTCCGCTCATGTCGCCCGGAAACAAAGGGGGAAGTCCATCTGGCACTCTCCTCCAAGCCAACTCCACAAACTCTCTATCCTGCTCGAAAGTGTGCATGACCCTGAACTCTGTCACTCCAATAGCCTGAGATCTTCTCTTGTTGTGCAGGCTCATTGCCCGGAACTGGATTGTCCGCATAAGTAGAGAGTAGAGGGGCCGCCTCGCCTCAGAGTTGAGCTGAGACGCGATGGCCTGAAGCTGCGGCTGCTTCTCTATATTTGGAATCAGTTCCAGCATCCCAATCAGCTGGGCCTTGTTAGTCTTTGAGTTGAAACTCACTGAGCAGCACTTACACAGTAGCTTCAAGTCAGCAACCTTCATCCGCTGTAGCAATGAAGAAACGGATGGCCGCTGAGACGGCACGGGCTGAGGAAAGTTGAGCGGGAAGCGACCCAGTTCAGAGAAAATGGACAACCACTCCTCATGCTCAAGCCATCGCCAAGAACGGGCTGCGAAGTAATTTTCCCACACGTGCTCGTAGTATCCGTGAGCATTCAAGAAGCCGCCTTCAACAGCCATGATGTAATCCTTGATGGCGTCTACGTCTTCCGCAGGGAGACCCGACACCTTCGCCATCGCTTGGTCGAATACGGCGTCGTAGCAATTGAACACGTCATCGCTTGGCGTGATTTCGAGCGCCTTGTAGCCAGCCTCTTGCGGCACCTGACCTTGGGGAGCGGCAGGACGCCTTGCCCCCACAAGCGATTTCAGAAAGCCAACGATCCCCATAGCTCCGCCCTAAGCCTTCAGCCTGCCTGTATCGCTCTTCTTGCGGTCCTTCCAGGTCTCCACAACAAACAAGCACAGTGAGTGCGCTGAGTGGACAACTAGCCGAGCATGACGCGGAGCGACCTTATATGTGCGTTTGTGCTGCCCGTGGGCACTACCAGCATGAGTTCGGAAGGCACCGATGCCATCGATGATCGAGCTAAGCCCTGCGAGAACTCTCTTGAGGTCATCATCTTCCAGCTGCTCAGGCGACAGTTTGAGGTGCTTGGCGACCACTACCCAAAGCGGCTTGACAGTCTGATTTGAAGGTAGTTCAAGGCCCTCTGTAGCGATGTAGTGCTTGCACAGTGCCTCAACAATCGCACACGCCGCCGTAACCGCTGCGGCTGGGTCGGATTCAATGAACCTGACGGCGCGCTCGAACTCCTCTTCAACTTCAGAGACAGAGAACTCCTTTAGCGCTTCGCCGAACGCCTTGCTCGGAGCAGTGACCGAGTGCGCCCCGAGAATGCGGCCACCGAAACCGTAAGACAACTGGTAGCGTGCTAGGGCATCAGTGATCCGCTTACGAGCGTTAAGCTTCTTCTCTGGCTCCCAAGACGGGACCTCGCCATCCATGATGTCTTCGATGAGGTTGCCCAGGATGGAGAAGGACCTAGATACGTCCTCCCTACCCTCTCTGACCAGCCAATTCGTCACCTTATCGACGCAGTTGCCTTCCGGAACGTCCCCGGACGCGCCCGCCTCATACAGCATGGTCTCCAGGCGCCGATGACTGTAGTAGTAAGAACCCACAACGTCACCGACTGTTGCCGCTAGCGGCTTGGGAAATTCTTTCAACATAGCAATCTCTGTCAGTAGGCGGTTGGCGTCATAGACAATGTCACCTGTCCGTAGAGCATGAATGCACTCCCCAGCGCGTAGATGACCCATCCGAACAAGGGCCGCACGAAGCCGATAAGAATCAGCCCCAAGAGCATCGGGATCGCTGTGATTCCCAAGTAGTAGGCCCAAGTAAAGGGGATCGTGCCTAGAGATGCTGGCGACTGCTCAAACCGAACCAGCAGACCAAACAACAGCCATGCAAGCCACGGCCCGACGACAAGAAGAGCGAGTCCGTGCAGCACTCTAGTGCGCATTCTGATCTTTGGGAGCGACACGAATTAGAACTCCTCTTCCGCAGACGGTTCCTCTTCCTCAGCTGGGGGTGCCATCGCATCGGCAATCTTGCGGTCCATCTCGTTCGCGAAGTCCAGAACCTGAGCGGAGAGATTCGAGATCGCATCAACTGTTACAGCGTGCTCAACGCCCTCGACCGTCTGGCCGCTTCGATGAACTATGTCATGACGGATCTTGATTGCCTCAGTGAACCCCTCCACGCTAGGAATACGAATTTTGAAGGCGAACTGGTATAGCGACGCGACCTTGTCCCAGCGATGCCACACAGTCGTCTGCATGTGGGAGCGAATTTTCGTTCTTGCAAACCCAATTGGATCGCTGATATCCAAAATGGTATGGAGCTTCACGTCTTCATTTCGGAAGTGCGGATGATCAGTTATCAAACGCCTTACCACGCCTTCATCGTGATCCACCCAGTAGACAAGGGTCTCCCACAGAAATGTCTCCAGAGAACTGATGACCGATGCGAATACCAGATTTCTCGCAGTCACCTCTGCGAACGCATCACCACCTAAGCCCAAGACCGCATTGATATCACTTAAGCGGCCTTCCAATCTGACGGTCGGCTCGTTCCGATCATCAACGAAAACATCCTCATCTGGCCTGTAGTAGGTGAGCTGGGTAGGTGCCCAGTACAACCCCTGGTCCGATACAAGATCATCGGCGACTGCCTCAATGAGTCCATCTTCCACTAGCCCCTGGAAGCGGTCGTATAACTCATCGTGAGCATCGTAAGGGCCTCCATTCACATAAAAGTAGTCCCCCATGTCGCTGCTATACGGGGTCTCCATGGCGGGATCGCAGTAGCGTTGCAAGAACCACCGACGCATCGCGTTGGCAATTTGATCGTTGGTCGCCTGCATCGATCCCAGCCAGTCGTTATTGACCTCGTGCGTCAGCAGGTCAGAGAAGGCCTCATCAGGAGCAGTTCGGGCGAGCTTGGCGGCTCTGGCTTGTTCCAGCGCCTCTCGAACCCGGGGAGGAATCTGAGTGCTCACATAGCGTCCTTGCAGATGTATTGGCGTAGTTCTCAGTATCGCCGATGCCTAACGCTTGCGCTGCGCCACCCGACCAATCTACGATCATGTATCGTTTGAGGTATCGTCGCGCTTACGCCCGCCACCCCAAGATGACTAGTGGAATCAGTGAGTTATAGGTCTTTTGAGACCTCTCCGCCCACCTCCACCATCTGTATGGCCTGTCGAGGCCGCAAGAAGCCGGATCTCCTGTCGATGGGGTTCCGGCTTTTTTGTGCCTGCCCGTCTGGAAGGCTGTAACTCCAAACCCTTTTCATTGCATCATTCCGGCCATCGAGACCCCGATCTCCGCCAAGGAAGAACTGTGATGAAGAAGCTGCTCGTCCCTGCCCTGCTGATTGCCGCATTGTCCGGCTGCATGCCTACCAAGCAGGCATCCCCCGAGCAGATCAAGGACGCTCCGGCCGCACGCATTTTCCCGATCGACGCCCAGGGTGAACCCACGGGCACCATCACGGTCACCCGCGACGTTGGATTCGTGGGCAGCGGCTGCTACATGGGCGTCATGGTCGACGGCAAGATGGCCGCACATCTCGACCCCGCCGAGCGCCTGTCCCTTGTCCTGGCCGAGGGGCGCCACGTACTGACCGCCACGCCTGTCCAGGGGCGGGGCCTGTGCGGCGTGCTGCAGTCGGAGAAGACCAACAATTCCCGCCGGCGCTCGACCGAAATCAACGTCCGCGCCGGCGCCACACAGGCCTATCGCCTCTACTCCTCCGCTGAAGAGTTCCCGGTGATCGAACCGGCGTTCTGACTCCTGCCCCCATCAGAAGGATCTGCCATGAAAGCTGGCCTCACGATGTCCCTGCTCCTCGCCGCCCTCGCCGCAGCCCCAGCCGCGCACGCTGCGGCCCCAGCCATCGCGCCGCCCGGCACCGCCACGCTGGAAGCGCTGCTGGCCTGCAAGGCCGGTTCGAATTTCAGTGCGGCCGAAGCCATCGACGCGCTGCAGGCAGCCGGCCTGGCCAAGAAGCCGGGCGGCACGTTCGAGCCGGAGGACAAGCCGGTCGCGCTGTTTGGCGGCACGGTCGCCAGTGCCGATGTAAACGTAGCCGAGGGCGAGAAGAGCCTCTTCGTGTACTTGAACGGTGTCGATTCCAAGCGCTTGGCCAGGGCCTGGTCGGTGACCGAGGTCAACGAGCAGGCCAATACCGAAGAACCGTCGTACGTGAAGCGCATCGACAAGCGCCACACCCTGCACGTGATCGCGGGCGACGACTACGAGGGCTATTCGGCTGCGGTGAAGTGCCAGATCAGCCGCTGATGGCGTAGCCCACGCTACAGCCAGCGCGGCACGCGATGGCGGTACTGCGCGTACGCCTCGGGAAAGCGGGCCATCAGTGCCCGCTCCTCCGGCAGGATCTGCAGACGGGTGATGCATACCAGGAACAGCGGCACCGCCAGCAGCGCGATCAGATTCTGCAGGTACACCATGGCCCCGAACAGGACCAGCGCCTGGCCCAGATACATCGGATTCCGCGTGCGGCGGTAGATTCCGCTGGTAACCAGCACGCTCGACGCCGAAGGCCGCAGAGGATTGACGGTGGTACCGGCGCGCCGGAAGGACAGCTTGGGCAGCAGGTTGAGCACCACTCCAAGGATCATCGTCACGCCTGCCAGTAGAACCGGCACCGGCACCCGAAGGTGGAATCCCGGCAGCAGCCAGCGTGCTGCAAAGCCTGCAGCGGCGCACAGCAGCATCAGCACGGGCGGGGGAATGCGGGTTTCCAGCCAGGCCATCGCGATCACCGTGTTCCTACCATTCACCGCAGTGTCACACGGGAACGCCTGAATCGCCCACGGCGGCCCGGCCCAGACCGAACGCCCGGTCTATTCCGCTTTGACAGGACGGCCGCTAGAGTGGCGCCACCGCGCAGGAGCATCGTATGGCTACCACGGGCTTGGGCTTCATCGGCCGCACGACCCTCATCATCACCGTTCTGCTCACCCTGGGCGGCTGCGCGACGCTGCGCCAGTTCGGGCCGTCGGTGCAGGTCGCCTCGGTCACGCCCGGCCAGTACATCGCGCTCAAGCGCGGTGACATCCTCACCTCCGGCAAGCTCAGCGCGGCAACCACGGAGACCCTGCGGGTGGCCGGCCTCGACGAAGGCGTCTGCGCCAAGCCGGGCCTGGCCTGCATCGAGGCGATGGAAGGCAGCATCGTGGTGCGCGAGGAAGACAAGCGCTCCAGCCTGGCCGAGCTGTGGCTGCAGTATGCGATGACCCTGCCGGCGCCGAAGCGCGAGTACTCGGCATCCGGCCGCGCCAAGACTGCGATCACCGAGCTGGATGCCGACTTCCAGCCGCGTCTGGACGCCTGGATGCAGGTCGCGCGCCAGGCCTATGCCTATCTGTTCTTCACCGAACGCACCGCCAACCAGCGCGGTTTCGAAGACCGCCAGACCCAGGTGCGCGACTACTACAACCTGGCGGTACAGGAAGCCTCGGTGCAGCTGTACAACGCCTATGCCACCGGGCGCGTGCACGGCCAGGCCAGCCATTTCCAGCTGGGCCGCTGGACCTTCGTGCTGGCGCCTTCAGGCGAAGCATCGCCGCTGGACACGCGCACCCCGACCGAACTGGTGCCGGCCGCCTCGCTGTCGTTCACCGGCACGCTGCGCAGCGTGCATCGACGCGATGGCTTCGGCGCCGAACTGGTAGCGGTGATGGATGACCCGGCCGGCAGCGTGGCCACCACGCCTTCAGCAACGACATCCACCGCGCAGGCAAGCACCTCGGCCACCCAGAGCTGGAGCGAGATGCCTTCGCCTTCGATGACGGTGCTGTTGCGCTTCTCGGGAAAGAATCTGTGGGAAGTGCTGCATGACGACGAGCCGGAACTGGAGATCCACGATCCCTACCAGATCTCGGAAGTGACCCTGCACGGCCAGCAGGTGCCACTGGCGGCCAACTTCACTGCCGGCTATGCACTGTGGCTGGCACGCTCCAACTTCAGCCACCAGTCGCTGCGCTCGTTGTTTGGTGGCAAGGGTGGCATCGACACGCCGCATCTGTACATGATGCAGCCCTACGACCCGAACCGCCGCGTGCTGCTGATGATCCATGGCCTGGCCAGCAGTCCGGAGGCCTGGGTCAACGTCGCCAACGAACTGATGCGCGACGACGAGATCCGCCAGGACTTCCAGGTCTGGCAGTTCTATTACCCGACCAACATGCCCATCGCGATGAGCCACGATGCCATGCGCCACACGCTGGCCGAGGTATTCAAGCACTTCGACCCCAGCGGCAAGGCGCAGGCCTCGCATGACATGGTGCTGGTCGGGCACAGCATGGGCGGGGTGATCGCGCGGCTGATGATCTCCTCTTCCGGCGATCATCTGGTAGAGACCCTGCTGGCGACTGCACAGATGACGCCGGCACAGCGTGAACTGCTGCGGACCAAGGGCGCACCGGTGCTGACCTTCCTGCCGGAGCCGGAAGTGTCGCGCGTGGTGTTCATCGCCACGCCGCACCGCGGTACCGACGTGGCGGGCACCCGCCTGGGCCGCTGGATCGGGCGCCTGGTACGGCTGCCACTGACCGTACTGGAGGACGTGGCCACTATCGCCAACGACGGCAAGATCGATCGCAATGACGGCAAGCACGGCTACCAGATGAACAGCATCCAGAACCTGGACAAGGACGACCCGTTCGTCCGCGCCGTGGCCGACCTGCCGATGGCTCCGAAGGTGCGCTACCACTCGATCATCGCCCGCGCCAAGGCCGATGGCCCGCTGGAAGAGACCGACGACGGGCTGGTGCCCTATTGGAGCTCGCACCTGCCGCACGCGGAATCGGAGAAAGTGATCGTGTCCGGGCACAGCGTGCAGGAAGCCACGCCAGCCATCGTCGAGCTGCGGCGGATCCTGCATGAGGACATGCAGGAACACGGACGAACGGGAAAGTAAGCCGCCGGCCCCGACAGATCAGGCACCTGCCGTGCGCCGCGAGAACGTGCCGTGCAGCGCCCCCGGGATCGCGAAGCCCTCCATGCGCACCTCGGGCCGGTAGTCGGCACTGGGGGTGAAACGGAACTCGCGCGCCAACAGCGCACACAGCATTACCAGCTGTGCATTGCCCACCGCCGATCCAACGCAGGAACGCGTGGGAAAGCCATAAGGCACATAGATGCCGGCGGTGCGCTTGCGCCGCTCGGGCAGCCAGCGATCGGGATCGAACTGCAGCGGGTCATCCCAGTACTTCGCCGAACGATGCTGGATGAACGAACTGAGCTCGAACACCGTGCCTTCGGCAATGGCCTGCCCTTCCACCTTCAGATCGCAGGCCGCCACGCGACGGTTGTTGAAGGGCGTGGAGTACAGCCGCATCACTTCCTTCAGGAAGCGCGTGGTGCAGGGAATCCTGGCCATCGGCAATGCGTGGATCTCCGCGTCCGAGAGCGGCGCGAATTCCTCCTCGATGCGCTGAAGCCAGTGCGGATGCATCTGCATCGCCAGCAGCAGGCAGGCAGCCATCATGCCGGGCACGCCGGAAATGGCGATCAGCTGCACGGTGACCAGGTAGGTGACCTTGTCCAGCCCGATGCGTTCGCGCAGGGTCAGCAATGATTGTGCGTAGTCCAGCGCCGAACGCCCGCTTCGGACCCGGCGCTTGAGTTCGGCTGCGATCGCCCGTGATTCGCCACGACCGATAAGGAAATTGCGCAGCAGGTGGCGCCGATGGATGACCTGCTCGACCTGGGTCGTGTAGCGCAGGTGCAGGGCGCGCTCGATGGCCGCGGTGCCGCGCGCATCGAGGCCTTCGATCACCATCGGGATCAACGGATGGGCCATCACCTTCCACACCGCGGGCGTGGCATCCAGCGCCCGCCCGCACAGTGCGTCCAATGCCTGCCGCATGCGCGACTGCAGCGCTTCAAGATTCTGTGCGCCGGTGAGTTCGGCACTGCGCGTGGCGATCAGGCTGCGTACTTCGGTCCAGCGCACGCGTTCGTGCCGCCGGAACAGGTCCGCCAGCGATTCAACCACGTACAGGTGCTCGGAATTCTCCTTGTCGACCTTGCCGGCCAGCTCCGGGCAGAACACCCCGATACCGCCGGTTTCCAGTTTCAGCACCGGGCCTTCGCGCTCCACGCGCGCAGCCAAGCGCTCGGCAGCGATGGCGCTGCCCTCATTCGACATCCCTTGCATGCAGTGCGTCTCCGGCAGGAAGGGACTCGAAAGACGAGTCCCTTCGTCTTGCTACCGCTCAATCGCGGGGCGCCCCCGCGGGATCAGAACTCGACCCAGAGCGGCCAGGTATTCCACACACTGCTCTTCTCGTTCGGATGGATATTCAGAGTGACGCGCAATGCTCGGGCGAATCTTTTCATTTTCATTCCTTTGCTTGCTGTGTGGTTATGCCGGGATTATCCCGGCACCGGCTAGATAACACGACATAATCCCGCTGTCCAACCGGGTCGGTGCCGCGATGCAACATCGAGGTGGTGGTCCATTGAGGGGAATCCCTCATCGCGCCTGCGCACGCGGCCTCCTATGCTGGGCTCACTTTCCCCCAACGGAGGTCCGCATGAACAGGCAAGAGCCCAGCCGCCAGCCCAGCCCCGATCCGGCCGAGCGCGATGCGTTCTTCCCGTCGCCGTACTCGCTGTCGCAGTTCACCTCGCCGCAGAGCAACCTGTCCGGCGCCGAGTATCCGGATGCACGCCGCGACGGCCGCTGGAAGGTGCTGATGATCGCTGCCGATGAGCGTTATCTGCCGACCGCCAATAGCCATCTGTTCTCCACCGGCAACCATCCGGTGGAAACCCTGCTGCCGATGTACCACCTGGACAAGGCCGGCTTCGATATCGACGTGGCGACGCTGTCCGGCAACGCCGTCAAGTTCGAATGGTGGGCCTTCCCGCGCGAGGACCGCGAGATCGGCGCGCTGTACGAACGCTATGAGGGGCGCTTCCGCCAGCCGTTGCAGCTGGACGAGGTGGTGGCTGGCCTGGGAGCCGACTCGGACTATGCCGCCATCTTCATTCCCGGTGGCCACGGCGCGCTGATCGGCCTGCCTGAGAGCACGGCAGTGAAATCCGCGCTGCAATGGGCCATGGCCGCGCAGCGCCACATCATCACGCTGTGCCATGGCCCGGCAGCGCTGCTGGCGGCGGGTGTCGATGAAGCCGGAGGTAGCTCGCTGTTCCGCGGCTATCGCATCTGTGCCTTCCCCGACGCGATGGACCGGCAGACACCGGAGATCGGCTATATGCCGGGGCAGCTGCGTTGGTTCTTCGGTGAACGCCTGGCCCAGCAGGGCGTGCAGATCGTCAATGAGGGGATCGATGGCAGCGTGCTGCAGGATCGCCTGCTGCTGACCGGCGACAGTCCGCTGGCCGGCAATGCGCTGGGCAAGCTGGCCGCGCGCACGCTGCTCGACGCGCTGGCCGGGCGCTGAGCCAATGACTGCGCCGGTGCCCGCGCTGCTGGAACTGGAACAGGCGCGGTCACTGGCCGCGGTCGGCAGCGTGCTGCGCAACGCTGCATCGCCACTGGGCTACGACCGCCTGCTGGTGTTCGCCACCGGAACCTGGCTGGAGCGCGACGCGGCGATGGCCCGCACGGATTGAAGCCTCTGCGTCACGCACGCCAGTGTCCGGGTGTGGCGACCAGCGCGCAGGCGATATGCGCTGCCAGCCGACGCGGCGAGATCGAAGACTGATCAGGGCGGGGCACTTCCGGCAGTCTGATTCGCGTGTTACACACGCAATGCGCATGTGCGCGATTGCAGAAAGCAAGGATGATGCTTATGAAACTGCAACTGGCAACGATGGCCGCGCTGATGTTTGCCGTGGGAGCTTTCTCCATCCCATCCCAGGCCGCCGCCAGCGGTGGTGGAGGTGGTCCGGAGAACACGAACTGCGTCCCGGTCAAGATGGGGCCCCATTACCATCAGCGTTGCGAAGTGACGTACTTCAACGAGGACGGCACTTCCTACATCCAGGTGTACTGGATTGACCAGAATGGCCAGTGGTACCTGCCTGCCGACTGAGTGGTCTCCTGATCGCCCGCGCGATCCGCCGGGCGGCGCCTTCACCGCCCGCCCGGCATCTCCCAGCCGCCCATCCCGGCATACCGCTGCCCTCGCCTTCCATGGCATGCTCCGTGAAACCGTTTTCATGGAATGGAGGGATTCCACGATGTTGTCGCGTTTCCGCCGCCCTGCGCTGTGCGCGCTGTTGGCGCTTGCTCTACCCGCCGTCGCCTGGGCCGCTACACCGGCGCCACTGAAAGTGATGTCGTTCAACGTCCGCACTCCGGCTGATACCGAACCGGGCAAGCGCTGGCCCGATCGCCGCGACGCGATGGTCAAGGTCATCCTCGATGCGCACCCGGCGGTGATCGGCACCCAGGAACTGGTGAAGGAACAGGCCGACTACCTGTCCGAACACTTGCCCGGCTATCGCTGGTTTGGCGAGGGCCGCCGCGGTGGCAGCGGCGACGAGCACATGGGCGTGTTCTACGACGCCAAGGTGCTGGCGATCGAGGAGTCAGGCAACTTCTGGCTGTCCGACACACCCGATGTGCCGGGCAGCATCACCTGGGGCAACCTGTATCCACGCATGGTCACCTGGGCGCTGTTCCGCCGCATCGACGACGGCCGCCGCTTCTATTTCATGGATACCCACCTGCCCTACCGCGACGAGGACGAACCACGCCGGGTGAAGGCTGCCGAACTGATCGGCAAGCGCGTGACGCGCCTACCTGCGGATCTGCCGGTGGTGCTGACCGGTGACTTCAACAGCGAGCCCGGCGGTGACACCTACAAGGCGTTCACCCGCATGCTGCAGGACACCCGTACCCAGGTGAAGGCCCCGCAGGGCCCGCGGCTGACCTTCCACGGGTTCACCGGCAAGGCCACCGGGCAGCTGGACTGGGTGCTGGTGCGTGGCTTCCATGCGCGCAGCTTCCTGACCGATGACCGCCGAATCGATGGCGTGCTGCCCTCGGATCATTTCCCGCTGGTGGTCGAACTGGACTGGCCCAAGCACTGAACCATCACGGCAGCCGCAGCTACAGCGGCGGCTGCCGCGACAGCAGGCGATACAGCGCCTGGTGCTGATCGCGTGCCTGGCAGATGCGGGCCCCGATCGCCAGGAACACGGCCACGCCGATCAGGCCCAGCCCCAGCATCGAATCCTGCAGCCGCAGGAAACCGACGGCGGCGGCCATCGTCGCCAGCACCAGCAGCACCACGACCGCCACCGACAGCCCCGCCCCCGGTGGGCCCGGATCGCCGAACAACATCCGTTGGGTATCCCGCCTTCCGTCCGCCATCGCCTGTTCTCCCAAGTGCCTGACCCACTAGTTACACGGCGGGCTCCAGTTTCGGCAGAGTCAGAAACGTCACAGACGTGAAGATGTTCGCGGAACGCGCCGCGTTACCCTGCCGCATATTCCCCGCACTGTGGAGCTGGACATGGCACACCAGAGCCGGCTGGCCGGATTCATCATCGACTGCCAGGACCTTCCCGCCGACGAAGGCGCCCGCTTCTGGGCCGCCGCGCTGGGCCTGCAGGCGCAGGCGGCGCATGTCGAAGGGAGCGCCGAATATGCCGACCTGCTGGGTGCACCGGCAGGCTTGAACGTGGAAGTCCAGCGGGTCGACCACCCGTCACGGGTGCACCTGGATATCGAGAGCGACGACATCGATGCCGAGGCCGATCGCCTGGAAAAGCTCGGCGCGCGCCGGATAGGCTTCGTCAAACGCTGGTGGGTGATGGAAGCACCGACCGGCCATCGCTTCTGCATCGTGCGCATGCGCGAGCGCGAGGTGCCGGCCAATCACTGGCCCTGAAAGAAAAAGGGGACGGAAGCCACTGCCTCCGCCCCCTACGGTTACTGCACCTGCGCCACGCTCGGTTGCTGCGGTGATTGCCCCCAGCCGCCCAACGCCTTGTACACACCCACCACGCTGACATTGACTTCGGACTCGGCCGCCGCCAATGCGTCATCGGCCGCCAGCTGCGTGCGCTGCGCATCCAGCAGGGTCAGGAAGTCCTCCGATCCCTCGCGATAGCGGATCTGTGCCAGCGATTCGGCACGCCGGGCCGCCTGCGCCTGCTCGACCACGATCGCCAGCCGCGCCTGCTGCTTGGAATAACGGGTCAGCGCGTTCTCGGTGTCTTCCAGGGCCAGCAGTACTGCCTGCTCGTACTGTGCCGCCACCCCTTCGGCTTCCGCCTTGCTGGCACGCAGGCGTGCACGCACGGTACCGAAGTCGAGCGCCGCCCAGCTCAATGACGGGGTCAGCGACCAGGCCTTGTTGTTGCCATTGACCAGGCCACTGGCATCGCCGCCCAGGAAACCAACGAAGCCAGACAACGACAACCGCGGGAACAGGTCCGCAGTGGCCACGCCCACGCGCGCGGTCGCGGCAGCCAGGCGACGCTCGGCCACGCGCACGTCGGCGCGCTGGCGCAGCAGTTCGCGGGTATCGCCCAGCGGCAATGCCTTGGCGAAGGCCGGTACGTCATGCGGCGCGAGCATGTCGGTCAGCACTTCCGGACGCTGGCCCAACAGCACTGCCAAGCGGTTGCGCGACTGCGTCTCGGCTACTTCCAGCAACGGGATGTCAGCCTCGATCGCCTTCAGGCGGGCACGGCTGCTCTGTACATCCAGCTCGCTGCCAGCGCCCAGTTCCCAGCGCGCCTCGGTCAGCTTCTGCGTATCGCGCAGGTTCTCCAGCGTGTGCTGGGCCACCGCGATGCGCTTCTGCGTACCGCGCAGCTCGAAGTAGTTGCGCGCCACTTCGGCGGCGACCAGTACCTGCGCATCGGCCAGGTTGGCCTGCTCGGCACCGAGGTCTGCACGCGCGGCTTCGGCAGCACGGCGCTTGCGGCCGAACAGATCCAGCTCCCAGCCGGCGTCGAAGCCGAGCTGGTAGCTTTCACTGAACACCCGCTGCCCACCCAGCTGCGGATCGGGTTGCTTGCGACGATCGTAGCTGCCGCCTGCGGTGATGTGCGGCGCCTGGTCGAAGCGGCTTTCGACGAACACCGCGCGGGCCTGGCTGACGCGGGCCACGGCCACGCGCAGGTCCAGGTTGTCCGACAGTGCGCCATGCACCAGCTGTTCCAGCACCGGATCGTCGAACTGCGCCCACCAGCTGGCCACCGGCGAGGTGGTACTGAAGACCGGCTGTTGTGCGCCCTGGAGGACCACCGGCTCCTGCACCGGGGCCTTGTAGTTCGGGCCGACGCTGACACAGCCTGCCAGCACCAGGCTGGAGACGGCCATCGCCAACGTGCGGATCACCATGGCAGCACCTCGCCCAGGTAGGTGAAGCTGCCGTTCGGGCCTTCATGGCCGATCAGTGCCATCTGTACGCTGGAACGCGCGCCCTCGGCGATCTCGATTTCGCCGTGGCCGCCGTTCATGTCGGTTTTCACGTAGCCCGGATGCACGGTGTTGACCTTGATCTGCGTGCTGCGCAGTTCGTGCGCCAACGCAAGGGTCCAGCTGTTCACCGCTGCCTTGGAGGCGTTGTAGGCCGGAACCTTCATGTCGTAGATGCCGGACGCCGGATCGGCATGCAGGGTCTGCGAGCCGAGGATGCTGGAGACATTCACGATACGGCCGGCCTTGGCCTGCTGCAGCAGCGGCAGGAATGCCTGGGTCACCGCCACCAGCGCATAGACGTTGGTGTCGAAGGTGCGGCGCCAGGTGTCCAGCGACTGCTCGGACGGCCGCTGCGCCGGGTTTTCCAGCAGCACGCCGGCATTGTTGACCAGGATGTCGAGGCGGCCATGGCGCTCGCGCACCTGCTGCACGGCCTCGGCGATGCTGGCACCGTCGGTGACGTCCAGCTGCAGCGCTTCCACTGGCAGGCCCTCGGCCTGCAGCTTCAGTGCCTGCTCCACGGTGGTCTCGCGCTTGCGGCCGGCCAGCAGCGTGTGCACGCCGGCCTGTGCCAGCTGGCGCACGGTCTCGGCGCCGATACCGCGGGTGGCACCAGTGACCAGTGCAATCTTGTTCTGATGGGTGTTCATGGAGTCATGCCTTTGGAGGGGGAAATCCGACACCGGTTGGGGGACCGGTGCCGGTGGAGTTCCATGTCAGTGATGGATGGTCGGCTCGCCGTGCTGCACCAGCTGGCCACCACCGTTGCGGGTGACGAACTTGCGCAGGGCCACGTAGAACACCGGGGTGAGGAACAGGCCGAACAGGGTCACGCCCAGCATGCCAGCAAACACCGTGATACCCGTTACCGAGCGCACCTCGGCACCCGCGCCGTGCGACAGCACCAGCGGTACGGTGCCGGCGATGAACGCGATGGAGGTCATCACGATCGGGCGCAGACGCAGGCGGCAGGCTTCCAGCGCGGACTCAACGATTCCCTTGCCGCCCATCTCCAGCTCTCTGGCGAATTCGACGATCAGGATCGCGTTCTTGCACGCCAGGCCCATCAGCACCACCAGGCCGACCTGCACGAACACGTTGTTGTCGCCACCGGTCAGCCACACGCCGAACAGTGCGGACAGCAGGGTCATCGGCACGATCAGGATCACCGCCAGCGGCAGCGACCAGCTCTCGTACAGCGCGGCCAGCACCAGGAAGGCCAGCATGATCGCCACCGGGAACACGATGAAGGCGGCCTTGCCCTGGGTTGCCTGCTGGTAGCTCAGGTCGGTCCATTCCGTGGTCATGCCTACCGGCAGCACCTTGCCGGCGATCTCGGTCAGCTTGTTCATCGCCTCGGCCGAAGACAGCAGGCGCGGGTCGGCTTCACCGGCCAGGTCAGCCGCCGGATAGCCATTGAAGCGCAGCACCGGGTCCGGGCCGAAGGTCTGCTTGATGGTGACCATCGAACCGATCGGCACCATCTCGCCGCGGTCGTTGCGGGTGCGCAGCTTGCCGATATCCTCGACCGTTTCGCGGTACGGACCGTCCGCCTGCGCGATCACCTGCCAGGTACGACCGAACTGGTTGAAGTCGTTGACGTAGGCAGAGCCGAGGTAGGTCTGCAGTGTGTCGAACAGTTCGGTCAGCTGCACGCCCTGTGCCTTGGCCTTGACGCGGTCGACCTCGGCATCCAGCTGCGGCACATTGGCCTGGTAGCTGGAAATCGGGAAGGCCATGCCTGGCGTCTGCGCAACGGTGCCCTGCATCGCCTGCACGGCATTCTGCAGCGCGCCGTAACCCAGGTTGCCACGGTCCTCGATGAACATCTGGTAGCCGTTGCCGTTGCCCAGGCCGAGGATCGGCGGCGGCATCATCGCGAAGGCGAAGCCCTCCTGCAGGCCAGCGATCTTCTGGTTGATCTCGGCATTGATCTGCGCGGCGGTACGGCCATGGCGCTCGGCGAACGGCTTGAGCGGAATGAACGCCACACCGGTGTTCGGCGTATTGGTGAACTGCAGCGCGTTCAAACCCGGGAACGAGATGGTGTGGGCCACGCCGTCGGTTTCCTGGGCGATCTTGGCGACCTTGCGCAGCATTTCATCGGTACGCGCGATCGACGAACCCTCCGGAAGCTTCACGCCAGCGATCAGGTACAGCTTGTCCTGGGTCGGGATGAAACCCGGCGGCACCAGCTTGAAGATCACCCCGGTACCGACCAGCAGGATCGCGTAGACCACGAACACCGCGCCGCGACGGCCGAGGATGCGGGCCACGCCACGCTCGTACTTCTCCGAGCTGGACTTGAAGAAGCGGTTGAACGGACGGAACACCCAGCCGAACAGGCGGTCGATCAGGCGGCTCGGGCCGTCCTTCGGAGCGCCGTGGGCCTTCAGCAGGCGCGCGGCCAGGGCCGGCGACAGGGTCAGCGAGTTGATCGCCGAGATCACCGTGGAGATGGCGATGGTGACCGCGAACTGCTTGTAGAACTGGCCGGTAACACCGGACAGGAAGGCCATGGGTACGAACACCGCACACAGCACCAGCGCGATCGCCACGATCGGGCCAGAGACCTCGCGCATGGCCTGGTGTGCCGCCGCAGTGGGCGACAGGCCTTCCTCGATGTTGCGCTCGACGTTCTCCACCACCACGATCGCGTCGTCGACCACGATGCCGATCGCCAGCACCAGGCCGAACAGGCTCAGCGTGTTGATCGAGAAGCCCAGCAGGTACAGCGCGGCGAAAGTACCCACCACCGACACCGGCACCGCGATCAACGGAATGATCGACGCACGCCAGGTCTGCAGGAACAGGATCACCACCAGCACCACCAGCGCGATGGCTTCCAGCAGCGTGGAGACCACGGCCTTGATCGAGTCGCGCACGAAGATGGTGGTGTCATACACCGCTTCGTACTTCACGTCGGCGGGCATGGTCTTCTGCATCTCGTCCATCGTCGAGATGACCTGGTCACGGATCTCCAGTGCATTGGCACCGGGCGACTGGAAGATACCGATACCGACCGCGTTCTTGCCGTCCAGCTGCGAGCGCAGGGTGTAGTCGCCGGCCCCCAGCTCCAGGCGGGCCACGTCGGCCAGGCGCACGATCTCGCCATCGGTGCCGCTCTTGAGCACGATGTCGCCGAACTCCTTTTCGGTCTTCAGGCGGCCCTGGGCGTTGATCAGGGTCAGGAACTGGCTGTTCGGCAACGGTTCGGCACCGAGCTGGCCGGCCGAAACCTGCACGTTCTGCTCACGCATCGCGCGCACCACGTCGCTGGCGGTCAGGCCGCGCGAAGCCACCTTGTCCGGGTCCAGCCAGGCGCGCATGGCGTAGTCACCGCCACCGAAGATCTGTGCATCACCCACGCCCGGGATACGGGCCAGCGCGTCCTTGACGTGCAGGCGGGCGTAGTTGCGCAGGTACAGGGTGTCGTACTTGCCTTGCGGCGAGGTCAGGTGCACCACCATCAGGAAGGTCGGCGACTGCTTCTGCGTGGTCACGCCCTGCCGGCGCACGTCTTCGGGCAGGCGCGCCTGCGCCTGCGCCACGCGGTTCTGCACCTTCACCGCCGCCGCATCCGGGTCGGTGCCCGGGCGGAAGGTGACGGTCATCTGCAGCACACCGTCCGAGCCGGCAACCGACTTCAGGTACATCATGCCTTCGACGCCGTTGATCGCCTCTTCAAGCGGGGTGGCGACGGTCTCGGCAATGACCTTGGGGTTGGCGCCCGGATACACCGTGCGCACGACCACCGACGGCGGCACCACTTCCGGGTACTCGCTGATCGGCAGGATCGGGATCGTGATCAGGCCTGCGGCGAAGATCACGATCGACAGCACCGCCGCGAAGATCGGCCTGTCGATGAAGAAACGGGAAAAGTCCATGGAGGAATTCCTGGGAAAGGCGTTCGGCGGGCAACAGCCACCCTGCCCCTCGCCGGGATGACGAAGGCAGGGAAGGCTGCCGCTGGCGCCGGCAGCTAAGCGGGGACGCGGATCAGGAGACGGCGGATCAGTGGTTCAGCGCAGCGGTGGCATCGCGGCCCGGTGCGGGCGGCGCAGCCTGTGGCTGCATCGCCACGGCCTTGGCCTGCACCGGCATGCCCGGCATGAAGACCTTCTGCACGCCGTCGATGATCACCTTGTCACCGGCGGCCAGGCCGTGCTCGACGATGCGCAGGCCTTCAGCGGTACGGCCAAGATGGATGTCGCGGCGCTGGGCCTTGCCATCCTTGTCGACCACGTACACGTACTTGCGGTCCTGGTCGGTCAGCACGGCCTTGTCGTCGATCAGCAGGGCCTGGAACTGTCCGCTGCCGAGCAGCTGCACGCGGGCGAACAGGCCCGGGGTGAACTGGCGGTCGGCGTTGTCCAGCAGCGCGCGGACGCGGATGGTGCCGGTGCTGCGCGCCACCTGGTTGTCGAGGAAGTCGACCTTGCCCGCATGCGGGTAGCCCTCTTCGCCCGACAGGCCGACCTTCACCGGCAATTCGCTGTCTCGCTCGCTCGGGCGCTCGCCCTTGCGCGCCATCTGTGCGTAGCGCAGGAAGGTGCTTTCGTCGGCATCGAAGTAGACGAACACGGTATCCAGCGAGACCAGCGTGGTCAGCACGCTGGCGCTGTCGCCGGCGGTGACCAGGTTGCCGGCGGTGACCATCGCACGACCGGCGCGGCCGTCGATCGGTGCACGCACCTTGGTGAACTCCAGGTTGAGGCGGGCCGCGTCCAGTGCAGCCTGCGCCGCCTGCACGGCGGCACCGGACTGGTCGGCGGCGGCGCGACGCTGCTCGGCGGTCTCGGTTGAGATCGCCTGCTGCTCGGACAGCCGCTTGGCCCGCTCGGACTCGCTGCGGGCAAGGGTGGCCTGGGTGCGGGCGCGGGCCAACTCGGCGGCGGCACGATCGTATTCGGCCTGGTAGCTGCGCGCATCGATGGTGAAGAGCACTTCGCCCTTCTTCACTTCCTGGCCTTCGACGTAGTTGACCTTGTCGATGTAGCCGGACACGCGCGGGCGCAGTTCAACGCTCTGTACCGCTTCGACGCGGCCGCTGAACTCGTCCCACTGGCTGACCTGCTTGACCAGCACCGGCGCGGCGCTGACCTGCGGCGGCGGCGGAGCACCGGCTTCTTCGGCATGGCCGCCGCTGCAGGCCGCAAGCACGGCCGCGGCGAGGATCGACACACCGACCATCGCGATGCGATGGCCGAAACGATGTGGGGTGGTATTGGGGGAAGTCATGGCATGCATCCGTACGGAGGGGTGGTACAGCTATATGAGAACGTGTTGCAAAAATCGGCGGCGCATACTGCGACCTCAACCATGGTCGAGGTCAAGCGACGCCCGCGGTGCCGCGCCAAAGCGGAGGAATTTCCAGGTGCAGCAGGCCGCGTGGCAGTTCGGCATCACTGCTGTCGCAACGGACGATGGCGCGGTTGTCACGGCACCCATCAAGCAGCGAGACAACGCGACGGCCGACCAGCAGCGAGCTGGGCCACTCGATGCAGGCGTTGGCTGCGTTGGCCGGGGTGCACACTGGGCTGCAGACCTCCAGCATCTGCGCGCGCACGCCGATCGCCTGCGCTTCCTGGTGCACCACCTGCGCGTACATGCGCAGCGCGGCAGTGGTGATCGAGGTCTCGCCGTAGCCCGCCCATGGCTTGGCGTTGGCCGGGCTGCCGATCATCACGTAGCGGCGCGCATGCACGTTGTCCTGCAACAGCGGCAGCAGATGACGCACTGCGTGCACATGCGGCATCAGATCGGCCTGCATCGCGCCCAGCAGTTCATCACCGTTGCGGTCGGTTACGCGGCCGCGGCGGTAAGGGCCGCCCATTGCCGCGATCACCGCTGCCAGCGGTCGCGGGCGATGCGCGATGCGTTCGGCCAGGGCGCGCGCCGAGCCGTCATCGCTGAGCGAACCCAGCAGCGTCTCCAGACCCGGCTCGTCGGCGAACTGCTCGTGCAGCGCCGCCAGCCGGCCCGGATCGCGGCCGACCACCAGCACCGGGCTGCCGGCTTCCAGCAATGCGCCAACCACGCCCTGGCCGACGGCACCGGTGCCGCCGAGGACCAGGACTTCGGGCGTCAGCATCCCATTCACGGGACATTTCCTCCCAAATCCGGGATAGTCCCGATTCGACGCAGCCGGTCACCCTTGTGCGCCACCAGGCGGATGGCACCGCCACGCTGCTGACGCATGGGCGCGGTAAACTCACGGAAGTCCTTGTGTACCAAGGAACTCGGGCGGACTTCAACGGTCATTGCCAGGTCCAGGGTGTTCTGGCCGGCGTTCCGGAGACGGGCAAGAATGTTGCGCAGGCTCATGGCGGACGGGCTCCAAATAACGAATGGCGCCACGATAGACCTCAAACCTTTACTTGATTAGTCCTGATTAAGGGGAATAATCATCCCGCTCCCGGTCCAATCGTTCTGTCACGATTGTCCCATCCCCGACGTCCAGGATCCCAGACCATGTCCCACGATCTCAACGAGACGCTGATCTTCGTCAAAGTGGTCGAGCAAGGCAGTTTCATTGCCGCTGCCAAATCGCTCGGCCTGCCCAAGACCACGGTCAGCCGCAAGGTGCAGGAGCTGGAAACGCGCCTGGGTGCGCGTCTGCTGCACCGGACCACCCGCCGCCTCGGCCTGACCGAAGCGGGTTCGATCTATCACGAACATTGCCAACGCATCGCACGCGAGCTTGAAGAAGCCGAGAGCGCAGTGAGCCAGTTGCAGTCCGGCCCGCGTGGCTGGCTGCGGTTCACCGTGCCTTATTCGATCGGCATCACCTGGATCGCCCCGCTGCTGGGCCAGTTCCATGCGCAGTATCCGGAGATCCGCCTGGACATGCATATGGGCAACGAGAAGCTGGACCTGATAGCCGGCGAAGCGGACCTCGCGCTGCGTGTCGGTGCCCTGCCCGATTCCAACCTGGTCGCGCGCAAGCTCGGCAGCCTGCGCACGCAGGTGTTCGCCAGCCCGGCCTACATCGAGCGCTATGGCGAGCCGCTGCATCCGGAAGAACTGCAGTTCCATCGCATCCTGGCGATGCGCAAGCCGTATCACACCGGCAATTCGCCTCGCTTCACCTGGCAGCTGGGCGAGAACGGTGGTGAGCTGCGTGACTTCCCGGTCACCCCGCTGATGACCGCCAATGACATGTCTGCCTTGAATGGTGCATTGGTGTGTGGCGAAGGCCTGCTGCTGACCGGTGACGTGATGGCCAAGCCGTTTGTCGAGTCGGGCATGGTGCGCCGCGTTCTGGCTGGCTGGACCGGGCCGGAGGTGGACTTCAATGCCGTGTTCGCCGGCGGCCGCCTGGTTTCGCCGAAGGTACGTGCGTTCGTCGATTTCCTGGTCGAGAAGCTCAACTTCGACGCCAATTACATGCTGGCGCAGTGCCCGGGCGCAAAGCTGGCGCAGCAGCAGAAGGAAAAGGAAGACGCCGCGCTGGAGAGCAGCGGCAAGCGGATCCTGGAAAAGGTAGCCGCTTCGGCGGCGTAACCGGATTTTGTAGCGTCGAGCCATACTCGACTTCGCTTTTGGGACCGCGCCGACCTTTGTCGGCACCGTTCGGAGAAGCAGCGACCGGGGAGCGCCATCGGCGTGCCGAGCAACGCTCGGCACCTACAAAAATGCCGCCTGCAAGGGCGGCATTTTCGTTCCGGCCGATGGCCGGACCGGCTCAAGCAGTAACGCCACGCGTTACTGCTTGAGCGGAATCACGCGGATCTCGACGCGGCGGTTCTTGGCGCGGCCCGCATCGGTGCTGTTGTCGGCAATCGGGTAGGACTTGCCGGCGCCCAGCGTTTCGATGCGCACGCTCTGCACGCCCTGGCCGATCAGGTACTGCGCGACCGAGTCGGCGCGTTCCTTCGACAGGCGGTTGTTGACCGCGTCGCTACCGATGCTGTCGGTGTGGCCGACCACTTCGATCATGGTCTGGTTGTAGTCACGCAGCGTGCCGGCCACGCCATTGAGCGAGCCGTAGAACTGCGGCTTCAGGGTGGACTTGCCGAAGTCGAAGGTGATGCCGTCCGGCAGGTTCAGCATGATGTTGTCGCCCTGGCGCTGCACATCGATACCCGTGTTGGCGGTGCGCTCGCGCAGTGCGCGTTCCTGGCGATCCTGGTACTGGCCGACGGCGGCGCCGCTGAGTGCGCCGATACCGGCACCGATCAGCGCGTGCTGGCGGCGCTCGGTGGCGCTGTCGCCGGTCAGCAGGCCGGCGGCCACGCCGATGGCGGTACCGATCAGCGCATTGCGGCCGGTGCGGTTCTGCTGCTCGGTCGGGTTGCCGTACTGGTCACTCTGCACGTAGGAGCCGCCAGTGGCGCAGGCCGACAGGACGGCCGCACTCATCAGGGCCAGTGCGACGTTGCGGGTGGTGTTGCGGATCATGTGGTTCTCCTTGGTTTCCGGTCGGGCCGGCGGCTTGCGGGCGCAGAGAGGATAAACAGCCCAATGCGATGTCGGGATGATGATCCAGCGCGGCGACAGGGCCTCGTTCAGCTAACTGACTGGATCGCTCAACCCCCGCTTTACCCTGCTCCGGACTGACGGTAAGCAGCCAATGCTGCATCGCGGCCGGCGGCCAGATCCACCATCGGCGTACGCGGATAGCCCGGGGCATGCGCTGCCAGCAGCAGCGGATGCTGCCACGGCGCGAAGCGTGCCTTCACCGGCAGCGCCGCCAGCTCCGGTACCCAGCGACTGATGTAGCGGGCCTGCGGGTCGAACTTCTCGGCCTGCGTGACCGGGTTGAACACGCGGAAGTACGGCGCGGCATCGGCACCGGTCCCGGCCACCCATTGCCAGCCCATCGTGTTGTTGGCCAGGTCGGCATCGACCAGGGTGTCCCAGAACCAGCGCGCGCCATGCAGCCAGTGCGCGCGCAGGTGCTTGCACAGGTAGCTGGCCACGATCATCCGCACCCGGTTGTGCATGTAGCCGGTGTGCCACAGCTCGCGCAGGCCGGCATCAACGATCGGTACGCCGGTGTTGCCGCGCTGCCAGTCCAGCAGCTGCGCGGCCCCCGGCGTGGCCCACGGGAAGCGGTCAAAGCGCGGGTTGAGGTTCTCGGTCGGCGTCTTCGGGAAGTGATGCAGCAGGTGATGGGCGAAATCACGCCAGCCGAGCTGGCGCAGATAGCCGTCGATGTCGGCGTCGGTGCCCGCACTACGCAAGCCCTCCAGCACATGGGCGATGCGCCATGGTGCGATCTCGCCGAAATGCAGGTGCGGCGACATCCGCGAGGTGCCCACGCGATCCGGCAGGTCGCGCTGCTCGCGGTAACCGCGCAACGCGCCATCCTCGAACACGGACAGTGCCTCCAGCGCACCGGCCTCGCCCGGCTGCCAGTGCTCCCAGAACCCGGCATCCCAGCCCAGCGCCGGTACCAGCTGGAGATCATCCAATGCGAGGCTGCCGACCGTGTGCGCCGCCAGTGCCTTCGGCGCGGCCTGCAATGCGGGCAGGCGCCAGTGGCTGAGCACGTTGCGCCAGTACGGCGTGAACACCTTGTACGGCTGGCCCTGCTGGGTGGCGATATCCCACGGCTCGAACAGCAGGCTGCCATTGCAGCTCTGCGCGTCGATGCCGACCTCGCGCAGCGTGCGCTTGATGGTGGCGTCGCGTGGCTGGGTGGCCGGCTCGTACTTGCGGTTCCAGTACACCGCCTCGGCGCCGGTCTGCTCGATCAGCAACTGCAGCGTCGGCAGGCTGTCACCACTGCGCAGCACCAGCGAAGAACCACGCACGCGCAGGTCGGCATCCAATGCGCCCAGTGAGCGATGCCGCCACGCATCCGAGGCCGCGCCGGGTACCCACTCGCCCTCCTCGTGCGGCGCGTGGACGTAGACCGGCACCACATCGTGGCCCGCGTCCAGCGCGTCCTGCAGGGCCGGATTGTCCTGCAGCCGCAGATCACGGCGGAACCACACCAACGCTACCGACACATGCACCGCCTTCGTTGTGGAAGGCGGACATGATAGCCAGCGGCGGTGAAGGAGATGCGCGCGCCAGGCCATCCACGCGTGGCGTGTATCTACTGTTTGAACCGCTGCATCGCTTCACTGATCAGCGCACGCGCCTCGGCGGCGTTGCCCCAACCGTTGAGCTGCACCGGATTGCGACCGGCCGGCAGGTCCTTGTAGACCCGGAAGAACGCCTCGATGCGCTGGCGCTCGACCTCCGGCAGATCCGCCAGGTCGCGGATGTTGGCGTAAGTCGGGTCCACCTTGTCGGTCGGGACGCCGATGATCTTCTCGTCGTGCTCGCCTCCATCGATCATCTTCAGGTAACCGATCGGCCGGAAGCGCACGATCACGCCTGGGTGCAGGGGTTCGCGGGTCAGCACCAACGCATCCAGCGGATCGTTGTCACCGGCCAGGGTGCGCGGCATCGAGCCGTAGTTGGCCGGATAGGCCACCGGCATCGACTGGAAGCGATCCACGTGCACCAGGCCGTCCTCCTTGATCTCGTACTTGGTGAAGCTGCCTGCCGGAATCTCCACCGCCAGATTCACCTCCTGCGGGGCCTGCTTCGGCTGGGCGACCAGGAACGGATGCAGCACGGTATCGGCGGCCGTTACCGCACTGGCCAGCAACAGCAGGGCCGCGCCGATGGCAGCGAGAGGAAGGATGCGTCGGGGCGTGGTCATTGGCATCTCGTCATTCCCAGCAGCGGTCGGCGCGACCCTTGGCGGTCTGCGCACGCGGGCAGTCGCGCGGTGCGATGCGGCCCTCGGTCAGTTCCGTGCGCTGCTTTGCGCCCTTGGCGTCGCGGCGCAGTTCGAAGGCGTCGTACAGACGACCGGTCACCGTGCGTGCTTCATAGCGCAGGTGCTGCGGGTCGATGTTCAACACCTGGAACAGCTGGGTGTCCTCGGCTACCGGATCCATCGTCCTGCGCGCTTCGTCGGAAAGGCGGTACTGCTTCGGACCTGCCACGGTCACCACGTACTGCGGCGTCGCGGCCCGTCCTTCGCCACGACGGCCGTAGGTGTGATCGTGGCCCTGCAGCACCAGATCGACGTTGTGGCGGCGTACCACCGGCAGCAGCACGTCACGCAGCGCAGCGTTCTCGCGGCCTTCGCGCGGCGAGTAGAACGGCTGGTGCAGCAGCACGATGGTCCACGGCTGCGGGTTGCCGGTCAGTACCCTGTCCAGCCACTGTGCCTGCGCCTTGGCCGTGCCGAGATCGAGCGCCGAGGTGCCATCGACCACGGCCACGCGCACGCCCTGCGCATCGAACCAGTAGCTGGTCTGCTGCGCGGCGTTGGCGCCATTGCCAGGCAGCGCGAACGTCACCGGCCAATGCTTGCCCAGCACGCGGCGTTCCTGCGGGGTGTCCTCAAACTCCTCGAAATACTCGTGGTTGCCGATGGCCGGGGCCACCAGCGTTTCCTGCGCCAGCCAGCCGGTGGCGGCAAACCACTCGCCCCATTCGCTGTCGTCCATGTTGTCGCCGCCGCTGACCAGGTCACCGGCGAACAGGCTCATGCGCGCCTGCGGCGCAGCCTTCTGCGCGGCACGCACCACGCGGCTGACATGGCTGACGTTCTTGTTCTGGGTATCGCCGAAGTACAGCAGGGTCAGCGGCTGGTCGGCGCCGGCCAGCGTGCGCAGCTGATTCCAGGCGCTCCAGCTGCCATTGCCCTGCACGCGGTAGACGTACTGGGTGTCCGGCTGCAGGCCGCCGATGTCGGCACGATGATGGTGCGACAGCCCGTTCTCGGTCTGCAGCACGCGCGTCGTCGCACGCACCTGGCGGATGCCCTCGATGGCGGGCGAATCTGCGGCCAGCGCGATCTCCAGCAGCGGCGCCTGCACGCTGCCATCGGTACGCCAGGCCACGGCGAAACCGCGGCTGGGATCGGCCGACGGCGAGGCGACGATGCGGTCCGGCACTGTCGTCGCTGCGTAGTGGCGGCTACCCGCCGGCACCTGGGTATTCGGTTCGGCCGCCGCGAACGACAGCGACGGCAACGCCAGCAGCAGGCCCAGCGCCAGTGCGCGCATCACGTACTGCCGGCTCATGCGCCACACTCCAGCGGCAATGCCAACTGCTTGGCGATGCTCTCCCAGTCGAACGCCACCACGCCCTGGTCGTCATGCACCGCATACAGCGCACCGTGCGGGAAGCGCGCGCTGGGCTGCTGCATCATCCAGATGCCATCGGTGTTGGCCACGGTGTTGCCCTGAAACGCGCCGATCGGCTTCAGCGTATGCCGGTCGAACAGGTGGAACACGCTGCGCCGCTTGCCCTGCTCGGTGGTGATCCACCAGCCGTCCTTGCCGCAGGTGCGCAGGGTCACGCCTTCGGCCTGTGCCTTGAACACGTCGCGGCCGAAGGTGGTGCCGGTGAAGCGTCCGGCCAGGGTGTAGACCTTGAACTCGCTGGCGTAGCTCTCGTCCTCTTCGGCGATCAGCAGCCGGTCGTTCCCGGGGTCGCCCCAGATCGACTCGACCACGCGCAGCGCTCCTGACTCGGTGGTATCGCCGATGCTGGCCACCAGCTTCGCCTCGACCTTCGCGCCGTCGCGGGTCACGTGGTACTGGCGCACGCGCTTGTCCAGCTCGGCCAGCGGCGGCAGGATGTCACGCCCCTGCGCATCCTCGCCGTTGTCCCAGGAGTCGGTGACGTAGACGCTGTAGCCATCGGCACGGCGGTCGACCCACAGCCCGTACGGCTTGCGCAGGTCGTCCGCAGCGAACGTCGCCAGCGGCGTGAAGTCCGGCAGGCCCAGCACCTGCACGCGGTGATTGTCGCGCTCCACGATCCACAGCAGGTCGTCGGTCACCGCGATGCCGTTTGGGCGATCGAACTGCCCTGGCGCGGTCCCGCTGGTACCCACATCGCGCAGGTGCTGGCCGGTGCTGCCGTCGTAGACCACCAGCTTGTCGGAGGCCTTGGCGGTGGCGATCAGCCACAGCGCGCCGTCCGGCGCGCGCCAGGCCGCTGGCGAGTCGATGTTGTCGGCCGGGGTCATCGGTGACAGGAAGGCTTCGGCGATGGTGGTCACCGTGCGCTCGCCCCCGGCTTTCGCTGCCGTGGTGGCCGCGGCGGGGTCATTGCCGGTCGCCGGCGTGCAGCCGACGGCCAGGGTCGCCGCGAGCGCGACCGCCAGGACGGTGACGCCACGCCCCATCACAGTGCCACCTTCAGGCCGAGCGCGTAGGTACGACCGTATTCTTCCATCTGCAGGGTGCGCGAACGCGTGCCCTGGTACAGCTCCAACGGCTTGTCCAGCAGGTTCTGCGCTTCGAAGTACATGCTCACGCGCGGGGTGAACTTGTAGTCCAGCGAAAAATCGAGCTGGGTGTTGGGTGCCACATAGATGTCGAACGCGCGCCCCTTGCCGATGCTGTCCAGGTACTCGCTGCGATACACCGCCGCCAGGCGCGTGCTGACACCGTACTTTTCATAGCCGATGTGTGCGCTGTAGACATGCTTGGAGGCGCGCGGCAGGGTGAAGTCCTCGCCTGCACGGTCCTTGATGCCTGCATCGAATTTCGTATCCAGCCAGGTACCACTGGCACCGACCAGCAGACCATCCAGGCCGTCCGGCAGGAAGGCCAGCTGCTGTTGCCAATTGAACTCCGCGCCACGCACGGTGGCCTTGCGGCCGTTGATCGGCTGGGTCACGTCGAAACCGTCGTAGGCCGGATCATTTGTACGCACGGTTTCCACGATGTAGCCATCGATCGACTTGTGGAACAGGCCCAGCGAGACGATGCCGGTGCTGCCGATGTACTTCTCCACCGACAGGTCGATGTTCTTCGACTCGTACGGGTCCAGCTCCGGATTGCCCAGGCGCACTTCCTCGTCACCCCGGCTGTAACCTACGCGCGGCGAAACGTCGCCGAACGAAGGGCGCGATACGGTCTTGTTGGCCGAGGCACGCAGCACCCAGTCATCGGCCGCGTCATAGCGCAGGTGCAGGCCCGGCAGCACGTTGGTGTAGCTGCTGTTGGCCACGCGCGGGGTGACGGTGAAACTACGGCCGTTCGCAGCCACGTCCACCTGGTTGCCGACCGCCTTGAAGCGGGTGTTCTCCACGCGCACGCCACCGATGATGCGCAGCGCGCCCACGTCCCAGGTCCCCATGGCATAGCTGGCAAAGATGTCTTCGCTGGCCACGTAGTCTTCTTCCAGCGACGTCATCGCGTTTGCACCGGCGTCCTGCGGGCGGGCGCTGTACTGGCTGCCGCTGGCCGCCCAGAACGCGCGCATCGCGGCCGAGTCCATGCCATCGCCCATGTTGCCGTGGCGGTGCTCCGGCGAGGAAGTGGTCCAGCTCGACAGCGCCACCTTCGGGCCGACGCGCAGTTCGCGCTCGTCCACATTCACGTCGCGGTCGCGCCAGCGGCCCAGCAGGCCGAACTTGATGCTGCTGCTGTCACCGTCGAAGCGTACGTTGACCTGCGCGCTGTGCTCCTTGTCGTTCACCTGCTTGGGCGAGAGCACGAAGCGGTCGAATGCGTAGTTGCTGTTGTCCAGCCACTGCGGGTTGTCGAAGCTGTAGCTGGGCAGGCGGCTGCTCTGGTCCAGGGTGCCGTTGAAGGCCTTGCCGTTGAGCTTGAAGCGCGCCTCCATCTCGTCGTTCACGCGCTCTTCGGTACGGGTGTAGCCGATCCGGTAATCGACCACTGCACTGGTCAGCTTGTTCTCGCCGCCGAGGCTTGCCGCGAAGGTGTTTTCCTTCTTGGTGCGGTAGCGCATGCGTTTGTCGATGGAATCCTTCGGCATGCCGTCCAAGCGGTACTGGTCGGTGCCGGTCTTGACCATCTTCGCGTCGTCGAAGTTGAAGATCACGCGCTGGCGGGTCTCCGCATCGTCGAACTGGCTGTACAGCGCGCGCAGGTAGTATTTGCTGTCTTCGTTGGGACGCCAGTCGAGGTTGAGGTTGGCACCGATGCGCTTGCGCTCGATCTCGTACTTGCGGTGCTGCAGGTTGATCGCGGTCACGTCACCGGGGGCGGCATCGTCTTCGCCGTCGTACTCCACTTCGGTGTTGTCCGACTCGAACCTGCGCTTCTGGTAGTTCACGCCCAGCGCCATGCCGAAGGTGTCGTTGAACACCTCGCTGTAGTTGAAGGCGGCCTTGGGGCTGGTCTCGCCGGACAGCTGCTGGTGGCTGCCCTCGATCTTGCCACGCAGGCTGCGACCGTCGCGGTCGAAGGCCGACGCAGATTCCACCAGCACGGCGCCGCCAATGGCATCACCTGGCATGTCCGGGGTCGGCGACTTGACCACGCGCAGGCGCTCGGTGGAATCGGAGGGGATCACGTCCAGCGGCGCGGCACGGCTGGAATCTTCCGGCGTACCGACGGCAATTCCATCCACGCTGACACTGTTGAGATTGGCATCCAGGCCGCGGATGACCACGAATCGGCCCTCGCCCTGGTCGCGGGTCACGCTGACGCCCGGCAGGCGCTGCAGTGATTCGGCGACATTCTTGTCCGGGTACTGGCCCAGGGCATCGGAGGACACCGCATCCTCGATGGCATCGCTGCTGCGCTTGAGGTCGACTGCACGGATCTGCGATTCGAGCTGGGCACGCACTTCGATGCGGTCCAGGTCGACCGCGTCGGCCGCCACGGCGCCGGTGGCGGCTACCGCCTGCTGCCCGGCGGCCCGCAGCGGTGCTGCGGCCCCCATCGCCAGGGTCAGCGTGATGGCAACGGCCAACGGAGTCTTGATATGCACTGGGAATCCCCATTCCTGTTAAGAATGGGTCTGCACGGTATGTCCGCAAGGTTGCATGGCCGTGACATGCGCCTGCACATTCCATGTACGGTGGGTCAGGGAACGGTTTGGGGTTCGGCCCGCCATTCCGGCAAAATGGCGCCCTCTCTCCTTCTCCCCTCCTTCCGACCATGAAGATCGTCGAAGTGCGCCACCCGCTGGTGCAGCACAAGATCGGCCTGATGCGCAACGCCGCGCTCAGCACCAAGGATTTCCGCGAACTGGCCAACGAGCTGGGTACGCTGCTGGCCTACGAGGCCACCGCCGACCTGGACACCGAGCCGCACACCCTGCCGGGCTGGGCCGGCCCGGTCACCGTGCAGCGCATTGCCGGCGCCAAGATCACCGTGGTGCCGATCCTGCGTGCCGGCCTGGGCATGCTCAGCGGCGTGCTGTCGCTGATCCCGGCAGCCCGCGTCAGCGTGGTCGGCCTGCAGCGCGACGAGGAAACCCTGCAGCCGGTGCCCTACTTCGAGCGCCTGACCGGCCGCCTGGAAGAGCGCGATGCGCTGATCCTGGACCCGATGCTGGCCACCGGCGGCACCCTGATCGCCACCATCGACATGCTCAAGCGCGCCGGCGCCCGCCGCATCAAGGGCATCTTCCTGGTCGCCGCGCCTGAAGGCATCGAAGCGGTCAAGGCCGTGCACCCGGACGTGGAGATCTACACTGCGGCCATCGATGCCCAGCTCAACGACAAGGGTTACATCCTGCCGGGCCTGGGTGACGCCGGTGACCGTATCTTCGGTACCCGCGTCGGTTGATCCGGGGAACCGGGGTCAGAGCCCTTTCTGCGAAAGGGATCTGACCCCAACATCGCGGGGGTCGGATCCCTTTCGCAGAAAGGGCTCTGACCCCATCCCGCATTCCGGCCTACAGCCCGGCCGCGAAGATTTCCAGCTGTCCGATGACGGTGTTCCAGCCATCGAAGAAGCCCAGCTGCTCATGCTGGTCGCGCTGCGCCTTGTCCGGGTGCATTACCCGCGCCGTGTAGCGGCAGCCCTGCCCCTCGTCCTCCATGGTGATGATGGCGGTGAAGCCCAGCCAGGGTGACTGCGGTCGCCAGCCTGCGCCCAGCATCGAGGTGAACACCAAACGCTGCTGCGGCACGATCTCCAGGAAGCTGCCCGGATTGTCACTGCTGCCACCATCCGGGCCCTGCATGAAGGTGTGGAAGGCCCCGCCGGGGCGCAGGTCGAATGCGCGAACCTCAGTGGCCCAGGGTTTCGGGCACCACCATTGGCGCAGCAGCTCGGGGTCAGTCCAGGCCCGCCACAAGGCCGCGCGCGGTGCAGCCAGCACGCGGCTGATGACCAGATCGGTGTCAGGGTTGTTGCCTGCGTCTACGGCCATGGGCCTGCTCCTGTTGGTGATGCGTTTCGACGAATTC
This sequence comes from Stenotrophomonas sp. SMYL41, assembly GCF_036319965.1. Taxonomy (NCBI): domain Bacteria; kingdom Pseudomonadati; phylum Pseudomonadota; class Gammaproteobacteria; order Lysobacterales; family Lysobacteraceae; genus Stenotrophomonas; species Stenotrophomonas sp. SMYL41. The sequence goes on along the minus strand of NZ_JAWIRX010000015.1, from coordinate 48,367 downwards.
GACCATGCGGTCGGTGCGCGCTTCCCACGTCGCGCGCTGTTCGGCCAGCCACTGCTCGCCCTGGCGCAGCCGCGCCGGCACCAGTTCGCAGGTGCGCACGCGCCCTTGCTTGTAGCTGCGCACCACGCCGCTGCGCTCCAGCACGGCCAGGTGTTTCATCAGCGAGGGCAAGGCCATCTGGAAGGGCTCTGCCAGCATCGACACCGTGCACGGCCCCTGCCCCAGCGCGGCCACGATCGCGCAACGGGTCGGGTCGGCCAACGCCTGGAAGACTTGTTGAATGGCTGGAGAATACTTACCCATAAGGCTAAGCAATACGCCGATCCGGATACCGATGCAAGCAGGCGCGGCCGGGTGATGATTATTCACGTGGTCTTGCCATGCCGAAGCGAATGCTCCGCGCACCCGCCCCCGCTTGGAGCACCTGATGAAAGCCTCTTTCCTGCTGGCCGCCGTCCTGCTGGTCGGCCTGCCCCTGGCGGTCAACGCCACCACCCCGCAGCAACAGCGCATGGCCGAATGCTCGGCCAAGAACAAGGGCTTGAAGGGCGATGCCTACAAGACCGCGCAGAGTTCCTGCCTCAGTGGCCACGCCGCCGACGCCAAGCCGGCCAATGCGCAGCAGGAACGCATGCGCAAGTGCAACGCTGACGCGGGCGCCAGGAAGCTGGCCGGTGATGCGCGCAAGACCTTCATGAGCAGCTGCCTGAAGGCGTCTTGACGCCTGTCTCTGGCAGGGCGCCATCCACGCATGGCGTGGATCTGATGCGTCACGGGAAGGCCGGGCATCGCCCGGCCTTTTCATCAACCGAGGGCGCGCGCCTTCAGCTCGCCCTGCTCATGCAGGGTCACGAAACGCCCCTTGTCATCACGCCCCAGTTGCGCCAGCGCCACCTGCGGGTCATGGGTGAAGAACAGCCGCACGTTGCGTGCCAGCTTGTCTTCAAGGAACTGCCGCTTCTCGTCGATCAGCAGCTCGGCGTTGCGGTCGTAGCCCATGGTGATCGGCACGTGCACCCATGAGCGCCCTGGAATCAGGTCGGCACAGAACACCACGCCACCGTGCGCACCCTCGCCTGCATGCGCGTGACCGACGATCTCGGCCAGCATCAGCCCCGGCGTATGCCCGTCGCTGTAGCTGAAGCGCACGCTGTGGCCGAGTACCTTCGAGTACTCCCCATCCACCACTTCCAGCCGGCCACTTGCCTGCAGCAGGCCGGGCAGTTCCGGAATGAAGCTGGCCCGGTCACGCGGGTGCGGATGCACGGCGCGCTGCCAATGCTGTGCGCCGACCACATAGGTTGCGTTGGGGAACAGCAACTCGGGCTCACGCCCTTCGCTCCATGCCGCCAGCAGGCCGCCGGCATGATCGAAGTGCAGGTGGCTGAGCACCACGACATCGATGTCCTCGTGTTCGAAGCCGGCTTCGCGCAACGAATCGATCAGCACGTGCTGGCTTTCCTGCACGCCATAGCGCTCACGCATGCGCGGATCGAAGAACGCCCCGATACCGGTTTCAAACAGCACCGTCTTGCCTTCCAGCGGGCTGGCCAGCAGCGCACGGCAGGCCAGCTCGATGCGATTGAGCTCGTCCGGTGCCGCCCATTTTTCCCACAACGCACGCGGTGCGTTGCCGAACATCGCGCCGCCATCAAGGCGCTGCGAATTTCCACGAATAGACCAGAGTTTCATGCGTCGATTATCGGCGCCTGCTCGTTAAATAATCGCTAGAAAGGAAACTGAAAACCCCGCCGTGTGGCGGGATTTCGGGGATCTGCCTGATTGACGGCCAGCGGCCAGCACAACCGGATCAGCGTGCCGGCACGACCTGGGCACTGCCCACCGGGTTGCGTGGGTCGCTACCGCCGTACAGCTTGTTCGCCTTGCGGTCCCATTCCACGGTCTGCAGGTTGCCCCACACATGACTGGAACCGCGGCCGCCTGCGGCGACGTCACCCGGCAGGTCGATCTTGTGGCCCATCGCCTGCAACTGCTTCACGGTCGCCGCGTCGAACGCATCGTCCTCGGCTTCGATCAGGTCCGGCAGCCACTGGTGGTGATAGCGCGGGAGCGCCGCCACCTGCTGCGCATCCAGGCCGGCGTCGTAACCAAGGATGCCCAGCAGCACCATGGTAATGATGCGGCTGCCACCCGGCGTGCCCAGCACCACCACCTTGTCGGCGTTCTCCATGAAGGTCGGCGTCATCGAGCTGAGCATGCGCTTGCCCGCCTTCGGCGCATTGGCCTCATAGCCCATCACGCCGAACGCATTGGGCGTGCCCGGCTTCAGCGCGAAGTCGTCCATCTCGTTGTTCAGCAGCACACCGGTGCCCTTGGGAATCAGCCCCGAGCCATACAACAGGTTGACGGTCTGGGTGGCGCCGACACGGTTGCCATCACGGTCGATGATCGAGAAGTGCGTGGTCTCGTCGTCTTCCAGCGGCGTCGGGTTGCCCGACAACAGGTCGCTGGGCGTGGCCTTCTCCGGATGGATGGTGGCCCGCAGGCCCTGTGCGTAGTCCTTGCTGGTCAGCACCTTCTGCGGGATCTGCACGAAGTCCGGGTCGCCGAGGAAGAAGGTTCGGTCGCGGTAGGCGCGACGCATCGACTCCACCACTAGGTGGGTGCGATGCGCCGGGTCCATCTTCCTGATGTCCCAACCTTCCAGGATCTGCAGCATGCTGGCCAGCGCGATACCACCGGACGACGGCGGCGGCGCGGTGGTGATCTTCCAGCCGTTGTAGTTGAACACGATCGGTTCGCGCTGCTTCACGCGGTAGCCGGCCAGCTCTTCAGCGGTCCACTTGCCGCCGGCCTGCCTCACGCCGTCCAGCAACAGCTTTCCGGTCTGGCCCTTGTAGAAGCCATCGAAGCCGCCTGCGGCCAGCCGCTCCAGCGCCTGCGCCAGTTCCGGCTGCTTGAACAGGTCACCGCTGGCGATCGGCTTGCCGTTGCGCAGGTAGACCTCGCGCGTGCCGGGGTAGCGCTCCATCACTTCGCGGCGCGAGGCATAGCCCTTGGCCATGCGCTCGTACACCGGAAAGCCTTCACGGGCGACACGGATCGCCGGCTGCAGCGAAGCCGACAGCGGCAGCTTGCCGTGCTTGGCCGACAGTTCGACCAGCGCTGCGGGCAGGCCCGGGATACCGGCTGACCAGGCGCCGTTGACCGAGCGGTCGCGGTCGAGGTTGCCCTGCTTGTCGAGGAACGCCTGCGGGGTTGCCGAGGCCGGCGCGATCTCGCGCGCATCCAGCATCAGGTCCTTGCCAGTGGCAGCGTCATGCAACAGGAAGAAGCCACCTCCGCCCAGCCCAGAGCTGATCGGCTCCACCACCGCCAGCGTGGATGACACCGCCACGGCGGCGTCGAAGGCGTTGCCGCCCTGCGCCAGGATGTCGATGCCGGCCTGGGTGGCCAGCGCGTGGCCGCTGGCAATGGCCGCGCCATCGGGGCGTTCGGCGCGGGCCGGGCTGTCGGCCCAGGCGATCGGACTCAGCAGCAGGCCGAGCAGCAGCAGGGGGCGGACGATCAACGTCTTCATTCGGATGGGGGCTCCGCATAGAGTTCGGGGTGATCGTGCTGCAGCTGGCGCAGCTTGGCCAGCAGCTGGTCTTCCGTTTCCACGATCTCCGGATCCGGATCGATGCACTCGACCGGGCAGACGACCACGCACTGTGGTTCGTCGAAATGACCCACGCATTCGGTGCAGCGCGCAGGGTCGATCACGTAGATGGTTTCACCCATCGCAATGGCCTGGTTCGGGCAGGCCGGCTCGCATACGTCGCAGTTGACGCAGAGCTCATTGATTTTCAGCGACACGGCGATACTCCTCGCCCGCGCCCTGGGACAAAGGACCGGCCAGCGCGGGCGCGCGGGCCGGTCAGGTCATCGGCGGCGTCTTTGCGGTGCGCCGCCCGGGCCATGCCGGAGCATGGCCGCCATGGCTGGGTATTACTTGGCTTCGACAAAAATGTACTCGGCACCGGTCGGCTGGATCGCAGCCTGCACGCGGGCGTTGTCGGCCGACTGGCCGATGAAGACGACGCGCACGCCCTTCATCGAATCCGGCGACACGTCCTTGAACACGGCCTGGATCATGTCAGCCATCTTGCCCGAGGCCGACGAGCCGAAGGCCAGCATGTTGCCCGGCTGCACGCCACGGGCCACGGCCTGGGTGGCGCTTTCGGTCTGGCGCTCGTACTTGGCCTGGAAGTCCGGGTCCGATTCCGGCGAGAGGTAGTACAGGAACGGGCTGTTGGTGATGTTGCCCATGTTCTGGATGGCCACTTCCTGCAGGTACTTCTTCCAGCCTGCATCGTCGTCCTTGGACGGAGCGACCAGGGCCTGCTTGGCCTCGTCGACCGGAGCGGCCTCTTCCTTCTTGCAGGCGGTGAAGGCCAGGGCCAACGAAGCGATCAGCATCGCGCGCGTGGTGGTGTTCATGGGTTTCCTCCCGGAATGGTGCGTGGTGTTGTACGTAATGGGGTGCGGGTACAGCGGGCTTACGACTGTGCTGCCTTCGCTTCGCGGACCTTGCGCAGGGCTTCGAGCACCGCGGCCGGCACGAAACCGGACACGTCGCCGCCCAGGCGCGCGATCTCGCGGACCAGCGAGGACGAAATGAAGCTGTGCTGCTCGGCCGGGGTCAGGAACAGGGTCTCGACCTCGGGGATCAGATGGCGGTTCATGCTGGCCATCTGGAACTCGTACTCGAAATCGGACACCGCGCGCAGGCCGCGCAGCAGCACCCCGCCCTGGACCGAACGTACGAAATGGGCCAGCAGGGTATCGAAGCCGATGACTTCGACATTGCCGTGGTGGGCCAAGGCGCCACGCGCCAGCTGCACGCGCTGCTCCAGCGGCAGCGCCGGGCCCTTGGACGGGCTCTGCGCCACGCCGACCACGACCTTTTCAAACAGCGGCGCGGCGCGGCTCACCAGGTCGATATGACCATTGGTGATCGGGTCGAACGTGCCGGGATAGACGGCGATGCGGCGGTTGGCCACGGTCATGGGCGGATGCAGATGTTCAGATGAGGTCAAAGTGTAGCAGTGGCGCGGCGGTACAGGGCAAAGCGCACCTCGCGGGTGCCGCCCTCGCGGTGCAGCAGCCAGTCCGGCGGCAGCACCGGCACGTGGCCGGCCGGCGATTCCAGGTACAGCCAGGCATCGGCGGCCAGGTGCCGGGGCAGCTGGGCCAGCACGTCCTGCCACAGGCCATCGGCAAACGGCGGGTCGATGAAGACCAGGTCGGCCTGCTGCGCGGGCGCGCCCTGCAGCCAGCGCAGGGCATCGGCCTGCACGACGGTGATCTGGTCGCTGGCCTGCAGCTTGGCCACCGCGGCGGTCAGGTTGCGGCCCAGCTGCGCATCGCGCTCGACCAGGGTGGCATGCGCGGCACCGCGCGAGACCGCCTCCAGGCCCAGTGCGCCACTGCCGGCGAACAGGTCCAGCACCCGCGCACCGCCGAGCCTGGGCATCAGCCAGTTGAAAAGGGTCTCGCGCACGCGATCGCCGCTGGGCCGAAGGCCCAGCAGGGTCGGCACCGGCAGGCGGGTATTGCGCCAGCGCCCGCCGATGATGCGGACCTGGCCGTCATTGCCCCCACGGCCGCTCATCGGCGCCCCCGGCGGAGGTTGTTCGAGAAATTCAGCATGAGCGGGATTGTAGTTCGGCCGGGCGGCGCCCGGGGACGCGCCAACGCATGCGCGCTGTCGCTCCCACGCTTCGCTGCGCGAAACGCGGGCCCCACTTACCATCTTCCACACCCCCGCCGCTTCGCGGCCGCCCCCTAACTCAGGGGGGCTCTACCCAAGACGCGATCCGATGCCCGACATACAGGTGGGGTCAGATCCGTTTTCCTGCGGAAAACGGATCTGACCCCATTTGATGTATCGATATCTGACAAATGTGTCGACCAAGGTCGACACCTACCAACAGCCGCGTGAACCTGTCAGAGGCGGGGCACTGTGGGTTCGCGGGGTGTGAGCCGCATGGATGCGGCGACCAAGGCTACATGGACGTACTTGCGCCGTCCCCGCGAACCCACAGTGCCCCGCCATCCCACGGAATGCCGCTCTGGCTCTGGCTTTGGCAGTTGCAGTTGCACTGAGCGGGTGCCGGGCGCAGCCCGGCCGACCAACCCCTTGATTTCGGGACAATCAGCCATACCCCTTGGCGAGGCCGCACGCGCTGGCGCGGCATTGCACACGGAGCCTTATCGATGACCGAGACCCCCCAGACCGAAACCCTTGGCTTCCAGACCGAAGTCAAGCAGCTGCTGCAGCTGATGATCCACTCGCTGTATTCCAACAAGGAGATCTTCCTGCGCGAGCTGGTCTCCAACGCCGCCGACGCCGCCGACAAGCTGCGCTTCGAGGCCCTGACCCAGCCGGCCCTGCTGGAAGGCGACAGCGAACTGCGCGTGCGCGTCAGCTTCGACCCTGCCGCCCACACCATCACCATCGAAGACAACGGCATCGGCATGAGCCGTGCCGAAGCCATCGCCCACCTGGGCACCATCGCCAAGTCCGGCACCGGCGACTTCCTGCGCCAGCTGTCCGGCGACCAGAAGAAGGATTCGCAGCTGATCGGCCAGTTCGGCGTGGGTTTCTACAGCGCCTTCATCGTCGCCGACGAAGTGGAAGTGACCTCGCGCCGCGCCGGCCTGGCTGCAGGCGAAGGCGTGCGCTGGACCTCGCGCGGCGAAGGCGATTTCGAAGTGGCCACCGTCGACAAGGCCGAACGCGGTACCCGCATCGTGCTGCACCTGAAGGACGGCGAGCACGATTTCGCCGATGGCTGGCGCCTGCGCAGCATCCTCAAGAAGTACTCGGACCACATCGGCCTGCCGATCCAGATGCCCAAGGAGGGCGGCGAAGAAGGCGCAGCGGTCGAGTGGGAAACGGTCAACCGCGCCAGCGCACTGTGGACCCGTCCGCGCACTGAAATCAGCGATGCCGAGTACACCGAGTTCTACAAGCACGTCGCGCACGACCACAGCGACCCGCTGGCGTGGAGCCACAACAAGGTCGAGGGCAAGCTGGAATACACCTCGCTGCTGTACGTGCCGGGCCGCGCGCCGTTCGACCTGTACCACCGCGATGCGCCCAAGGGCTTGAAGTTGTACGTGCAGCGCGTGTTCGTGATGGACCAGGCCGAGCAGTTCCTGCCGCTGTACCTGCGCTTCATCAAGGGCGTGGTCGATTCCAACGACCTGTCGCTGAACGTCTCGCGCGAGATCCTGCAGTCTGGTCCGGTCATCGATTCGATGAAGTCGGCGCTGACCAAGCGCTCGCTGGACATGCTGGAGAAGCTGGCCGCCGACAAGCCGGAGCAGTACGCCACGTTCTGGAAGGAATTCGGCCAGGTGCTGAAGGAAGGCCCGGCCGAGGACTACAACAACCGCGAGAAGGTGGCCGGCCTGCTGCGCTTCGCCTCCACCCGTGGCGACGGCGATGCACAGAGCGTGTCGCTGGCCGATTACCTCGGCCGCATGGCCGAAGGCCAGGACAAGATCTATTACCTGACCGGCGAAAGCTACAGCCAGGTACGCAACAGCCCGCACCTGGAAGTGTTCCGCAAGAAGGGCGTGGAAGTGCTGCTGCTGACCGACCGCATCGACGAGTGGCTGATGGGCTACCTGACCGATTTCGACGGCAAGGGCTTCGTCGACATTGCCCGTGGCGACCTCGACCTGGGCGCGCTGGAAACCGAAGCGGACAAGCAGGAACAGGAAGCGGCGGCCAAGGACAAGCAGGGCCTGGTCGAGCGCCTGAAGACGGTGCTGGGCGATGACGTGGCCGAAGTGCGCGTCTCGCACCGCCTGACCGATTCGCCGGCGGTGCTGGCCATCGGCGAACAGGACCTGGGCCTGCAGATGCGCCAGATCCTGGAAGCCAGCGGGCAGAAGGTGCCGGAGAGCAAGCCGGTCCTGGAGATCAACCCGGGCCACCCGCTGATCGCCAAGCTGGATGCCGAAGCCGATGGCGCGCGCTTCGACGACCTCGGCCGGGTGCTGTTCGACCAGGCCGCACTGGCCGCGGGTGACAGCCTGAAGGATCCGGGTGCCTACGTGGCGCGCCTGAACAAGCTGCTGCTGGAGCTGTCGGCCTGATCGAGGCAGTGGTCGCCGGGCATGGCCCGGCGCTGCTTTGGCAGGTGCCAACCTTGGTTGGCACTGCTGCCCTGGTAGAGACCAACCTTGGTTGGCGCCCCAAAAGCGTGCCAACCAAGGTTGGCAGCTGCCGAGGGGGTTCAGGCCTCGCGATCCAGCAGCGATCCCAGCATCTGGTCCTGGCGGCGGATCACCGCAGCATTGGCGGCGAAGGCCACCACCTCTGCTTTCGCGGCCAAAAGATCCCCCAATGGCGCACGAGGATCGGTGCCGGCGGGGAACGCCGCGGCCTGTACCCCGCCCTGCTCCGCAGTACCGCGCTGCAACTGCAGGCGCTGGGCATCCGGGGTCGCCAGGTTGGCCACGTTGTGCGCGGCCACCTGGACGCCCTGCTGGGCCGCCTGCATCCCACTGAGAGCAATTCCCATCACGTTGTTCATGGCGGTCTCCGGGCCGCCCTGCGCAGCCCTCCGGACCGGTTAACGGCGGGCAGGCCGCGATGTTGAGTCCACATCGGCCCGACAGGCCCGAGTGGTAGCATATCCCCCTGATTTCAGCGCCTTTTGCCAATGCTCAGTTTTTTCCGCCGCAAGAAGCCCCAGGATGCCCCCGCAGCGGAGGCTCCCAAGACCCAGCACTACTCGGCTGAAGAGCTGGCGGCGGCATTCCCGTCCGCAGCCCCGGTCGAAGAAGCCCCGGCCGCTCCGGTAGCCGCTCCGAACACGTCCGAGGCTGCCACGCCCGCGCCGACGCCTGCACCGGCGCCCGTCGCAGTGCCCGAAGCGCCGGCCGCCGCACCGGCACCGCCGGCTGCGGAACGCGTCATCGCTGCGGAGGACTTCGAAGCCGAGGCCCTGGCTGCGGCCGCCGTGCTCGCACCGCTGGCCCCGGTCATCCCGGCCGAAGCGCCGGCCACGCCTGCGACTGACCTGCCGGTGCTGGTCGATGCCGCCCCGGCCCCGGCCGGCAAGCCTGGCTGGCGCGAACGCCTGCGCAACAGCGTCATCGCACGCAGCTTCGGCGGCCTGTTCTCGCGCAACCCCAAGCTCGACGACGACCTGCTGGACGAGCTGGAAACCGCACTGATCACCGCCGACGTCGGCGTAGGTGCCACCACCGACCTGGTCGAGGGCCTGCGCAAGCGCATGAAGTCGCGCGAATTCGCTGACGCCAATGCGCTGCTGGCCGCGCTGCGCGCCGAGCTGATCGCGATCCTGCAGCCGGTGGCCAAGCCGCTGGTGATCGACCGCACTGCCAAGCCTTTCGTGGTACTGACCGTCGGCGTCAACGGCGTCGGCAAGACCACCACCATCGGCAAGCTGGCCAAGCGCTTCAAGGATGACGGCCACAGCCTGATGCTGGCCGCCGGCGATACCTTCCGTGCCGCCGCCGTGGCCCAGCTGCAGGCCTGGGGCGAGCGCAACGGCGTGGCCGTGGTCGCGCAGGGGCAGAACGCCGATGCTGCTTCGGTGGCATTCGATGCGTTGCAGGCCGGCAAGGCCCGTGGCACCTCGGTGCTGATCGCCGACACCGCAGGCCGCCTGCACACCCAGTCCGGCCTGATGAACGAGCTGGGCAAGATCCGCCGCGTGCTCGGCAAGATCGACCCCACCGCACCCCACGAAGTGCTGATGGTGATCGACGGCACCACCGGCCAGAACGCGCTGTCGCAGCTGCGCCAGTTCAATGCCGCAGTGAACGTGACCGGCCTGGTAGTGACCAAGCTGGACGGCACTGCCAAGGGCGGCGTGGTGTTCGCGCTGGCCCGCGAGTTCGGCATTCCGATCCGCTTCGCCGGCATTGGCGAGCGCCCGGAAGACCTGCGCGTGTTCGACCCGGAAGCCTTCGTCGACGCCCTGCTGCCCGAAGCGCTGGGTGCCTGATACACCGCGCAGCCACGCATGGCGTGGCTCTACTGCACCCTGGTAGAGCCACCCCACCGGTGGCTGCCTCTCTGGAACGCCAATGCCCCGCCAGCCGCACGCCAGCGCCGAGACTGCAGAACGCGATGGTTTCGTCGCCCGCCTGCTGCACTGGTTCGACGACCACGGCCGCCACGACCTGCCCTGGCAGCACCCGCGCAGCCCCTACCGGGTCTGGCTGTCGGAAATCATGCTGCAGCAGACCCAGGTGACCACGGTCATCCCGTACTTCCAGCGGTTCCTGCAGCACTTCCCGACCCTGCCCGACCTTGCCGCCGCTAGCAATGACGCGGTGATGGCGCAGTGGGCCGGGCTCGGCTACTACGCCCGTGCACGCAACCTGCATGCCGCTGCAAAGCGCTGCGTGGAACTGCACGACGGCGATCTGCCACGTGACTTCGATGCATTGCATGCGCTGCCTGGAATCGGCCGCAGCACCGCCGGCGCGATCCTCAGCCAGGCCTGGAATGACCCGTTCGCGATCCTCGATGGCAACGTCAAGCGCGTGCTCAGCCGCTACCACGGCATCGAGGGCTTCCCCGGCCTTCCCACCATTGAAAAGCGGCTGTGGGCGATCGCCGAGGCACACGTGGCACAGGTGCCGGAGGGGCGCATGGCCGATTACACCCAGGCACAGATGGACCTGGGCGCGACCGTGTGCAGCCGTGCCAAACCCGCCTGCGTGATCTGCCCGCTGCAGGATGACTGCGTGGCCCGGCGCGAAGGCCGCACTGCCGAACTGCCGACGCCCAAGCCCAGCAAGACCCTGCCCGAACGTGAAGCAGTGGCGCTGCTGCTGCGCGACGCACAGCAGCGCGTGCTTCTGCAGAAGCGACCGGACAGCGGCATCTGGGCGCAGCTGTGGACGCTGCCGCAGGCCGAGGCCGGCAGCGAGCTGCAGGACTGGTTCGACGCGCACGTTGAAGGCTCTCTGGAAGACGCCGAGGAGCTGCCGTTGCTGCAGCACACCTTCAGCCACTACAAACTGCACCTGCAGGTACTGTCGCGGCAGGTACACGGCCTGCGCGTGGAAGAACCCACGCTGCGCTGGGTGGCCGCCGACGAACTGCCCGCGCTGGGCCTGCCGGCACCGATCCGCAAACTGCTCGACGGCGCCACGATCAAGGCGCCGAAACGAAAATCCACGAAAACCCGCAACCACGAGTGAGCGCCATGCCCCGAAACGTCTTCTGCCAGTACGAACAACGCGATGCCGAGGGCCTGGACTTCGTGCCCTACCCCGGCGAGCTGGGCCAGCGCATCTTCAACAACATCGGCAAGCAGGCCTGGGCCGCGTGGCTGGCGCACCAGACCATGCTGATCAACGAGAACCGTCTGTCACCGCGCACGCCTGAACATCGTGCGTTCCTCGAGGGCGAGCTGGTCAAGTTTCTGTTCGAGAAGGACGCGGAAAAGCCTGCCGGCTTCACCCCTGTAGCCTGACAACAAAAAGGGGTACGGAGAGGATCAAGCCGCTTGTGCCGCAAACGACTTGATCCTCTCCGTCCCCTTTTCTGATCATTTCGCCGGTGCGGCACCTTCCTCGCGCTCCTGCACCTGCGCCTGGCGCAGTTCCTGCTCGGAGGCACGCAGTGCCTTCACGTCCAGCCTGCGGATGCTGTTGATGAAGCACGGCAGGCGCGGGCCGCCGGTGGGGTCGCGCACCAGCACCTTGTCGAAGCGCGCCGAAACCCGGTTCATCCGACTGGTCAGGCCGATGGCGGTGGCATACGGCAGATCCTGGCACGGACCATTCAGCTCCAGCAGATAGGCTTCGCTGGGGCGCGTCCACACCGCCAGCGCGCTGTCACCCAGCTCGGTCCAGCCATTGAGGCTGCCGAAGAACTGCATGTCGCTCTGCGGCGCGCCGGCGTGGGCACGGTACAGATCCAGTTTCTCGGTACTGCTGAGCCGGCCGGTCGTCGCGCAGGCGGCCAGCGCCAGGCAGAGTCCGGCGATCAGGATCGGGGTCTTCATGGCGATCTCCTCGGGGAACCTGCTGCGATCATGCGCCGACCGACGTGCGGCCGGCGCGATGGCAGGTAAACCCGTTCAGGCGCCGGGAGGCGGCCGTTGCCGGCCGCTCAGACGTCGGCGTGGGCCAGTGCGTGCAGGCGACCTTCGCGCAGCTCCAGCACGCGATCGAGGCGGCGCGCCAGGCTGCGGTCGTGGGTGACCAGCACCAGGCTGGTATGGCGCGCGCGGTTGAGTTCCAGCATCAGCTCGAACACGGTCGCAGCGGTGCGGTCATCCAGGTTGCCGGTCGGCTCATCACCCAGCACGCAGGCCGGATGGTTCACCAGCGCACGCGCAACGGCCGCACGCTGGCGCTCACCGCCGGACAGCTCGCCCGGCTTGTGGTCCAGGCGATGGCCGAGGCCGACCGCTTCCAGCAGCGTGGTGGCCCGGCTGCTCGCTTCGGCCACGGCGGTGCCGGCCAGCAGCACCGGCATCATCACGTTTTCCAGCGCAGTGAACTCGGGAAGCAGATGGTGGAACTGGTACACAAAGCCCAGCGCCTGGTTGCGCAGCAGGCCGCGCGCGGTATCCGACAGCGCCGACATGCGCTGGCCGGTCACGTAGACCTCACCCGCAGTCGGAATGTCGAGGCCACCCAGCAGATGCAGCAGCGTGCTCTTGCCGGCACCGGACGCACCGATGATCGCCACCGTTTCGCCGGCGGTCACGGTCAGGTCCAGGCCGTCGAACACCGGGGTCTGCATGCGCCCCTCGGCGTAGGTCTTGCCCAGTGCTTCGGCGCGGATCACTTCATCGCCGCGGTTGAAGACCTTATTCATAACGCAGGGCCTCCGCCGGCTGGGTGCGTGCTGCCCGCCAGGCGGGATACAGGGTGGCCAGGAAACTCATCAGCAGTGCGACCACGGTGATCGCCACCACGTCGCCGGTCTGCATGTCGGTCGGCAGGCCGGTGATGTAGTAGACGTCCTCCGGCAGCAGCTTGACGTTGAACACGCTCTCGATGGCGCCGAGAATCCGCTCCAGGTTGAGGGTCAGGGTGATGCCGCCGATCAGGCCGGCCAGCGTGCCGAAGATGCCGATCAGCGAACCCTGCACCATGAACACCTGCATCACCCCGCCCGGGGTCAGGCCCAGCGTGCGCAGGATGGCGATGTCGGCCTGCTTGTCGGTCACCAGCATCACCTGCGAGGACACCAGGTTGAAGGCACCCATGGCGATGATCAGCGACAGCAGGATGCCCATCACCACCTTTTCCATGCGCAGCGAGTGGTAGAGGTTGGCGTTCTGCTGGGTCCAGTCACTCACCCGGTACGCACCGCCGAGGCTCTGCGCCAGGTCCACGCCCACTTCCAGCGAGCGGTCCATGTCGTGCAGTTTCAGCCGCACGCCGGTGGCACCGTCGCTGCGCAGCACGCGCTCCAGGTCCTGCATGTTGGCAAAGCCCACGCCGCGGTCGACCTCGTTGTAGCCGGCCTCGAAGATGCCACTGACGGTGAAGCGTTTCATCCGCGGCACTGCGCCGGCAGGCGTGCCCTGCACCTCGGCGAAGGTCACCAGCACCTGGTCGCCCACGTCCACGCCCAGCCAGATCGCCAGCTCCTTGCCCAGCAGCAGGTTGAAGCTGCCTGGCTTGAGGCTGTCATAGCTGCCCTTGGTGACCTTCTTGTCGATCACCGACACCTTCGGCTCCAGCGCCGGATCGATGCCCTGGATGATCGCGCCCTGCACGCGCGGGCCGCTGATCATCGACTGGATCTCGATGTACGGCGCGGCACCGGCCACGCGCGGGTCCTTGCCGGCGATGTCGACCACGCGCATCCAGTCCGGCATCGGCTCGCCGTCGCGGCTGATGGTGGTGTGCGCGGTCATCTGCAGCAGGCGGCTGCGGATTTCCTTCTGGAAACCGCTCATCACGGCCAGGGTGGTGATCAGCACCGTAACCCCGAGCGCGATGCCCAGGATCGATGCCATCGAGATGAAGGAGATGAAGCCGTTGCGGCGCTTGGCGCGCAGGTAGCGCAGGCCGATGGCCACGGGAATGGGTTTGAACATGCAGGCACGCCGGTCAATTCAGCTTATGGTGCCATCGTACGGGGCCGACGGGAAACGGCGCGTGCGGCCACGGCCAGTCGCAGTTCACGTCGCTGCCCCGAATCCAGCACATCGGGCCAGAACAGCAGGCGTTGGCGGCGCCGACCCTGATGCCAGTGCAACAGCAGCCACGGCCCGCGCACCACCAGCCGGGGTGCCTCGACATCCTGCCCGGCCACCCGCAGCGGCTCGGGAAGCGGAGGCAGGAGCACCGGCACGCGCGGCCTGCGTTGGCGCCAGGCCAGTTCGGCCAGGCCTACGCACCAGGCCAGTACCACCGCGGGGACCAGCAGCCTTGGCGGCAGGTCAGAGGCGCGCAGCAGCCAGGGCGCGGCCAGCAGCACCGCCAGCTGGGCGGCGGCCTGCAGCCGCGAGGGGCGCCACTCAAGGCTTGAGCGCGAGGATCTTCTGCATGAGGGGGATCGCGTGCGCATGCGGGCAGGCCTCATAGCCCATGAACCAGCGCCACAACTTATCGTCCTCGCAGTCGAGCAGGAACAGGAAAACCTCGCGTTCTTCGGTCGGCGCAGTGCTCCACTCGTGGTCCAGGTAACGGCCGAACAGCTGGTCCAGCTCGCGCATGCCGCGGCGGCAGCGCCAGCGCAGCTTCTTCAGCAGAACGTCTTCTTCCATCGTGCTTCTCCAGATACAGCAAAGCCACGCATGGCGTGGCTCTACTGGGATGGCACAGCCACGCATGGCGTGGCTCCACCAGGTACAGCCAGGCCCGATCAGGCGCGGCGTTCCATCATCAGCTTCTTGATCTCGGCGATCGCCAGCGCCGGGTTCAGGCCCTTCGGGCAGGTCCGGGCGCAGTTCATGATGGTGTGGCAGCGGTACAGCTTGAACGGATCCTCCAGATCGTCCAGGCGCGCACCGGTGTCCTCATCGCGCGAGTCGATGATCCAGCGGTAGGCCTGCAGCAGGATCGCCGGGCCCAGGTAACGCTCGCCGTTCCACCAGTAGCTCGGGCAGCTGGTCGAGCAGCAGGCGCACAGGATGCACTCGTACAGGCCGTCCAGCTTCTTGCGGTCTTCCGGCGACTGCAGGCGCTCACGGTCCGGCGGTGCCGGGGTCTGGGTGCGGATCCACGGCTTGATCGAGGCGTACTGCGCGTAGAAGTGGGTCAGGTCCGGAACCAGATCCTTGACCACGTTCATGTGCGGCAGCGGGTAGATCGGCACTTCCTTCTTGCCGCAGTCCGAGATGGCTCGGGTGCAGGCCAGCGTGTTGGTGCCGTCGATGTTCATCGCGCACGAACCACAGATACCTTCGCGGCACGAGCGGCGGAAGGTCAGGGTCGGGTCGATCTCGTTCTTGATCTTGATCAGGGCGTCCAAGACCATCGGGCCACAGGCGTCCAGATCGACTTCATAGGTATCGGTGCGCGGGTTGCTGTCGTCGTCCGGACTCCAGCGGTAGATCTTGAAGGTGCGCACGTTCTTGCCGCCGTTCTTGACGGGGAAGTGCTTGCCCTTCGTGATCTTGGAATTCTTGGGGAGTGAAAACTCGGCCATGGCTGCTCTCGTTGGCTCAGGCGGCCCGCGCCCGTGGGCGCGGATTGCATGGTAGGCGGGGTCGGATCAGTACACGCGCGGCTTCGGCGGCACCACGGACACGTCGTCGGTCAACGTGTACATGTGCACCGGACGGTAGTCGAAGCTGCACTTGCCCTTCTCGTCGACGCTGACCAGGGTGTGCTTCTGCCAGTTGACGTCGTCGCGGTCCGGGAAGTCCTCGTGCGCATGCGCGCCGCGGCTTTCCTTGCGCTGTTCGGCCGAGTTGATCGTCGCCACCGCGTTGAGCAGCAGGTTGTTCAGCTCGTAGGTCTCGATCAGGTCCGAGTTCCAGACCAGCGAACGGTCGGAGACCTTCACGTCCTGGAACGAGTCGAAGATCTTGTCCATCTTCTCGCAGCCTTCCTTCAGCGTCTGGCTGGTGCGGAAGACCGCCGCGTCGGCCTGCATGGTGCGCTGCATGCGATCGCGGATGACCGAGGTCGGGGTATCGCCGTTGGCGTGGCGCAGCTTGTCCAGCAGGCCCAGCGCCTTGTCGCAGGCGTCGG
This sequence comes from Stenotrophomonas sp. SMYL41, assembly GCF_036319965.1. NCBI lineage: Bacteria > Pseudomonadati > Pseudomonadota > Gammaproteobacteria > Lysobacterales > Lysobacteraceae > Stenotrophomonas > Stenotrophomonas sp. SMYL41. Next base: position 32,194 of record NZ_JAWIRX010000015.1, on the reverse strand, counting down.
CCGGCAGCGGCTTGTGCGATGCGCCCGGCTTGATGGTCTCGGCGCAGCGGTTGGCCACCGCACGACCGAACACCACCAGGTCCAGCAGCGAGTTCGAACCCAGGCGGTTGGCGCCGTGCACGGATACGCAGGCGGCTTCGCCGATGGCGTACAGGCCCGGCACGACCGCATTGTCGTTGTCGCCGACCTTCTGCACCACTTCACCGTGATAGTTGGTCGGGATGCCGCCCATGTTGTAGTGCACGGTCGGGATGACCGGGATCGGCTGCTTGTGCACGTCGACGCCAGCGAAGATGCGGGCGCTCTCGGCGATGCCCGGCAGCTTCTCGTCGATCACGCCCGGGCCGAGGTGGGTCAGGTCGAGCAGGATGTGATCCTTGTGCTCGCCGACGCCGCGGCCTTCGCGGATCTCGATGGTCATCGAACGGCTGACCACGTCGCGCGAGGCCAGGTCCTTGTAGTGCGGTGCGTAGCGCTCCATGAAGCGCTCGCCGCTGCTGTTGCGCAGGATGCCGCCTTCACCGCGGACACCCTCGGTGATCAGGCAGCCGGCGCCGTAGATGCCGGTCGGGTGGAACTGCACGAACTCCATGTCCTGCATGGCGATGCCGGCACGCATGGCCAGGCCGCCACCGTCGCCGGTGCAGGTGTGCGCCGAGGTGGCGCTGAAGTAGGCACGGCCGTAACCGCCGGTGGCCAGCACCACGCCCTGGGCGCGGAACAGGTGCAGCGTGCCGTCGGACATGTCCAGGGCCAGCACACCGCGGCAGGCGCCTTCTTCATCGAAGATCAGGTCGAGTGCGAAGTACTCGATCATGAAGCGCGCATCGTGCTTCAGCGACTGCTGGTACAGGGTGTGCAGCATGGCGTGGCCGGTACGGTCGGCCGCCGCGCAGGTACGCTGCGCCGCCGGGCCTTCGCCGTACTTGGTGGTCATGCCACCGAACGGACGCTGGTAGATCTTGCCTTCGGCGGTGCGCGAGAACGGCACGCCGTAGTGCTCGAGCTCGATGATGGCCGGGATGGCCTCACGGCACATGTATTCGATGGCGTCCTGGTCACCCAGCCAGTCCGAACCCTTGATGGTGTCGAAGAAGTGGTAGCGCCAGTCGTCCTCACCCATGTTGGCGAGTGCGGCCGAGATGCCGCCCTGGGCGGCAACGGTGTGCGAACGGGTCGGGAAGACCTTGGTCAGGCACACGGTCTGCAGGCCCTTGGCGGCCAGGCCGAACGTGGCGCGCAGGCCGGCGCCGCCGGCGCCGACCACGACCATGTCGTACTTGTGTTCGGTGATCTTGTAAGCGGACATCTAATCTGGATTCCTGTGTTGGTGCCTGGGCTCAGGCAACGCCGAGGGCGATGCGGCCCACCGCAAACACACTGACGATCATGCCGAGCACGGCGACGAACTTCACCGCGGTCTGCAGCACCAGGGCCAGCAGCGATTCGTGGATGTAGTCTTCCAGCACGACCTGCATGCCGAGCTGCGCGTGCCAGAACATGGCGATCAGCAGGCCGATCAGCGGCACCGCATTCCACGGCTTGGCCACGGCAGCGGCGGCAGTCGCGTAATCCGAGCCAAGCAGGCCCAGCACGAAGACCAGGAACCAGATGCCCAGCACCACCAGGGCGGCGGCGGTCAGGCGCTGGTGCACGAAGTGCTCGGTGCCGGTCTTGGCCGAACCGAGGCCGCGCACGTTCTTCAACGGGGTACGGAACTTGCTCACGCGGCACCTCCGAACATCACATAGGCCCACACCAGCAGGGTGATCACCAGGCTGCCGATGACCGAAAGCCAGCTGCTGCGGATGAAGGCGGGGATGCTGAAGCCGATGGCGAAGTCCTGCACCACGTGGCGGATGCCATTGCACAGGTGATAGGCGAACGACCATGTCCACGCGAACAGGAACACGCGGCCATACCAGGCCCCGGCATGGCCGGTGAAGCAGTTCCAGGACTCGGGCCCCATCATCAGGGCCAGCAGGCCGGCAGCGATGATGAGGGCACCAACAGACAGAAAGACGCCAGTGGCTCGATGCAGGATCGAGGTGGCCATCTGAATCTGCCAGCGATACACCTGAAGGTGCGGGGAAAGTGGGCGTTGTCTGGTCGCCATTCGCTGGGCTCGTTGTCTCGGCTGGGCGGCACGTGGCCGCGTTGGCTCAATGCTGATCAGAAATCGATGCAGCGTCCGTTTTTCTCCCAATCGCCATACCGCACCGGATCGAGTCCGCCGCGGCCGCCGAATTCCTCTGCTTTTTCCTGTTCCACGGGCACGGGTGCCGCAAGGACCAGCGGGGCTTCAGATTCGTCGTCGGGAGTGGGGGTTGTTTGGCCTATCATGTTCGGTCTCGCAACGCACAAATTTTAGACCTCGTTCACGTGCCTGACAACCTGCCCCCTGCTTTCGTCGGATATCCGCGCCTGTCCGGCCACCAGCTGCTGAGCCTGCAAGGCCCGGATGCGGCCGTCTTCGCCCACGCCCAGTTCAGCAGCGATGTCACCGCCCTGCCCCCGCAGCACTGGCAATGGAGTGCCTGGCTGAGCGCCAAGGGCCGCACCCTGGCGGTGTTCCAGCTGCTTCGGCTGGCGCAAGACCATGTGATGCTGGTGCTGGCCGACGGCGACGCCGATGCAATTGCGTCGCAACTGCAGCGCTTCGTGTTCCGCCGCAAGGTGAAGGTACTGCTGCGCAACGACCTGGCCGTGGCCGGCGCGTTCACCGCACCCGAGGCCGCCAGCGGCGCCGCGATTGCGCAGACCTCAGGTGACGGTTGGGAGCTGGACCTGGGCAGCGATGCCCTGCCGCGCACCCTGTGCATTGGTGCTGCCGACGCCTTCGCCGGCAGCAGCGAAGCCGATGAGGCCACCTTCGCCCTGGCCTGGCGCCAGGCCGACCTGCGCTACGGCCTGCCGCGACTGGAAGAAAGCCAGCGCGAAGTGTGGACCCCGCAGCAGCTGGGCCTGGACCGCCTGAACGGCTACAGCGTGAAGAAGGGCTGCTATCCCGGCCAGGAAATCGTCGCCCGCACCCACTTCCTCGGGAAAGCCAAGCGTGCGGTGCAGCTGCTGCATACCGCCACACCGGCACAGGCCGGCGACGGCGTCCAGCAGGACGGCGCGGCGCTGGGCACGATCGCCTGCGTGGCCGGTGACCTGGCACTGGCGGTGCTGCCGCTGGAAGCCAGCGATGCTGATCTGCAGGTGGATGATGCGGTGGCGCAGCGCATGCCGCTGCTGGATGGCCTGGCGCGCTGAATCTGTCGGGTTCTCATCCACGCATGGCGTGGATCTAACTGAACCCGGTGGGGCGGACCGTTGGTCCGCACGCCTCCGGCGAAGAAGTGATAGTGCCGGCCGCTGGCCGGCACTACCCGTTACAGGCGCACGCCGCTCTCGGCGTTGAAGAAATGCAGGCCCTGCGGCTGGATCGCCACGCGGATGTCCTGGCCCACCGCGGGCAGCGCCTGCGGCGCCACGCGCATGGTCAGCGCGTGCTGGCCACTGCTCAGGTTGACGAAGATCTCGTTGCCGACCGGCTCGATGCCTTCGATGCGTGCGACGAACGCGTGCGCGTCATCGGCGCCCGCCGGCTGCAGGTGTTCCGGGCGCACACCCACCGCGATCGGCTTCTGCAGCCACGCCGGATCGATCTTGGCCTGGCCCAGCGGTGCACGCCACTCGCCGTCGACCACGGTCACGCCACCAGCATCGCCCTGCAGCGTGCCGCGCAGCACGTTCATCGCCGGGCTGCCGAGGAAGCCGGCCACGAACAGGTTGGCCGGGCGGTCGTACAGCGCCATCGGCGTATCGATCTGCTGGATGACGCCATCCTTCAGCACCACGATGCGCTGGCCCAGGGTCATCGCTTCGACCTGGTCGTGCGTCACGTAGATCATGGTGGTGCCGAGCTTGCGGTGCAGCTGCGCGATCTCGGTGCGCACGCTGTGGCGCAGCTTGGCGTCGAGGTTGGACAGCGGCTCGTCGAGCAGGAACACCGCCGGCTCGCGCACCAGTGCGCGGCCCAGCGCAACACGCTGGCGCTGGCCGCCGGACATCGCCTTGGGCAGCTTGTCCATCATCTCGGTCAGGCCCAGCGTCTGCGCCGCCTCAGCGATGCGCCTGTCGATGGTCGCCTTGTCATGACCACGCAGCTTCAACCCGAAGGCCAGGTTCTCGGCCACGGTCATGTGCGGGTACAGCGCGTAGCTCTGGAACACCATCGCGATGTCGCGATCCTTCGGCGCCACGTCGTTGACCACGCGATCACCGATGGTCAGCGTGCCGCCGCTGATCTCCTCCAGGCCAGCCACCATCCGCAGCAGGGTCGACTTGCCACAGCCGGATGGACCGACCAGCACCATCAGTTCGCCATCGGCGACTTCGAAGCTGGCGTCCTTCACCGCGACCTGGCCGTTGTCATAGACCTTGCGCACACCCTGCAACTGCACTTTTGCCATATCACCTATCCGGTCCGCCCGAAGCCGGGCTGTCTTTTGGGACTGCCTCGGCCCTCCCGATGGCAGTGATGATTGCGCGCCTGCCGCATGACGGCGAGCACTGCAATCGAATACAGTTGCCCATTCTGCCATGTAAACGTTTTCACGTGGCACTATCCGATGATCGGTGCGCACCGATCTGCGTCGGCGGTTGAACGAAGGTTCCGCCGAGGCAGTGGTTTCGAATGGAACCGTCTTCCGGCACCCCGGAAAACGCCCCTGACGAACCTCGGACAGGCAGTTGCGCGGATGTCCCCCGAACCCAGCCATGAAGCGATTGACAACGATGTCACCCGGATCTGAAACTCGAGCGATGCACGACACCCTTTTCCTGTTCGGTGCCACAGGTGATCTGGCCCAGCGCTACCTGTTCCCTTCGCTGCTTCGCCTGCTTGGCGACGGCCTGCTGCCGGAGGATTTCCGCATCCGCGCGCTGGCCCTGTCCGGGCATGACACCGAAGCCTTCCATGACATCCTGCGGCCGCGACTGCAACAGGCCATGCCGATGGCCACGCAGGAAGACATCGGCGCCCTGCTGCGCCGCATCGACTACCGTTCGGTGGACCTGCGCGACGTCGACTCGGTGGCCGCCGCGGTCGCCGACCTGGTGCACCGCAAGTGCGTCAGCTACCTGGCCATTCCGCCGGGCCTGTACATCTCCACCTGCGAAGGCCTGGCCAAGGGCGGCGCCCTCGCCGCACCGGCACGCCTGATGCTGGAAAAGCCGATCGGCAGCGACAGCGAGAGCGCCGAGGAAATCATCAGCACCATCGGCCAGTGGATCGACGAGGACCGCGTGTTCCGCCTCGACCATTATCTGGGCAAGGCAGCGGTGCAGAACCTGATCGCGCTGCGCTTCGGCAACACGCTGCTGGAAGCGGTGTGGAACCGCAACTACATCGAATCGGTGCACATCCTGGTGGCCGAAAGCGAAGGCGTGGATGGCCGCGATGCCTATTACGCCCGCTCCGGCGCGCTGCGCGACATGGTGCAGAGCCACATCCTCCAGCTGCTGTGCATGGTGGCGATGGAACCGCCGGCCTCGCTGGAAGCCGATCGCATCCGCGACGAGAAGGTCAAGGTGCTGCGCGCCCTGCGCCCGCTCGATGCCAAGCACGCCGCGCGTGACAGCATCCGTGGCCGCTACACCGCTGGCACCATCAATGGCCAGCCCGCGCAGGCCTACCAGCCGCCGGAAGGCAGCGACGTGGAAACCTTCGCCGGTGTCACCGCGCACATCGACAACTGGCGCTGGAGCGGCGTGCCGTTCCACCTGGTCACCGGCAAGCGCCTGCCCGAACGCACCACCCGCGTGGTGGTCACGCTGAAGCCGGTCACCCACTGGCTGTTCGAGCGCCCGCAGCGCGCGCAGGCCGCACCGAACCGCCTGGTGTTCCAGCTGCAGCCGCAGGAGAACATCGAACTGGGCCTGATGAGCAGCCTGGCCGGCCCGGAATGGGGCGCGCTGGAACTGCACCCGCTGGAACTGGAACTGTCGGTGCCGACCGGCCTGCACCGCCGCATCGCCTACGAACGCCTGTTCCTGGATGCCTTCAACGGCAACCACACGCTGTTCGTGCGCGACGATGAAGTGCGTGCCGCCTGGGCGTGGATCGACAGCGTCGCCGACGCCTGGAAGGACGCCAAGCTGCCGCTGGAGCCCTACCCCGCTGGCCAGTGGGGTCCGGCCAACGCGGGCGAGTTCCTGCCGCAGGGCGTGGATGCGCCGGACAGCGGAGCGTCGGCATGAGTGCCAGCTCGCAGCCGGTGCTGGTCGCCGACATCGGTGGCACCAACGCTCGCTTCGCCCTGGCGGACACCTCCCAGGACGCGCCACTGCAGAAGGACAGCATCCGTGAGTACGCGGTGGCGGAGTTCCCGTCGCTGGGTGATGCCGCGCGCCACCATCTGGAACAGATCGGCGCCACGGCCAGCCGCGGCGTGTTCGCAGTGGCCGGTCGCGTGGATGGTGACGAAGCACGCATCACCAACCATCCGTGGGTGATCTCGCGCAGCCGCACCGCCGCCATGCTCGGTTTCGACGAACTGCACCTGATCAACGACTTCGCCGCACAGGCGATGGCCATTTCACTGCTGCAGCCCGAGGACGTGGTCCAGGTCGGTGGTGCCGCCTGGGTCCCGGGCAAGCCGGGCCAGCCGCGCAACTACGCGGTGATCGGCCCCGGTACCGGCCTGGGTGTCGGTGGCCTGATCCTGCGTCACGGCCGCTGCTATCCGCTGGAAACAGAGGGCGGCCATGTCAGCTTCCCGCCGGGGACCCCGGAGGAGATCCGCATCCTGGAGATCCTGTCCGAGCAGTTCGGTCGCGTTTCCAACGAGCGCCTGATCTGCGGCCCCGGCCTGGTCAACATCCATCGTGCGGTATGCGAAATGGCCGGTATCGACCCGGGCCAGCTGCAGCCGGTGGACGTGACGGCCCGAGCACTGCATGGCGACCCGCAGGCAATGCGCACCGTCGACGTGTTCTGCGCTGTGTTCGGCGCCATCGCCGGTGACCTGGTGCTGACCCAGGGCGCCTGGGACGGCGTGTTCCTGACCGGCGGACTGACCCCGAAGATGCTCGATTCGCTGCAGCACTCCGGTTTCCGCCAGCGCTTCGAACATAAGGGCCGCTTCTCTTCGATCATGGCGCGCGTGCCATCGTTGGCGGTGATGCATCCCCACGCTGGATTGCTGGGCGCCGCCGCCTATGCCGCCGACGCCGAACGTGACGCACCAGGAGTTGCCGCATGAGCCCCACCACTTTCCACGACGACCGCATCGAGTTCATCCAGCACGGCGATGCCGATGGCTGGATCGAGGCGGTGGCCGCCGAGATGGCGCAGACCCTCAACCACGACATCAACGAAGTGGGCCGCGCCCGCATCCTGTTGTCTGGCGGCACCACGCCGGCACCGGTCTACCAGGCGCTGGCCGAACTGGACGTGCACTGGGACCGCGTGGAAGTGAGCCTGGCCGATGAGCGCTGGCTGTCGCCGCAGGATCGCGACAGCAACGCCTGGCTGGTGCGCGAACACCTGCTCAAGCGCGCCGAAGGTGCGCATTTCGATCCGCTGGTGCGCATCGGCAAGCCACTGCCCGAGTGCGTGTACACCGCCAACCTGCAGGCCCAGCACAGCCAGCCGCCGAGCCTGGTGGCACTGGGCATGGGCAACGACGGCCACACCGCCTCGCTGTTCCCGGGCTCGAAGGACCTGGCCCGTGCACTGGAAAGCACCCTGCCCTACGCGGCGCTGGATGCCACCGGCTGCCCAGGCGCGAACCAGTGGCCGCTGCGCATCACCCTGACCCCGCACGGCCTGCGCCAGTGCCGCCAGCGCCTGCTGCTGCTGCGCGGCAAGCAGAAGCTGCAGGTGCTGCGCCAGGCGCTGGACAGCAACGATGCCCAGCAGTACCCGATCCTCAATGCGATCAACCTGGACGGCGCGCGCCTGCGCGTCCACTGGGCTGATTGATGTCGGCGGCGGCGCCGTGCCGCCGCTTGCCTCTCGCCACCTCGAACGCCGGTAGCCAATGAGCCTCCATCCGCAACTGCAAGCCATCACTGAGCGCGTCATCCGCCGCAGCGCCGCTTCGCGCGCCGCTTACCTGGCCGCGATCGACGCCTCCCTGCGTGAGGGCCCGTTCCGCAGCCGCCTGAGCTGCGGCAACCTCGCCCACGGATTCGCCGCCTGCGGCGGCACCGACAAGAGCCGCCTGCGCGGCGGCGTGACGCCGAATCTCGGCATCATCACCGCCTACAACGACATGTTGTCGGCGCACCAGCCGTTCGAGACCTATCCCGAGCAGATCCGCGAGATCGCCCGCGAGCTGGGCGCCACCGCACAGGTGGCCGGCGGCGTGCCGGCGATGTGCGACGGCGTCACCCAGGGCCGTGGCGGCATGGAACTGTCGCTGTTCTCGCGCGATGTGATTGCACAGGCCACCGCGATCGGGCTCAGCCACGACATGTTCGACACCACCGTCTACCTCGGCGTGTGCGACAAGATCGTGCCGGGCCTGCTGATCGGTGCGCTGGCCTTCGGCCATCTGCCGGCGGTGTTCGTGCCGGCCGGTCCGATGACCCCGGGTATTCCGAACAAGCAGAAGGCCGAAGTGCGCGAGCGCTACGCTGCCGGCGAAGCCACCCGCGAGGAACTGCTGGAAGCGGAGTCCGCGTCGTACCACGGCGCCGGCACCTGCACCTTCTACGGAACCGCCAATTCCAACCAGGTACTGCTGGAAGCAATGGGCGTACAGCTGCCGGGCGCATCGTTCGTTAATCCGGGTACGCCGCTGCGCGATGCCCTCACCCGCGAAGCCACCGAGCGAGCGCTCGACATCACCGCACTCGGCGACGACTTCCGCCCGTTGGGCCGGATCATCGACGAGCGCGCGATCATCAACGCGGTCATCGCGCTGATGGCTACCGGCGGTTCGACCAACCACACCATCCACTGGATCGCGGTGGCGCGTGCGGCCGGCATCGTGCTGACCTGGGACGACTTCGACGAACTGTCGCAGCTGGTTCCGCTGCTGGCCCGCGTCTATCCGAACGGCGACGCCGACGTGAATCGTTTCGCGGCCGCCGGCGGCCCGGCCTTCGTGTTCGGCGAGCTGATCAGGGCCGGCCTGATGCACGGCGATCTGGTCAGCGTGGCGCGCGGCGGCATGGCCGACTATGCACGCGAACCGCAGCTGCGCGATGGTCAGCTGGTCTACCTGCCCGGCCTGGAACGCAGCGCCGATGACGAAGTGGTGCGTGGCGTCGACAACCCGTTCGAGCACCAGGGCGGCCTGCGCCTGCTGCGCGGCAACCTGGGCAAGTCGCTGATCAAGCTGTCAGCGGTGAAGCCGCAGTACCGCACGATCGAAGCACCGGCGGTGGTCGTCGATGCGCCGCAGGTGCTGAACAAGCTGCACGCCGGTGGGCTGCTGCCCGAGCATTTCGTCGCGGTGGTGCGTTACCAGGGCCCGCGCGCGAACGGCATGCCGGAACTGCATTCGCTGGCGCCGCTGCTGGGCCTGCTGCAGAACCAGGGCCGGCGCGTGGCGCTGGTCACCGACGGTCGCCTGTCCGGTGCTTCGGGCAAGATTCCGGCAGCGATCCATGTGACGCCGGAAGCGGCGCGCGGCGGTCCGCTGGCCAAGGTCCGCGAGGGTGACATGATCCGCCTTGATGGCGAGGCCGGTACGCTGCAAGTGCTGGTGGACGCGGCCGAATGGGCCGCACGCCCGCTGGCGCCGAACACCGCGCCTGCCGCGCATGACCTGGGCCGCAACCTGTTCGCGATCAACCGTCGCGTGGTTGGCCCGGCCGACCAGGGTGCGATTTCGATTTCGTGCGGGCCTGCGGCGGCCGATGGCGGGCCGTGGGAGTACGACGCGGAGTATGAGCTGGGGCACGATGCCGCTGCGGCGGCGGCGCCGCATGAGGCGAAGGACGCCTGAGGGTTGAAGAGCGTTGCGGGCTTGTTGCGGCGGTGAGTCTGCTGGCGGCGGAGGGCAGGCCGTCGCCAGGACACGCCGTAAATGCATCCCTGTAGGCTCGGTCGCGCCATCCATGGCGCGAACGGTCCTGACGACGGCCTGCCCTCCGCCGTATCACACTCTCCGGCGCATCAACGCCGCGAAGTGATCACTGAAAAGCACAACAAGAGCGAAAGCAAAGGCAGAAGCAGAGCTATGGGTATCGAACAACATCAGGTGAAGGCGGCGGAGCTGTTGCGTGCGGCGGGCATCCTGCCGGTGGTGACGATTCATACGCTGGACCAGGCGCGTGCGGTCAGTGCGGCGCTGCTGGAAGGTGGCCTGCCGGCCATCGAGCTGACGCTGCGTACGCCGGTGGCGATGGAAGCGCTGTCGATGCTCAAGCGCGAGCTGCCGGATGTGGTGGTGGGCGCGGGCACGGTGCTGACCGTGGAGCAGATGCAGCAGTCCATCGATGCGGGTGCGGACTTCCTGGTGACTCCGGGTACGCCGCCGGCGCTGGCCGATGCGCTGGCCGCCGCACCGCTGCCGGTGGTGCCGGGCGCGGCCACGCCGACCGAGCTGCTGTCGCTGTATGCGCGCGGCTTCCGCGTCTGCAAGCTGTTCCCGGCCACGGCCGTGGGTGGCCTGGCGATGATCAAGGGACTGGCCGGCCCGATCGCCGACCTCAAGCTGTGCCCGACCGGCGGCATCACCGAAAACACCGCGGCCGAGTACCTCGAGCAGAAGAACGTGGTCTGCATCGGCGGTTCGTGGATGGTGCCGGGCAACTGGATCGCCAACGGCGAATGGGACAAGGTGCGCGCCAGCGCCGCCGACGCCGCCAAGATCATCAAGCGCGTGCGCGGCCACTGAGCCGATGCAGGTGTAGAGCCGAGCCCATGCTCGGCTCCGCGACACGGGGTCAGAGCCCTTTCCCGCAGGGAAAGGGATCCGATCCCAGGCTAAGAGCGCGCACAGCGCGCGACCCCCTCCTGCTCTTCCTTCTTCATTCCGCGGTGGACGCACGGAACCTGTCCGTGGCCCTGCGGAGGGATTGCACAGGGGCGTAAGCGCCATGGATGGCGCGCCCGAGCCTCCAGGGATGGATTCACGGCGTCCCCTGCGCAATCCCTCCGCAGGGCCAACCCCACGAATCCTGCCGCACACCGTGAGGGGCTCAGCCGTTGGCCGAAACCCTTACAGCGGCCGCGCCGGATCCACCAGCCCGTACTGGCTGGCCATGCGTGCCAGCGCGATGTTGTCGTGGATCCCCATCTTCTCGAACAGCCGCGCCTTGTGCGTGTTCACCGTCTTCGCGCTCAGGCTCAGGCGCCGGGCGATGTCCTCCTGGCGCAGGCCCTGGGTCAGCAGCAACGCCACTTCCAGCTCGCGCGGCGACAGGCTGTCGAACGGCGAACCGTTGCCTTCCACGGTCGACAAGGCCAGGTTCTGCGCGATGCTGGTGCCCAGGTAGCGCCGGCCCATGGCCACGTCGCGCACCGCGCGCAGCAACTCCTGTGCATCACAGCCCTTGCCGATGTAGCCGGCAGCCCCCGCTTCCAGCAACCGCTTCGGCAGCGGCCCGTCTTCCAGCACCGACACGATCACCACACGGGTGTTGCGGTGACTGCGGACGATGCGCTCGGTCACTTCCATGCCGCTCACGCCGGGCAGGTGCAGGTCGCACAGCACCACGTCCGGCAGCAGCTGGCGGACGTCGCGCAGCGCATCTTCGCCGGTCTCGGCTTCGCCCACCACCTCGATGTCGGTCTCCCCCGACAGGATCATCTTCATCCCCGTGCGGACCAGTGCGTGGTCATCCACCAGGTAGACTCGAATCGTCATTCACGTACCTCTTCGAATGCGGCCATTGCAGGTCAAGCTAGGCAGGGCGCCGGTACCCCTGCAAGCGCGTTCGAGATGCGACGCAGGCATTCTGCCTTGCGCATCACAGTACCGCGCGTTGTGCTTGCCCCCTGTCTTGCAGAACCTGCTGCAACGAAACAACTGAACTATTACGTAGACGCCCCGGAGGGGTCATCCACGTCAATCCCCCTGTGATGATGCTTCGCTGGCCGTCGCTGGCGGCGAATCATGACGTCGCCAAGGATGCCGGCGACTGAACATGACCAGATAGCACCCTACCACCCAAACCAGCGCGGCACACCATCCGGCCAGGATGTCGGAGGGATAATGCACGCCCAGATAGACCCGTGAGACGCTGACCAGCAGGCTGAACGAGGGCGCCAGCAGCAGCACCGGCCAGCGCCAGCGGGTGTTCCAGGCCAGCAGGACCAGGGTCACGGCCAGGGTCATCGAACCCATCGCGTGGCCGCTGGGAAAGCTGAACGTCGATTCCGGCGCGATCGACTCCCACAGGTTGGGGCGCTGGCGCTGGAAGAACTGCTTGCTGCCCATGTTCAGCAACGCCGAGCCGACGAAGCTGACCGCCACGAACGTGGCCTCGCGCCAACGCCGGTAGCCCAGCAGCACGCCAATGATCAGCACATCGGCCGGAATCAGGAACCATTCGTAGCCCAGTTTGGAAATGAGCACGAAGAAGCGGTCCAACAGGGGCGAATGCAGGCCATGCATCTGCCACAGCAGCGGCGCATCGAAATGGAACGATTCAAACTCGTGCACCTCGTCGGCCAGGGCGACGAAACCGGCCAACGGCAGCAGCACGCCACCGAACAGCAGCACCAGGCGCCAGGCATTGAGGGCCATCCAGTGGCGGAAACCGGAAGCGGACTCCGGCGCAGCGAGGATCGCGGGCTTATCCGGCGCTTCGGACATATTTGTGTTCGACGTAATCGTCGATCAGGGCGACGAACTCCTGGGCGATGTTCTCGCCACGCAGGGTCACCTTCTTCTCGCCATCGACGAACACGGGCGCAGCCGGGGTTTCGCCGGTGCCCGGCAACGAAATACCGATGTTGGCGTGCCGCGACTCACCCGGCCCGTTGACGATGCAGCCCATCACCGCCAGGGTCATGTTTTCCGCACCCGGGTGGTGGATCTTCCACAGCGGCATCTTCTCGCGCACGTGGTTCTGCACCACCTTGGCCAGTTCCTGGAAGAACTCGGAGGTAGTGCGGCCGCACCCCGGACAGGCCGTGACCAGCGGCGTGAAGGCGCGCTGGCCGGTGGTCTGCAGCAGTTCCTGGGCGACGATCACTTCCTGCGTGCGCGACTGGCCCGGTTCCGGGGTCAGCGAGATGCGGATGGTGTCACCGATGCCTTCCTGCAGCAGCACGCTCAGTGCTGCCGACGAGGCAACGATGCCCTTGCTGCCGATACCGGCCTCGGTCAGGCCCAGGTGCAGGGCAAAGTCGGAACGCTGGGCCAGGTCACGGTACACCGCGATCAGCTCCTGCACGCCACTGACCTTGGCCGACAGCACGATACGATCACGCGGCAGGCCGAGCTCCACCGCCTGCTCGGCCGAATCCAGCGCCGAGCGGATCAGCGCCTCGCGCAGCACGCGACCGGCATCCCAGGGCTGCTCACGCAGGTTGTTCTCGTCCATCAGCTTCGCTGCCAGGGCCTGGTCCAGTGAACCCCAGTTGGCACCGATGCGCACCGGCTTGTTGTAGCGGATCGCGAACTCGATCAACTGGGCGAACTGCAGGTCCTTCTTCTTGCCGAAACCGACGTTGCCCGGGTTGATGCGGTACTTGGCCAGCGCCTCGGCACACGCCGGTTCGGCGGTCAGCAGCTGGTGGCCGTTGTAATGGAAGTCGCCGATCAGCGGCACGTCGATGCCCATCATCGCCAGCTTGTCGACGATGCGCGGGATCGCTGCAGCGGCTTCCACGGTGTTGACGGTCAAGCGCACCATTTCCGAACCGGCCCGCCACAGCTCGGCCACCTGCTTCACGCTGGAGGCCACGTCGGACGTGTCGGTGTTGGTCATCGACTGCACCACCACCGGCTTGCCTCCGCCTACGGTGACCCCGCCGATCTGCACGGCATGGGTCTGGCGGCGGGGCCAGGAGGTGGCATCGGAGGGAGGAGTCGGGCGGGTGACGGCGTCGTGCATGGGCGCATTCTACCGCCCGCCCCCGCATTCCGGGTGACTCGCATTCAGCCGGCGGCACGGCTGCGGCCGATTGTCGCAGGCACACCCGCCCGTGAACGCATACGATGAGCGTGAATGACCGGTCCCGACGCCCCGTTTCTCCGTACCCTGTGCAGCCTGCGGTGGCTTGCCGTAGGCGGCCAGGCCGCCACCATCCTGGTTGCCACCTGGGTGCTGGGCCTGCCGTTGCCGCAGCTGCCGCTATGGGCCGGCGTGGCCGTGCTGGCCCTGTTCAACATCTATACCCAGTTGCGTCCGGAAGCGGCCGACACCGCGCCGCTGACCGCGTTCGGCCACATCCTGGTGGACGTGATCATCCTGACCTGGATGGTCGGATGGAGCGGCGGCATGGCCAACCCGTTCAGCTCGCTGTTCCTGATCCTGATCGCGCTGGCCGCGTTCGCCCTGCCCCTGCGCTGGGCGCTGGCGGTCGCGCTGGCCTGCCTGCTCGGCTACGCCGCCAGCGGCATCTTCGGGCAGCCACTGCCGGACGGCTATTTCCGCGCGCGGGACCTCAACCGCTGGGGCGTGGTCGCCAACTTCCTGATTTCCGCCGCGGTGGTACTGGCCTTCTCCACCCGGCTGGCGCTTGCCCTGCGCGAGCGCGAACTGGAACTGTCGGCACTACGCGAGCGCTTCGCCCGCAACGAGGGCATCGTCGCGCTGGCTACCCATGCCGCCTCGGTGGCGCATGAACTGAACACACCGCTGGCGACCATGACCCTGCTAGCCGACGATGTGGCCGAGCGCAGCGAAGAGCCGGAGGTGCGCGAGGACATGGAAACCCTGCGCGAGCTGCTGGTGCAGTGCCGCGAGCGTGTGCTGGCGCTGGCCGCACCGGCCTCGGCCGACGCCCCGGGGCGCAGCCACTCCAGCGCCCAGCAGGTACTGGAGCAATGGCGATTGGTGCGGCCGACCATCGACCTGCATCGCAACGACGATGCACCGTTGCGGCTGCCACTGGACCCGGGCGTGGGCCATCTGCTGATGGTCCTGCTCAACAATGCCGCCGATGCCGGCGAACAGGCCGGCCGGCCGCGCGTGGACCTGGACCTGCGCATCGAAGGCGACGACCTGATCGGCGAAGTCCGCGACTACGGCCACGGCTTCGACGCCCGTGCCGCGGTGCTGCCGGGCAGGCTGTTCGGCAGCAGCAAGAGCGAGGGCATGGGCGTCGGCCTGGCCCTGTCCCATGCCACCATCGAACGCCTCGACGGCGAGATGTGGATGCGCCCGGCCCAAGGGGCCGGCAGCCGCGTCGGCTTCCGCCTGCCGCTGGCCCCACGCGAGGACACCCCATGAGCCTTCACCACTCCACCCTGGGCCTGCTGGTCGACGACGACGAGCTGTACCTGCGCACCCTGCAACGCAGCCTGGCTCGCAAGGGGCTTGAAACGCAGACCGCACAGGATGCCGCCAGCGCACTGGCACTGGCCCGGCAGCATCCGCCGGCCTTCGCGCTGATCGACCTGAAACTGGGCAGCGATTCCGGCCTGGCCCTGATCCAGCCGTTGCGCGCGCTGCGCGCGGACATGCGCATCCTGCTGGTGACCGGATACGCCAGCATCGCCACCGCTGTGGAGGCGATCAAGCTCGGGGCCGACGACTACCTGCCCAAGCCGGCCACCGTGCCGATGATCCTGCGCGCACTGGGCGAAGAGGATGACGGCCCGGCAGACGATAGTGAAATGGAAGTACCCGATGCGATGACGCCGATCAGCCGCCTGCAGTGGGAACACATCCAGCAGGCGATGCACGAGACCGGCGGCAATGTCTCGGCGGCGGCGCGCCTGCTCGGCATGCACCGACGTTCGCTGCAACGCAAGCTGGCCAAGCGGCCGAGCCCGGAGCGCGACCCGAGCAGGTGACGCGGCAGTGCCGGCCGCTGGCCGGCACCAGAACCTCAGCCCTTCAGCTGCGCCAGGATCTCACGGGTCATCGGATCGGCAATCGCCACATCCTCGCCCTGCAGCGCCGGCAACAGGCCACTGGCCAGCTGCTTGCCCAGCTCGACACCGAACTGGTCGAACGCGTTGATGTTCCAGATCACCGACTGCACGTACACGGCATGTTCGTACATGGCGATCAGCGCACCCAGTGCCTGCGGGGTCAGCGCGTCGAGCAGGATCAGCGTGCTCGGGCGGCCGCCGGGGTAATCACGGTGCGGATCATCGCTGCTCTGGCCATTGGCCAGCGCCTCGGTCTGCGCCAGCAGGTTGGCCAGCAGCGCCTGGTGATTGACGGTGTAGGGATCGTCGTTGTGCACGCAGCCGATGAAGTCGGCCGGAACGATGCTGGTGCCCTGGTGCAGCGCCTGGAAGAAACTGTGCTGCACGTCGGTGCCCGCCCCGCCCCACCACACCGGCACGGTGTCGGTGGTGACCGGCTGGCCATCGCGCTGCACGCGCTTGCCCAGGCTCTCCATCACCAGCTGCTGCAGGTAGGCCGGCAGCAGCGCCAGGCGCTGGTCGTAGGTCATCACCGCGTGCGTGGCATGGCCCAGCAGGTTGCGGTTCCAGATGTCGGTCAGGCCATGCAGTACCGGCAGGTTGCGCTCCAGCGGCGCATCCAGCGCGTGCGCATCCATCTGCGCCGCGCCTTCCAGCAGTTGTTCAAAACGCTCGAAGCCGATCGCCAGCGCGATCGGGAAACCGACCGCCGACCACAACGAATAACGACCGCCGACCCAGTCCCACATCGGCAGTACGCGATCGGCGGCAATCGCGAAGGCCTTGCCGGCGCGTTCCGGATTGGCACTGACCGCGTACAGGCGCTCGCTGCCGCCCAGCCAATCGTGCAGGATCTGGCCGTTGAGCAGGGTTTCCTGGGTACCGAAGGTCTTGGAAATCAGGATACCGGCCGTCTTCGTCGGATCCAGCGTGGCCAGCGTGCGCTGCATGGCGGCGCCGTCCACGTTCGACACGAAATGCACGCGCAGGCGTGCACCGGTGACCGGACGCAGCGCATCGGCGACCAGGCGCGGGCCGAGGTCGGAACCACCGATGCCGACGCTGACCACATCGGTCACGCCACTGTCTTCCAGCGCGCGCACCAGCACGCCCATGCGCTGGCGGATTTCGCGCGCGGTTGCATAGGCCTCGGCCGCCACCGGTGCGTCCACCACGTCGCCACGCAGCGCGGTATGCAGCGCGGCGCGGCCTTCGGTCAGATTGACCTGCTCGCCGCGGAACAAGCGCATGATCGCACCGCCGACGTCACGCTCCGCAGCCAGCGCCAGCAACGCCTGCAACGCCGCGGCATCGTATTTCTGCCGGGCGAAATTGACATACAACGGACCGACCCGCAGCGCCAGGCCCTGGACGCGGCCGGGTTCGGCGGCGAGCAGGCTGGGAATGCTTGCGCCCTTCAGGCGCTGGGCGTGGGAATGCAGCGAGTCGAATCCGTTGTTCGTTGTCATGCGGCCTGGGTCGGGATCGTGTCGTTGGTGTGGGTGATCTGGTTGTTGCCATCAACGTACACCAGCTTCGGCTTGAAGCTGTCAGCTTCCTGCTCGGTCATGCTGGCGAACGCGGCGATGATGATGATGTCACCGACCTGCACGTGGCGCGCGGCGCCACCATTGAGCGAGACAACACCGCTGCCGGCTTCGGCGCGGATGGCGTAGGTCGAGAAACGCGCACCATTGGTCACGTCCCAGATGTGCACCTGCTCGAACTCGCGGATGCCAGTGGCAGCCAGCAGGTTGTCATCGATGGCGATCGAGCCTTCGTAGTTCAGCTCGGAATGGGTGACGGTGGCGCGGTGGATCTTGGTCTTGAGCAGGGACAGGTGCATGGGGGCGCTGCAACGGCAAAGGAAAGAGCGGATTCTAGCACCCGCTTGGCCGTCATCAGGGGGCTGCAGCAGGACGCTGAAGGCCGTTCAGGCGCGTGCGCCCGGCAGCACCGGCGGCGCTGGGCCAGCGATGCCTGCCAGCGATAGGCGGAACACCGCATGGAACGCCCAGCCGGCCACCGCACCGAAACCGCCTGCGGCCAGCACTGACAGGCCGTAGCTGATCACATCGAAAGTGTCGACGTAGCGCAGGCGCGCAGCAGCGGGCCGCCGTCGTCACCCGGCCAGGTGCAGGCCGCCATGGCCAGCCCGCCCAGGCCGAACCCCACAAGGACGAAACCGACCCGGCGCAGGCGCTGCTGAGACTGCAGGATCAGCGCCATCGGCAACAGCACGGCAATGGCATTGCAGACCGACGCCTGGGCAAGGCGGGCGGCGTCAGTGGCGGAGGGCACCATGTCCAGTCTCCCGTCCGTGGGATGGTGAGAGGCGCCGCATGCGGGCGCCCCGGAGCCGCATGCGGCTCAGAACTCCAGGTTGTCGATCAGGCGGGTGGTGCCCAGGCGCGCGGCAATCAGCGCCACGCGGCCACCGCCGTCGAAGGTCGGCTCGGCCAGTTCCGGCGTGCGCAGCACGGCATAGTCGACCTGGAAACCAGCGGCCTGCAGCGCAGCGGTGGCATCGGCCTCGATGCGCTCGCGCGCCTGCCCGGCGACGTAGCCCTCGCGCATGCCCAGCAGCGTGCGGTGGATGGTGGTCGCGACCGGGCGCTGTTCGGCGCTCAGGTACTGGTTGCGCGAACTCTTGGCCAGGCCATCCTCGTCCCGCACGATCTCCGCACCGACGATCTGGATCGGGAACGACAACTCGGCCACCATCTGCTTGATCACGGCAAGCTGCTGGTAGTCCTTGCGGCCGAATACGGCCACGTCCGGCTGCACCTGCAGGAACAGGCGCGCCACCACCGTGCACACGCCATCGAAGTGACCCGGACGGCTGGCGCCTTCCAGCACTTCACTGACACCCGGCGCGTGCATGCGCGTGGTCCTGTCCACGCCCAGCGGATACATCGCCTCCACGCTGGGTAGCCACACGGCATCGCAGCCGACCTGCTCCAGCCCGGCCACGTCGGCCTCGGGCGTGCGCGGGTAGCGGCTGAAATCCTCGTTGGGGCCGAACTGGGTGGGGTTGACGAAGATGCTCGCTACCACCTTGTCCGCGTACTGGCGGGCCAGGGTCACCAGCGAATGGTGACCCCCATGCAGGTTGCCCATGGTCGGCACCAGCGCCACGCGCAGGCCCTCGCGCTTCCACTGGGCGATCTGCTCGCGCAGTGCGCCGAGTTCGTTGAAGGTCTGGATCATTGGGCGTAGGCGTGCTGTTCGTCGGGGAAGCTGCCGTCGCGCACCGCGTCGGCATAGGCGCGGGTGGCACCGGCCACCGAACCGCCTTCGGCAAGGAAATCCTTGACGAACTTGGGACGGCGATGGCCGCTGTCCAGGCCCAGGAAATCATGCAGCACCAGCACCTGGCCATCGCACTGCGGGCCGGCACCGATGCCGATGGTCGGCACATCGACCGCGGCGGTCACTTCGGCGGCGACCGGGGTCGGCACGCATTCGAGCACCATGATGCTGGCGCCGGCGGCGGCCACGGCCCTGGCGTCCTCCACCAGCTGGCGCGCGGCATCGCCACGGCCCTGGATCTTGAAGCCCCCCAGGCGCAGCACCGATTGCGGGGTCAGGCCCAGATGCGCGCAGACAGGAATCTCGCGCTCGACCAGGTAGCGGATGATGTCGACCTTGAAGCCGGCACCTTCGATCTTGACCATCTCGGCACCGGCCTGCAGCAGCTGCAGCGAGGCATCCAGCGCGCGCTCCGGGGTGGCATCGGCGCCGAACGGCAGGTCGGCCACCAGCAGCGCACGCTGCAGCACGCGGGCCACGGCGCGGGTGTGGTAGACCATGTCGGCCACGGTCACCGGCAGGGTCGAATCATGGCCCTGCACCACCATGCCCAGCGAATCGCCGATCAGGATCAGGTCGACGCCGTTGGCATCGAAGGTGCGGGCGAAGCCGGCGTCGTAGGCGGTCAACATGACCAGCTTCTGGCCATTGCGCTTGGCCTCGGCCAGGGCGGGAACGGTCCAGGGCTTGCTGTCTGCGTGGGTGCTCATGTGCTGATAACCGGGGGAGATAACCCGGGCATTATCACCCTATCGGCGCGATCCCGCAGGCATCGACCCGCATCACTGCATCCTGCACGCGTCCATGGCCAGGAATTGTCAGTTCCGGCGCGATTTCAGCCAGCGGCACCAGCACGAAGGCACGCTCGTGCAGGTACGGATGCGGCACCCGCAGCCCGGGCTGGTCAAGTTCCTGCGTGCCATACAGCAACAGGTCCAGGTCCAGCGCGCGCGGGCCCCAGTGCACCGCCGGATCGCGCACGCGGCCGAAGCGCTGCTCCAACGCCAGCATGGCCTGCAACAGCTCATCGGCCTGCAAGGTGGTTTCGACCGATGCCACCGCGTTGACGAACGGCGGCTGGTCTTCATTGCCCCAGGCCGGCGTGGCATACAGGCGCGACGCCTGGTGCAGACGGGTCGAAGGCAGGCCGTCGAGCGCGGCAATCGCCGCGCCGACGGTGGCGGCCGCGTCGCCGAGGTTGGCGCCGAGGCCGATCCAGGCAAGGGTCATTGCTTACTCGCCCGTTGCACCGGCCGGGGCACCCGGGCGACGGCGGCGGCGGCGGCGCTTGCGCGGCGCCCCGCTCTCGTCTTCGCCATCTTCGCCGTGCATCGCATCCAGCGACGACTCCAGCTCGCGACCGGACTGTGCCTGCGCTTCGCGCCAGAACTCGACATCGGCGGCGTGTTCGGACGAGGCCACCTGGCGCAGGCTGAGGAAATCGAACGCGGCGCGGAAGCGCGGATGGGTCAGGGTGCGGAACACGCGCTTGCGCTGGCGCGAACTGAAGCGCGACTGCAGCAGCCAGATTTCCTGCATCGGCAGCGAGAAGCGGCGCGGCAGCGCGATGGTGCTGAGCTGCTGCACGGTGACGCGGTCGGCGGCGCGGCGCTGCGCTTCTTCCGGTGCCACGCCCTGCTTGAGCAGGGTCGCCTGAGCACGGCAGAACGCCGGCCACAGCAGCAGCGCGAACAGGAACGCCGGCGAGACCGGTTCGTCGTTGGCCACCCGCGCATCGGTATTGGCCAGGCCCTCGACCAGCATGCGGCGCAACGCGCCGGTGCGGTTGGCCTTCAGCGCCCTGGCACTTTCCGGGAACAGGACGTCGAGCAGGCCGTAGCGCTCCAGGCCTTCGAAGCTGGCCACACCGTGCCCGGACAGGAACAGCTTGAGCACTTCCTCGAACAGGCGTGCCGGCGCAGCTTCGTTGAGCAGGCCGGCCAGATGCGGGATCGGCGCGGCGGTGCCCTCTTCGATCTGGAAGCCAAGCTTGGCCGCCAGGCGCACCGCACGCAGCATGCGCACCGGATCCTCGCGGTAACGCTGCTCGGGATCACCGATCAGCTTCATCAGGCGCGCCTGCACGTCCTCGAAGCCACCGGTGTAGTCGCGCACCGAGAAGTCCTCGATGGCGTAGTACAGGGCGTTGCAGGTGAAGTCGCGGCGGATGGCGTCGTCTTCGATGGTGCCGTACACGTTGTCGCGCACGAGCATGCCGTTTTCCATCTCGCGGTCGCCGCTGCCGTCATCGCTGTTGGCACGGAAGGTGGCGACTTCGATGACCTCGCGGCCGAAGACAACGTGGGCGAGGCGGAACCGGCGGCCGATCAGGCGGCAGTTGCGGAACAGCTGCTTGACCTGCTCGGGCGTGGCGTCGGTGGCCACGTCGAAATCCTTGGGTTGGCCATTGACCAGCAGATCACGCACCGCGCCGCCGACAAGGTAGGCGCCGAAGCCGGCATCGCGCAGGCGATAAAGCACGCGCAGGGCGTTAGGGCTGATGTCCTTGCGGGAGATCGTGTGCTGGTCGCGCGGGATGACGCGCAGGCTGAACGGTGATGTAGCAGAGGAAATGATGTTGGCGCTTCCGGTTGAAGTTTCGGGATTGCCCAATGGCATCGAGGTGCATATACTAGCGCTCCTGCCTCGGCAGCGACACAGTTACGCTCCCTTCGTCTAGTGGTTAGGACGTGGCCCTCTCAAGGCTAAAACAGGGGTTCGAGTCCCCTAGGGAGCGCCAGTCGCCGCAGCAGGAACCGAAAAAGCCCGCCTTGTGCG
Source organism: Stenotrophomonas sp. SMYL41 (assembly GCF_036319965.1). Taxonomy (NCBI): domain Bacteria; kingdom Pseudomonadati; phylum Pseudomonadota; class Gammaproteobacteria; order Lysobacterales; family Lysobacteraceae; genus Stenotrophomonas; species Stenotrophomonas sp. SMYL41. The sequence goes on along the minus strand of NZ_JAWIRX010000015.1, from coordinate 10,103 downwards.
GGCTTTTCTGTTTTCCGGGGTTTGCATTGGCATCGGTCGGCCTGGTCGCAGCAGCGCCTTCCTGTTCCTGCGTGGGAGGGGGCGGGCCACCCTGGCCTGGGCACGCAAAAGCCCATCCATGCTGCTCCATGGCGCCATCCTTGGCGCCGTAAGCCCCCTTGGATGGGCTTGCGACGTGTCCTGGATCGGCTGGCCCGCCGCCTCCCCACGAAGAAAGGAGGCGCAGACACACAGGCCGGCCGTCAGCCTTCCATCTGCTCCAGCTCCTTGCCCTTGGTCTCGCGTACGTAGCGCACCACGAAGAAGATCGAGAGGATCGCCGCGACCGTGTAGATGCCATAGGCGCCCGCGAGGCCGATGCCGGCCAGCAGCATCGGGAAGGTCACGGTGATCGCGAAGTTCGAGGTCCATTGCGCGGCACCCGCCACCGCCAGCGCCGGGCCACGGATCTGGTTGGGGAACATCTCGCCCAGCATGACCCACATCACCGGGCCCCAGGACATGTTGAAGAACACCACGTAGACGTTGGCCGCGACCAGCGCCAACCGCCCCATGCCATCGGACAGCTGCAGGCGGCCGTCGGCCAGGCTGCCACTGGCAAAGGCGACCACCATCAGCACCAGCGCCACCGACATGCCGACTGAGCCGACCCACAGCAGCGGCTTGCGCCCGATGCGATCGATCAACAGTACGGTCAGCAGGCAGGCGCCGATGCTCAGCGCGCCGGACAGCACATTGATCAGCAGCGCGTCGCCTTCAGAGAAGCCCACCGCCTGCCACAGCACCGCGCCGTAGTAGAACACCACGTTGATGCCGACCAGCTGCTGGAACATGGCCAGGCCGATGCCCACCCACAGGATCGGGCGCAGCCTGCCGCTGACCGTGTCGCGCAGATCACTGAAGCGCGGCTTGTGCTGGTCCCGGGCCAGGCTGGCTTCGATTTCGGCCTGCTTGGCCGTCGCTGCGGCCTCGCCGTACAGCCGCACCAGCACCGCCCTCGCCTGCCCCTGCCGTCCCTTCAACACCAGGAAACGCGGGCTTTCCGGGATCACCAGCAACAAGAGCAGGAACAGCGCCGACGGCAGCGCCTGCATCCAGAACATCCAGCGCCAGGCCTCATGGCCCAGCCATAGCGGCTCGGTAGACGCCCCGGCGGCACGGGCCAGCAGGTAATTGCTGAGGAAGGCGGCGAACAGGCCGCAGATGATCGCCATCTGCTGCACTGTGGCCAGCCGTCCGCGATACCGCGCCGAGGCAACTTCGGCGATGTAGGCCGGCGACATCACACTGGCCGCACCCACCGCGAAGCCGCCGAGCACGCGTGCGGCGATGAACAGCCACGAGGCGTGAGCGGCGCCGGCGCCCAGCGCCGAGACCAGGAACATCAATGCCGAAGCGATCAGCACACCGCGACGGCCCAGGCGATCGCCCAGCCAGCCGGCGAGGAAGGCACCGATCGCGCAGCCCAGCAGCATCGACGCGACTTCAAAACCGAGCGCTGCCTCGCTGGAGTTGAACGCCTGGCGCAGGCCATCGACCGTGCCATTGATGACACCACTGTCGAAGCCGAACAGGAATCCACCAAGGGTGGCCACACAGCTGACCAGAACAATGAACACCGTGTTTTCACCGCCGCGAGAGACGGTACCGGGCTGGGCTTGGGACATGGATGATCCTGCTGGGAAGGGAGCCCGGCCATCAGGACCGGTTACCCCGCAGCGTCGCACAGGCCCTGCCGTGCCGCCAATGACGGCACGGCCGCGCCTGCCAGACGCCCGATTTCCGCCCCGCGCCGACACCGGGGGCCAACCTGTTCTAGAATTGGCGGGTTCAGGAATCGATCCACCCCCAGCCCATGCCCTTTGTCGTCACCGAAAACTGCATCAAGTGCAAACACACCGATTGCGTGGAAGTGTGCCCCGTGGATTGCTTCCACGAAGGCCCGAACTTCCTGGTGATCGACCCGGATGAGTGCATCGACTGCACCCTCTGCGAGCCGGAGTGCCCGGTCAATGCGATCTTCCCGGAGGACGATGTGCCCGCCGGCCAGGAAGGCTTCGTCGCCCTCAATGCCGAGCTGGCGAAGGAATGGCCGGTGCTGACCGTGCGCAAGGACCCACCCGCCGACGCCGGCGAATGGGACGGCAAGCCGGACAAGCTGAAGCTGCTGGAGCGCTGAGAGGCACCTGCTGTGGCAACGGAAAAGGGCGCCATCGGCGCCCTTTTCTGTTTTCGGCAGGTGCCAACCTTGGTTGGCACAGAAGCGCCGACAAAGGTCGGCCTCTACCCGACCGGTCCTTACTGGGCCAGCTTCGCCTTCAGCGCGGCGATCAGCTTCACCGGCGCTTCGGCGGTGGCCGGCAGGCCACGCGGGTCGACCGCGGAGATGTAGGCACCGGCATCAACAGCGACCACGCGAACCAGGAAGTTGCTGCCTTCGTAGGCCACATCGTACGAGCCCAGCAGCTGAGCACGACTGGCGATGGTCACGCCCGCAATGCCTTCCAGCGCGGTACCCACCTTGGCAAAGGCTTCATCCTTGCCACCGGCAATGGTGAAACCGGTGTTGCCCGCCGCCGGCGCTGCAGCAACCGGGGCTGCCGGCTTGGTGGCCGAAGCCAGTGTCGGCACCTTGTTGTCGGTGGTGGCGTTGGGCAGGTTCAGGTCCGGCGGCACTTCCAGCGGACGCATTTCCGGGGCCAGAGCGTAGTCGCCCTTGACGCCGCGCTTGAAGCAGCCGGTGGTACCGGCGGCGACGGCCACGGCAAGCAGGGCGCAGGACAGCACGCGGACGGTGGAAACGGATTGACGCATGTGAATCTCCTGGGTCAGACCAAGACGGAAGGTCAGTGGCTGGAAAGGGCTTCGAGGGCGGCGATGTCGCCGGCAAGATGGTCGGCCGCCGGATGATGTGCCGCCGACAGCGGCAGCAGCGGCAGGCGCAGGTCATGACCGATGCCGATGCGGCGCAGCAGCGCCTTGACCGGGATCGGGTTGGGTTCGACGCCACAGAAATCATGGAACGGATGCAGGCGCGCATCCCACGACTCGGTGGCTTCGTGGTCCTGCGCGGCGGCCAGTTCGCACATCCGGCGATAGGCGCCTGGAAGAACGTTGGAACCGACCGAGATCAGGCCATCGATACCGGCCCGGATCGAACGCGCGGCGGTGCCGTCGTCACCACTGAGCACCGCGAACTGCGGGCTGCGCAGCGCCAGCAGTGCCTGCACCCGGCCGGTGTCGCCCACCGCTTCCTTGATGCCGACGATGTTGGGATGGCTGGCCAGCTCGGCCACGGTCTCCGGCTGCATGTCGCAGCCGGTGCGGCCGGGCACGTTGTACAGCACGACCGGCAGCCCGCCCTGGTCGGCAACCGCGCGGTAGTGCGCGATCAGACCGGCCTGGGTCGGCCGCACGTACGGCGGAGTGACCACCAACGCGTGGCTGGCGCCAAGGACAGCGGCACGACGGGTCTGTTCGATGGTCTTGGCAGTACCGGACAGGCCGGTGCCGGCCATGACCGGAATGCGGCCGCCGATGCGTTCGACCGCGCTGGCCAGCAGCAGGTCGTACTCGGCATCGGTCAGGGTCGCCGCTTCGCCGGTCGAGCCAGCCACGACAACGCCATGGACGCCACCCTCCAGTTGCAGGTGCAGCAGGCGCTGCCAACCATCGGGATCGAGGGCGCCGTCGGCCCGGAACGGGGTCGCCAGCGCGGTGATGAGGCCTGAAAGGGACAAGGACGTGCTGCTCTTGGCTGGGAAGGGAAACGCCCGCCACGAAAGGCTGGGGGCGACCTGAATGTTACTTGCGGCGCGAAAGCACGGGCAAGTATGCTGGACACCGGTGGATCCCCGCCTCTGGCGGGCATTCAGACTAACGCATGCATTACCCGGAATCGCCTTGACCGACACCACCCCGCGCCCCGCGCCGAGCGAAAACCACCTCCTGATCAACGCCTATACGACGCATCCGGAGTCCCCCCTGCTGTCCGTCACCCGCCGCATCGCCGACAGCGGTTGCAACTTGGTGGACGCACGCCTGGCCACGGTCGGCCGCGATGTCTCGGTCACCGCCCTGGCCACCGGCTCCTGGGACTCGGTGGCCAAGCTCGAGGCGATGCTGACCCGGCTGGAACGCGAGGAAGGCCTGAAGCTGGTCTGGTACCGCACTGCCGCCAAGCAGGCGCAGTCCAACCTGCTGCCGTACATCGTTGAAGTGATCGCCGCCGACAAGCCGGGCATCCTGTTCCAGCTGGCCGATTTCTTCGACCGCCAGGGCATCACCATCGAGAACCTGCAGAGCACGCGCTACCGCGCCATGCAGACCGGTGCGGAGATGTTCAGTGCACAGGTCACCATCGGCGTGCCGGCCAACATGCACATCGCCGCGCTGCGCGACGATTTCCTTGAGTTCTGCGACCACCTGAACCTGGACGCGATCATGGACCCGATGAAGTTCTGAATGAATTACTGATTTTTCGCGCGCCTCTCACGGGCGCGTGGCGTTTCATGCAATTGTCTTGGAAAGAACCCAGGCTCGACAGAAGGACCTCATGAACAACGGCGATACCCTGGACAGCACCACCCTTTCCCTGCCACTGGCGCTGTCCGGTGGCGACCAGGCCACTCTCGGCGACTACGCCGGCCACTGGCTGGTGCTGTACTTCTACCCCAAGGACAGCACCCCGGGCTGCACCACCGAGGGCATCGACTTCAACGCGCTGCTGCCGAAGTTCAAGAAGGCCGGCGCGGTCGTGCTGGGCGTCTCGCGCGATTCGGTGAAGTCGCACGACAACTTCTGCGCCAAGCAGGGCTTCAGCTTCCCGCTGGTCAGCGATGGCGACGAAGCGCTGTGCACCGCCTTCGACGTGATCAAGATGAAGAACATGTACGGCAAGCAGGTACGTGGCATCGAACGCAGCACCTTCCTGATTTCCCCCGACAGCCGCATCGTGCAGTCCTGGCGCAAGGTCAAGGTCGCCGGCCATGCCGATGCCGTTCTCGCCGAACTGAAGGCCTCCCAGTCCAAGTGAGTCCCACTGCCTACTGTGTCTGCCATCACCCTGCCCCGCAGCAGGCCGTGGTGGTTTTTCCCTGTCCGTAACCAGGAATCGACGATGACCCGAGGCAAGCGCATCTACGTGCTGGATACCAACGTGCTGATGCACGATCCCACCGCGCTGTTCAAATTCGAGGAGCACGACGTTTACCTGCCCATGCAGGTGATCGAGGAGCTGGACAACGGCAAGAAGGGCACCTCCGAAGCGAGCCGCAACGCCCGCCAGGTGAGCCGCTTCCTCAACGAGCTGGTGCAGGCCTCCGGCCTGGACAACCTTGCCGACGGCATTCCGCTGCAGCGCCCCAATGGGCTGCAGCTGCGCGGCAAGCAGAGCGCCGGCAAGCTGCGCTTCCAGACCAGCCATTTCGACGCCGGCAAGAGCTTCGGCAAGGTGATCCCGGACAACGCCATCCTTGGCGCGATCCTGGCGCTGAAGGAAGAAACCCCGGACCTGCCGGTGGTGTTCGTTTCCAAGGACATCAACCTGCGGATCAAGGCCGCCATCGCCGGCATCGTGTCCGAGGACTACGAGAACGACCGCGCGCTGGACGATTTCAGCCTGCTCTACACCGGTGCCACCGAGCTGCCGGAAGACTTCTGGAAGCGCCACGGCGATGACCTGCGCAGCTGGAGCGACAAGGGTCGTACCCATTACGAGATCCAGGCGCAGGACGGTGAGGAGTGGTACCCGAACCAGTACGTGTACCTGCCCGGCGAAGATGAAGTCGAGCTGCGCGTCAGCCGTGTGGTCGGCGACGGCAAGGTGGTGCTGTCGCTGGTCGATGATTTCCGCCATGGCAGCCACGCCGTGTGGGGCATCAGTGCACGCAACCGCGAGCAGAACTTCGCGCTCAACGCGCTGATGGATCCGGAGATCGACTTCGTGACCCTGCTGGGTACCGCCGGTACCGGCAAGACCCTGCTGGCGCTGGCCGCCGGCCTGGCGCAGACGATGGACCAGCAGCGCTACCGCGAAATCATCATGACCCGCGCCACGGTCAGCGTCGGCGAGGACATCGGTTTCCTGCCCGGCACCGAAGAAGAGAAGATGACGCCGTGGATGGGCGCATTGACCGACAACCTGGAGGTGCTCACGCACAATCAGGAAGGCGGCACGTGGGGGCGCCAGGCTACCAACGACCTGCTTGCCAGCCGCATCAAGATCCGTTCGATGAACTTCATGCGTGGCCGCACGTTCCTGTCGCGCTACCTGATCCTGGACGAGGCACAGAACCTCACCCCGAAGCAGATGAAGACGCTGATCACCCGTGCCGGCCCAGGCACCAAGATCGTGTGCCTGGGCAACGTCGAGCAGATCGACACCCCCTACCTGACCGAGACCACCTCGGGCCTGACCTACGCGGTGGATCGCTTCAAGAACTGGCCGCATAGTGCGCATATCACCCTGCGCCGTGGCGAACGCTCGCGCCTGGCCGATTACGCTTCGGAGGTGTTGTGAACCGCTGCACCCGCCTGCTGCTGCCCACGGCTGCGATCGCGCTCGCAGCCGCCCTGGGTGCCTGCACCACCACGCGCGGCCCGGCCAGCGTGCCGACCGCCGAGCGTACCGGCCAGTCCTGGGTGGTCACCCGCCCGATCATCGCCGCGCAGGTGCTCGACACCTGCTCGCGGCCCAGCCCCGGCCGCCAGGCCGGGCGGGTCAGCGGCTACTGGGCGCCCAGCCGGCAGCAGGTCGACCAACTGGAAGCGAAACTGTCTTCGCTGGAAGCCCAGGTGCCGAAGGTGCTCGACTTTGACCGCCAGTACGTCGGTATCGAAAGCGCCGGCCAGCGGCTGATCTACATCAACGCCTTCCATCTACCCGACGACAGCGGCATCAATCCAGCACGGGAAGCGATCCGCGTCTGCGATGGCGGCACGCAGTTCTGGGGCGCGGTGTTCGACCCGGCCAGCAACACCTTCAGCGAGCTGCAGTTCAACGGCGGCTTCGGCGGGCCCTGAGGGGCCCCGCCGATGGGAATACGCCTGCCCACCTGGGTCTGGATCGGCGCGGTCGCGCTCTCGTGCGTGGCCGGCATGGTCAACGTGGTCGGCTTCCTCGGTTTCGAGCACCAGGCGGTCAGCCACATGACCGGCAGTACCAGCCAGCTCGGCATGGCACTGGCGCAGGGGGACTGGCGCGCGGTCGGCCACCTGTGGGGCCTGCTGATCGCGTTCTCGCTGGGCGCGATGCTCAGCGGCCTGCTGATCCAGGACAGCACCCTGCAGCTGGGCCGCCGCTACGGCGTGGCGCTGGCGCTGGAATCGGCATTGTTGCTGGTGGCCATTCCGCTGTTCGAACGGCACCAGATCTGGGGCGCACTGGCCGCCGCCATGGCCTGCGGCCTGCAGAATGCGATGGCCACCACCTTCAGCGGCGCGGTGGTGCGCACCACCCACCTCAGCGGCATGTTCACCGATCTCGGCATCGGCCTGGGCCACCTGCTGCGCGGACTGCCGCTGCAGGTCCGACGACTGACCCTCAGCGGCCTGATCATCAGCGGCTTCCTCGCCGGCGGCATGATCGGTGCCTGGCTGTTCATGCGCTGGCAGTACGACGCCCTGCTCGCCCCGGCCCTGCTGACCGGCCTGACCGGGCTGGGCTATGTGCTGTACCAGCAATGGGCGCGTTGGCGGCATTGAATCAAGGACATCCACGCATGGCGTGGATCTACCTTCCCCAGCGGGACCACGGCACAATCGCTGGATGAGCCCGACCACTCCCGTCTCCGCCCTCACCATCGCCGGCTCCGACTCCGGCGGCGGCGCAGGCATCCAGGCCGACCTGAAGGCGTTTGCAGCACATCGCGTGCACGGCCTCTCCGCGATCGCCGCGCTGACTGCACAGAACACCCGAGGCGTCATCGCAGTGCATGTGCCGCCGATCGATTTCCTGCGCGCGCAACTGGACGCCTGCTTCGACGACTTCGACATCCACGCGGTGAAGCTCGGCATGCTGGCCAACGCCGAGGTGATCAACACCGTCGCCGACGTCCTGGAGCGCCATCGTCCGCCGCACGTGGTGCTGGACCCGGTGATGGTCGCCACCAGCGGCGCACGCCTGCTGGAAGACAGCGCCCTGCAGGCGATGCGCGAGCGCCTGATCCCGCTGGCCACGCTGATCACCCCGAACACGCCGGAAGCAGAGCTGCTGGTTGGACGGAAGATCGGCAACGGCGATGACGCGGAGCGCGCCGCTTCCGCCCTGCTCGACCTGGGCGCCGGTGCGGTGCTGCTGAAAGGTGGCCATCTGCAGGAAGGCAACCGTGTGATCGACCGCTACTTCGACGGCGTCAGCAGCGAAGAATTCATCCACGCCCGCCTGCCACTGGATGCACATGGCACCGGCTGCACGCTGGCCTCGGCCATCGCCGCGCAGCTGTGCAACGGCCTGAGCCTGGCCAACGCCTGCGAAGCCGGCATCGACTATGTTGCACGCGGCCTGCAGCAGGGCTATGCCCCCGGCCGCAGCGAGGTGCTGGTGCTCGATCACTTCGGCGCGGCACCGCACGCATGAGCCTGGCACCGACCCTCCTTGCCGTGCAGTGCGACGATGGCCATCGCTACGAAGTGATCGCGTGCGTGCCTGCACAGCCCATCGCGCGCCTGCTGTGGCTGCCGGCGCTGGGCGTGGCCGCGCGCCACTACCTGCCGCTGGCGCTGGCGCTGGCGGCGAAAGGCGTGGCGGTGTACCTGCATGAGTGGCGGGGCAATGGCAGCAGCTCGCTACGCCCATCGCGCATGCAGGACTGGGGCTATCGCGAAGTACTCGAACAGGATCTGCCGGCCAGCCAGGCGGTCCTTGCCGCGGCGGATGATGAGGCGGGCGCCCTGCCCTGGATCATCGGTGGCCACAGCCTCGGCGGTCAGCTGGCCTGCGTGCATGCCGGCCGCAATGCGCAGCATTTCAACCGGCTGTGGCTGGCGGCCAGCGGCTCACCGTTCTGGCGCGGCTTCCCGCCACCGCGCGGCTGGCTGCTGCCGCTGGTCTACCGCTTCCTGCCGTGGATCGCGCAGCGCCAGGGCGTGCTGCATGGTCGGCGCCTCGGCTTCGGTGGCACCGAAGCGCGCGGACTGATCGCCGACTGGGCGCGCGTGGGCCTGAACAATCACTACACCGCAGTCGGAATGGACGAAGACCTCGATGCGCAGATGGCGCGCGTGCATGGCAGCGCGCAGGCGGTGCTGATGGAGCACGACTGGTTGGCACCGACCGGATCGATGCAGACGTTGCTGGCGAAGCTGCCGAATGTGGACGCGCAGCTGCGCGTGCTGTCCGCGCAGGAACTGGGCACGCGCGCGGATCATTTCGCCTGGCTGAAGGCCCCGGACGCCGTGGCTGACAGTTTTTTCATTCAGTTGGATGAAAATTTTCACAAAACTGTTGACGATGCGCGCCGACATCCGCATAATTCCGCTCCTGTCGCAGGGCGCCCGTAGCTCAGTTGGATAGAGTACCTGGCTACGAACCAGGCGGTCGGGAGTTCGAATCTCTCCGGGCGCACCACTCGACAGGTTTCCAGCATCCGCCGCTGGGAATGCAGTAAAATTTGGCAACACGTTGATTGTGTACCGCGCGCCCGTAGCTCAGTTGGATAGAGTACCTGGCTACGAACCAGGCGGTCGGGAGTTCGAATCTCTCCGGGCGCACCATACACAGTCAGCACAACAAGTTTATGTAATTGGCGCCCGTAGCTCAGTTGGATAGAGTACCTGGCTACGAACCAGGCGGTCGGGAGTTCGAATCTCTCCGGGCGCACCATTACACCGAAACAGCAGGCCCCGGCCTGCTGTTTTTTTATGTGTGTTTTTCGGCAGGGCTGCGCCCTGCACCCGCAGATGCCTCAAGCCAAGGCAACGGCAGCAGCAAAAGCTGGCATTCCGTGGGTTGGTGGGGCGGTGTCGGAGTGCGGGGACGCCGCAAGTACGCCCCTGTAGGCTTGGCAGCCGCTTGCTCGTGTGCGCAGTCCTGCGCACACGGCAAGACCGGGGTTGGGCGTCCTGCCCAACCCGCCCGAGGCATGCCTCCGGCCCATGCGGCT
>NZ_JAWIRX010000014.1:17917-135344 GCF_036319965.1 Stenotrophomonas sp. SMYL41 | reverse complement strand
ACCGATCAACGTGTCGTTACCGATACCACCGGCCAGAATGTTGCGGTCGGAGGTTGCCGCCACGCTCAGCGTGTCATTGCCGGCGCCGCCGTGCAGCTCGTTGCTGCCCAGTCCACCGTCAATGACATCGTCGCCTTCTCCGCCCAGGATCAGGTCATCACCCTGCCATCCTGTAAACGCACCACCAATGTCACCGACATGGCTCGTCAACCGAGCTCGGATGTTGGCTGCCGTCCACTGGGTACCGTCGGCAAACACCAGCTTCTCGATGCTGGCCGACGCATTCTCGCCCAGTGAACTGGTCAGCCAGTCCTTCAGCCGCACCGTGTCACTGCCGCCACCAAAGCTCAGCACCACATCACGTCCTTCGCGCAGCACCCGCACATCGGTGGCGGACAGGCCTTCGCCCAGCACCAGCGTATCAACCGAGTCGCTGGCGTACTGGCTGGTTTCCACGATCGTGTCGTGACCATCGCCCTTGTTGAACAGGTAGGTATCGCTCTTGCTGCTGCCGATCAACGTATCGTTGCCGACGCCACCGGCCAGAATGTTCTTGTCGGCAAGAAAGTGAACCTTCAGCGTGTCATTACCCGCTTCACCGTAAAGCTCATTGGTACCGCCGCCACCATCGATCAGGTCATTGCCAGCGCCACCGCGAATCAAATCGTTGCCCAACCAACCATCAATGACGTCATCACCATCCGACCCCAGCGTAGTCACCTGCGCCCTGATGAGTTCGGGGGACCATTCAGTTCCGTCCGCAAAGAGGAATCGCTCAATTCCGGCATAGCGCGCCTCCTGCAGGCTTTCCGTCAACCAATCCTTCAACCGAACTGAGTCCTCTCCTTCTCCGAACACGAGAAGGATATCGCGCCCCTCACGCAGAACCTTGAGATCCTGAACCCTCAGGCCAACGCCAAAAACGAGTGTGTCAATCGAAATGACACTGTACTGGGCTGTTTCCACGATCGTTTCATGGCCATCCCCCTTATTGAACAGGTAGGTATCACTCTTCGCGCTGCCAATCAGAACATCATCGCCAACACCGCCGGCCAGGAAATTCTTATCAGCTCCAAAGTGGACACTCAACATGTCATTTCCAGCCCCCCCATACAGGGTGTTGCTACCTTTCCCGCCTTCGATCAAGTCATTCCCTGCTCCGCCCCGAATTTCGTCATTACCATCGCCACCATCAAGCACATCGTCTCCCGACGTGCCTAGAATGACGTCGTCGGCGGCACCTCCCACAGCAGCAATACCATTCAGCACACCGAGGAGCCGGTTTGCAACCGCGGTGAATTCATCCGCATCGGGCGCGCGCGCGCCCATCTCCTCGAGCACATCCACCCAGTTCCAATCGAGTGGCATGTATGCGGCAAGACTGCGGAGATCAAGCAAATCCTCCACCGCCGCCGCGGAACCTTCCACCCGCAGCTTATCCATCAGACGCTTCACCGCCGCGCCCGTGTCGACGACCACTTCAAGATCCTCATTGAGTCCAAACCTGAGATCCTGGGCATAGTCGCGCAAGCGCGTGTCGAGCATGATGGCCGTATACAAGCCCATCTTCAGCGCCTCATAGCTTTTCAGCAGATGAGTAGTCTGAGGCTGCGAGAGATCGACATCAAAACGCCATTCCCCATCAATCTTAACCGGCTGCCACGACCTGTTCTTTGTGAACAACCCTTCGTCACGCACCTCAAAGAACAGTTCACCATTGAACTTCTCAAGAATAGAGAGAATCTGTGAGATGTCCGCGGTCCCCCAATCCAAAAGAAGGCCCTTTACGGTCAACCTTGGACGATCGACACCGGCCTGCTGATATTCGACGCTTGACTTCATGCTTGACGTGCTGGCCCAAGCCACCAGCACCTCGTCCAACGCATGCAGAGCCTGGCTGCGGGAATAGGTGGAATCGATCTTGTTGATGAGATCAAAGATGCCCGGGTTGAGACTGACGGCCTCCCGCAGATCGCGCACCATGCCAGACCCTTGAAGATTGGCTACCCGCTGTGAAAGCTCGCTCAGTGGTACCTTTTCCAAGAAGTCGCGATGAAAATTATTGGAAGCCAGCAACAGATCCGCGGTAATCCCCGAGGTACCATCGATACGCTCGAAACTGCCATAGCTGTCAACTGTGTTGCCGTTTCCAAGACTCTGGTTCTGCGTTGAAGTAGCGTCAACCGAAATACTGCGGATGCCGAGATCCCGCAATGAGAACAGCTCATTCGCCTGACTTACACCGTCCTGGTTTAAGTCCCGCCAAACCTGAAGCGATGCGAAGGCCTCGTCGGATTCATCCACTCGGCCATCACCATTCTGATCCAGCGTCGCCAGCGCGCGCAGCCCTGCAGACCGCGATGAACTCTGTCCCGGTGCGAGCCCAGCCCCCGGCGTGTGATCACCGAAAAGCTCAGAACCATCGTCAATCGTGCCATTTCCATTGCGATCAAGCACCAACATGCCGTCGTCTGCACTGATCCAGCCCGTACCCTCACGCACCGCGTTGCCTTCGTGGTCAAACAGCACACGACCATTCGCCGCAACGGTCTCGATACCATCGCCATCGAGATCCAGGACCAGTGGATCAACCGGGCGGGTCCAGCCCTTGGCATCCTGGAAATTCTCACCCGTCGCATCCCGATATTGGTCATTGATCTCGCGATCGCGATGACGCAGGAAGCCGTACGCGTCGCCAAGCAACCCGTGCGACCCGAGGCCCCCAAGCTCCGGATCGAAAAGATCATCCATCGTGAAATCTTCGTAAAGCGGGATGTCGTAACTGCCGAGCATCTTCCCGTCCAAAGTCAGATCGACCTGGGCGGAAGGAATCGGCGGCGCAAACGGATCCGTGGGGTGAGGCCTGAACTCACCATTGGGAGTCAACTTCAAGCCGACCTCAACGCCACTGGGCGTCCGTAGTCCCAATGTCACAGCCTGCCCAGTGACGACAAATCCGCTATCGGTCGAGTAGGCATAATCAGAGGAAGCCCCAACTGATCCTCTGCCGTGGCTCACGGAGGCAGACGCCCCTTCCACATCGAATGTGGCCTTTCCTCCCAGCTCCCCATGCTTATAGGTCAAGGTAATCGAGCTTCCGTCGTACTCGAAGTTGAAGCCATTGATCTTTGACGCCATTGCCTACCTTCCTTTAGCGATTGTTACGTCCTGATTGACTCGGCGTGGATTTCCAACGCCAGCGTTCACCTTGCTAGTGCGCAGAAGAGGGCGTCGTTCGGATCGCACGATCCGACCTTTCAAATTCAGCCTGAGAAGGTCCAGTCGCAGCCGCGCGGACTCCCCATCCACACTCGCGGCTCCCCAGCGATCGGCGAGCGTGGCAGAGCAGAAAATTGGTGTCAACGTCAGCAGCATGAGGGCGTGCCACACGCATATTTATCCGGAGAAATTCTCCCGGAACGATTCGGCAATCAAGCGTTCAGAGTATCAATCAAGATGCCCCGGCATGGTCGTGAACCGCATGCCAGGGCGAGCGATGGAGATGGCATTCCAACAGCAAACCAGTCCCTGCTTCAGGTTGCTCGGAGTACAAGGCGGTTCAGATCGATATTCCAACGGACAGCCATTCGACCCTGTCCACATCCGCCATGATGTCAACTCAGAACCCGCGCGCGGATTCACCCAGCGCCGCGATGCAGGTCATCTTCGTGGCCGATCCGGCCGAGGTGCTCTTGTAGATCTGCCACAGCAGCTGCGCGGCCTTCGGTCCACCGGCGCGACCCAATGCACGCAGCGCTTCCAGCTGCCGGGAGGTGCCCGCGCCTGAGTTCTTGTAGATCTCGTGAATACTGCCGACGACGTCGTCCTTCGTTTCCATGCGCTGCTTCCCGTGTAGAAAATGCGGCAACGCTAACCGGGCGCGGATGGCCGTGGATATGAAACCAATCAGAAATGAAGAAGGCCGCAGATGAGCGGCCTTCTGTCTACGCACATGGCGTGATTGGAGCGGGCGATGGGATCATCCCCTCCCCCCAACCGATTGATATTTCTGACTTGTCCCAGCAGGAGGGTGATCCAGCAGGGCGCCTCAGATGCCGTTCGGCTTCGGGGTGTCGAGGCTGGGCACCCCAAGCGTCTGTGCACACGCACGCTGTCATTCGATCGCGAATCCCGCAACACGTCCTTTCTCGTCCAGCCGTACCGTGTAATCGATGAACGCCCCCGGGCCGAATTCGGCCACATAGCTGTACAGCGTTCCTTTTTCGCCCTGGCGTGTTCCCTTGAACACCATGGCGGTCGGTGCGCCGTAAGGGCCCAGGGAACGCGTCATGCCGGCGCCGATGTCGGCCACCAGCTTGCGGCGGCGTGCTTCGAGGGAAGCCAGCGCAACTGCACCGTGCGCCACCTGGCTTTCCGTGCCGACGCTGCCCAGTTGGCACGCATCAACGCGCTGATAGGCGAACTCGAACAGGCCAGCCTGGAAGGCAGTAAAGCGGCCGGGGATGGCCAACCCCTAGTGTAGACGGTGGTGCTGGCCTCGGTGCTGAATAAGCGCAAGTGCTAAGTCATGATCGGCTGGAGCCCGCCGGATGAGCGCGAATTCATCAATCGGCCTGAATCTTCAATCCGGTCAATTCGTTGCGAGCTGGGAGATTGAAATGGAGCGGGCGATGGGAATCGAACCCACGTCAAACGCCTCGCGCGCGATCGACACAACGCAACGGCAGGCGTTGGCGGAATTGTTTAGCGAGGGCAATGCGCAGCGACTGGCGCAGAAGATGCCGTGATGCGTTTCATTTCGGCACTGGCAGACGTGATGTCAGCCGAATCGATTCTCTTCTTCGCTGCCCGGAAGCAGCATGACGGGAAACAGAACGAACACACTCAATGGAATGAAGGCAATCACGACGTACCAGCCGGACTCGTCGATGTCGTGCAGTCTACGCACGGCCAATGCCGGCATCGGGGGAAGGAAGAAGAGGAGTGCGATGATCGCCAACACCTGTCCCAGTTTCCCAAGTTGCCGAGACAGCTCCCAATCGAACAGATTAGTGCCGATCAGCCAGTAGCCGATGTTCATCAGGCTGTAGCTGAGCCCCGCCACCAGAAGGCCCAGCAGGGAAAACGACCAGAATTCGATGCGGTCGGAGCGCCCTGAAAAATCAAGGCACCGCCCGAGCGGCGCAAGTGCAGCGATCATTGACGCTCCAGTCAACGTGGTGATGGAAACCAGCAGCTAACGATCTTTTAGCACTTTCAAACCCAGCCACGACTGAACCTGACGGCGGGGTAGAACGGCGAATACGGCAAGCCATCCATCGGCCACTACAACCGGGATGCATGTACGAAGAAGAGCGCTTGCAACGCCACTGCCATGCGATGGACTGCGAAGCGGCGCAGAGAGAGCGGAGCGCCTGAGACGGCGCAAACCGTTGGGAGACATGGAGCGGGTGAAGGGAACATCACGCCGCACTCAACCCGTTGATTGATAACGAGTTCCTTCCGTTGACGCTACGGAATTAGGCCAGATTATGTACCGGACGTACCGCGTCGGCAACCAGATCCTATCCGCATTTGTCTGCTGACATTCACGGTCAGTCATCAACGCGCGCTCCATGCAGACGTGTTTCATTCTATCGTTTGATGTATAAGATCAACGAAATCAAGGAACATCTTTGGGGCAATGGAAAGATCCTCACATGCCCAGCGGGCTCTTGCCCTGCTCCACAAGCAGGGCTTCCTGCGCACCCGCGACTTGGACACCATCGGCGCGCCGCGGGTGGTGCTGACACGTCTGTCCACTTCCGGGCAGTTGGAGCGTGTCGGGCGCGGCCTCTACCGTTTGCCAGGCAACCCCATCTCCGAGAAGGAGGACCTCGCCTCGATTGCAGTCAAGGTTCCCAAAGCCGTGTTCTGCTTGCTGACGGCACTCCAGTTCCACGAACTGACCACGCAACTGCCACGCCAGGTTTGGATTGCCATGCCTCGTGGCAGCCACACCCCACGTATCGAGCACCCGCCGATCAAGATGGTGCAGATGGCGGGTGATGCCTATGCCTTGGGCATTGATGAGCACGAACGCGATGGCGCGAGACTGCGGATCTACAGTGCCGCCAAAACCGTGGCGGACTGCTTCAAGCACCGCAACCAGATCGGCCTGGACGTGGCCATTGAGGCGCTGAAGGCTGCCTGGAAGACACGCAAGGCTTCAGCCGATGACCTATGGCGCCATGCCAAGGTCTGCCGGGTCGCAAATGTAATGCGTCCTTACCTGGAGGCGGTTTCGCATGAGTGACCACGCCGCCTTGATTCGCGCTTTCCGGGCAAGCCGATCCGTGCATTCGGATCGAGACGTCGTTGTCAACGAACGGCACGGATAAGGCAGCCCATCATGGCACTCGACCACCTCACACTCACCACATACCGCGATCGGCATCCTGCATGGCGATTGCTGGCCTCGCCACATGCGCCATTGGTAGCAAGCTTCCTATACCGGGTGTTCGTTGCACCGAACGTGCGGCTGACGAGCGAAGCGGATCTGGCCGAAATGCTGGAAGACGAGCTGTTTGCGCTGCGCGAACAGCTCGGTGTCGAGGTGTATCCGAAAACCGCAACCGAATACCTGAATGACTGGTGCGCGCCGGACAAGGGCTGGCTGCGCAAGTTCTACAAGCCCGGCACCGACGAGGCCCAGTTCGATCTCACCCCTGCCACGGAAAAGGCCATCGCCTGGCTGGTGTCGCTGACCGAACGGCCTTTCGTCGGTACGGAATCGCGCCTGCTGACCATGTTCGCGCTGCTGGAGCAGATCAGCACTGGAAGCGAGGCCGATCCAGCCAGGCGCCTGGAGGAGCTGCATCGAAAGCGCAACGAGATCGATGCCGAAATCGGCCGCGTCCTGTCCGGCGATGTGCCGCTCATGGATGACACGGCCATCAAAGATCGCTTCCTGCAATTCCAGCAATTGGCGCGCGAACTGCTGAGCGATTTCCGCCAGGTAGAACACAACTTCCGCCAACTCGACCGCAGCGTCCGCGAGAAGATCGCGTTGTGGGACGGCAGCAAGGGGGCTTTACTCGACGAAGTCATGGGCGAGCGCGACGCCATCGGGGATTCCGACCAGGGGCGCAGCTTCCGTGCATTCTGGGATTTCCTGATGTCCAGCCGTCGCCAGGAAGAACTGTCCACACGGCTCGACCAGATCCTCGATCTGCCCGCCGTGGCTGCGCTCAAGCCGGAGCCGCGCACCCGCCGGGTGCACCACGATTGGCTGGAAGCGGGCGAACATACCCAACGCATGGTGGCGCAGTTGTCGCAGCAACTGCGCCGCTTCCTGGATGACCGGGCCTTCCAGGAAAACCGTCGCATCCTCGAACTGTTGCGCAGCATTGAGACCAAGGCGCTTGCATTGCGCGACATGCCACCGACCGGCGAAGTGATGCTCCTCGACGAGATGGGCGCGGACATCGCCTTGCCGCAGGAACGCCCCCTGTTTGCGCTCCATGCCAAGCCACGCCTGGCGGAACTGATACTTGAATCCGGCGAGGACGACGACATCGACACCACACGCCTGTTCGACCAGCACGTCGTGGACAAGACCCGCCTGCGTGAGGCCCTGCGGCAGGCATTGCGCCAGCAGTCGCAGATCAGCTTGCGCGCGCTGCTGGAGACGCAACCGCTGCAACAGGGATTGGCCGAACTGGTCACCTGGCTGGAACTGGCCCACGCGGGCAGCCGCGGGCTGGATGGCCTCAGAGCCACGGTGGATGACGATGTGCAGGAGATCATCGAATGGGCCGTGCAGGACGCGCCTGGCTCAACGGTACGACGGCGGGTGCGAATGCCCCGCGTGATTTTTACGCGTTGAATGCAAGCTGCGACGGATAGAGCGGAGACCCATGAACGATATGCACCAGGATGATCCAGAAGGCGGCACCGAGTCGCGCCCGCCCGTTGTAGCGGAACTCTCGCAACTGATGGTGCATTTGCTCAAAGGCGTGTTGTACTGTCAGGACGACGAGCGCCTATGGGCCAGCCTGTTGAGCCTGCAAGCGCGGGTGCGGGAGCAGGCGGCGGTGTTGTTGCTGGATCTGGTACTGGACGAAGCCGAGGGGTACGCCTTCTTCAAAAGCCAGCCGGAGCCGGAGGACGTGGACGCCACACCCCGTCCGCCGCGCCTGATCGCGCGACGGCCGCTGTCCTACCCGGTCAGCCTGATGCTGGCCTTGCTGCGCAAGCGCCTGGCTGAAGCCGACGCCGGCGGCGGCGATACCCGGCTGGTGCTGTCGCGCGAGGAGATCGCCGAACTGATGCGCGTGTTTCTGCCGGACGGCACCAACGAGGCGCGCCTCGTCGACCAAGTGGATTCGACCATCACCAAGGTGGTGGAACTGGGCTATCTGCGCAAGCTCAAGCCCGTTGCCGGCGCAGCTCAGCAGGCACCTCGCTACGAGGTGCGGCGCATCCTCAAGGCGTTCGTCGATGCACAGTGGCTGGCCGACTTCGATGCGCGCCTGGAGGGCTATCGCACCGCATTGTCAGGTGCCGATCGCGACAAGGAAGCTGGCCGATGAACGATTTTTCGCCACAGGAGCTCGATTTCGTGGCCGACGACAGCCGCGTCGGCTTTCGCCTGCAGCGGCTGGAAGTTCTGAACTGGGGCACATTCGACCGGCGCGTCTGGCGCTATGAACTCGATGGGCGTAACGGCCTGCTCACTGGCGACATCGGTTCGGGCAAATCCACCCTGGTCGATGCCGTCACCACGCTGCTGGTGCCAGCGCAACGCATCGCCTACAACAAGGCCGCAGGCGCCGAGACGCGTGAGCGATCACTGCGGTCCTACGTGCTGGGCCATTACAAGAGCGAGCGCAACGAAACCACCGGCAGCGCCCGCCCGGTGGCGCTGCGCGATGCAAGCAGCTACAGCGTGATCCTGGGTGTGTTCCGCAACGAAGCCTATGGCCAGTCGGTCACGCTGGCGCAGGTATTCTGGTTTCGCGAACCACAGGGCCAGCCCGCACGCTTGTTCGTGACGGTAGAGCGGGAGCTGTCCATCACCGAGCACTTTTCCGGATTCGGCAGCGACATCAACGGCCTGCGCAAGAAGTTGCGCGCGATGGGCTGCGAACTGAATGACAGCTTCCCGCCCTACGGCGCCTGGTTCCGCCGCCGCTTCGGCATCGAGCACGAGCAGGCGCTGGAGCTGTTCCATCAGACGGTTTCCATGAAATCGGTTGGCAATCTGACCGATTTCGTGCGCAGCCATATGCTCGAACCGTTCGACGTGGGGGGGCGCATCGAGGCACTGCTCGGCCATTTCGATGACCTCGACCGCGCCCACCAGTCGGTACTCAAGGCCAAGCGGCAGATCGAGTTGTTGACTCCGCTGGTGGAGGATGGCCTTCGCCACGGGCAAATCGCCGCCGAGATCCAGGCGCTGCGCGAAGGACGCGATGCATTACGCCCGTACTTCGCCGGCTTGAAGGCAGCACTGCTGGAGAGGCGCCTGGAATTGTTGACCCAGGATGCGACCCGCTGGGATGCCCGCATCAAGCAACTGGGAGAGCAACGAGACAACGCCCGAATCGAGCAGGGGAAGCTCGAAGGCGCACTGCGCGAGAACGGCGGCGACCGACTGCAACAACTCGCTGTCGCCATTCAGCAGCAGGAGGCAGAGAAACAGCAACGGCAGGAGAAAGCGGACGCCTACACCACGCTATTGACGCGCATTGGAGAAGCAGCGCCGGGAGACGAAGCTGCTTTCATGACACAAAGATCCACCATCGGAGAACACGCCGAAGCGCTGCGCACAAGCATTGCGGACCACGATACGCAGATCAATGAAGACGGATATGCGCTGCGGCGGGGTCAGGAAGAACACAAAGCGCTCAGCGACGAGATCGACAGCCTTGCGCGTCGCAAGAGCAATATCGACGCGGCCCAGGTGCGCATCCGCGACGCATTGTGCGCCGCCCTGTCCATCGCCGAGGAAGACCTGCCCTTTGCCGGCGAACTGATCCAGGTGCGCGAGGACGAACGCGACTGGGAGGGCGCGGCCGAACGCCTGCTGCATGGCTTCGGCCTGTCCCTGCTGGTGCCGGATAGGCACTACAAGGACGTGGCCGACTGGGTGGAGCGCCAGCACCTGGGCACGCGCCTGGTGTACTTCCACGTGCGTGCGCGCAAGTCCACGCTGGCCGGCAGCCTGCACCCCCAGTCGCTGGTGCGCAAGCTGCTCATCAAGCCCGACACGCCGTACTACGACTGGCTTGAACGCGAACTGCACCACCGCTTCGACCTGGCCTGCTGCGACAACACCGAGCAGTTCCGCCGCGAGACCCGAGCCATCACCCGCGCCGGACAGATCAAGGACCCGAGCGGACGCCACGAAAAGGACGACCGCCGCCGCATCGACGACCGCAGTCGCTACGTGCTGGGCTGGAGCAACGCCGACAAGCTGCGGACCTTGCGTGACGAACGTGAAGGCCTGGAACAGCGACTGGGCGACATCGGTCTGCGCATTGCCAACACACAGCGATTGCGCGGGCAATGCCAGGCGCAACTGGAGGCCTTGGCCAAGCTCGAAGTCTTCACCCGCTACAGCGAGATCGACTGGCAGGCACCGGCACGCGAGATTGCCCGGCTGACCGAGGAACGCGACCGCCTCAAGGCGGCCTCCGATACCCTGCGGGAACTGGAAAGCCAACTGGCGCAGGTCGTTGAGCGCCTGAAGGAGATCGAAGGCGATCTTGGCGAGGCACAAGGCAAACGCGGAGAAATTCGCAGCAAGCACGAAACTGCCCAGGCACAGCATGCGCAGGCTCTCGAAATCCAGACGCAAGCCGCACTCGACGACATGTTGCTGCAATCTCTTGAGGGCTGGCGCGCCGAAGTCCTGGGCGACCACCAGCTCACGGTGGAATCCTGCGACAACCGCGAACAGGACGTGCGCAATGGCTTGCAGGCGCGCATCGATGCCGAAGACAAGCGTCTCTCACGCCTGACCGAACGCATCATCAACGCCATGCGCGGTTTTAAGGAGGCCTTCAAGGCAGAGACCGCCGAGATCGACATCAGCCTGGCCGCGCTGCCCGAGTTCGAGCGCTTGATGAAGGATTTGCAGCACGACGACCTGCCGCGCTTCGAAGCGCGTTTCAAGGAACTGCTCAACGTCAATACCATCAACGAGATCGCCAATTTCAACGCCCAGCTCGCGCGCGAGCGTGAAACGATCAAGGAGCGGGTCGATGTCATCAACCAATCCTTGCAGGTGATCGACTACAACCCCGGGCGCTACATCCGGCTACTGGCGCAGCCCAGCCCCGATGCGGAGATCCGCGACTTCCTGCAGGATCTACGTGCCTGCACCGAAGGCGCGCTGACCGGCTCGGAAGACGAACAGTATTCCGAGACCAAGTTCCTGCAGGTCAAGGCCATCATCGACCGCTTCCGGGGGCGCGAGGGACTGGCCGAGGTCGACCGGCGCTGGATGCAGAAGGTGACCGACGTGCGCAACGGCTTCCTGTTTTCCGCCAGCGAGCGCTGGCGCGAGGACGATGCCGAACACGAACACTATTCCGACTCCGGCGGCAAATCCGGCGGGCAGAAGGAGAAACTGGCCTATACCGTGCTGGCCGCCAGCCTGGCCTACCAGTTCGGCCTGGAATGGGGGGCGGTGCGCTCGCGCTCGTTCCGTTTTGTCGTGATCGACGAAGCCTTCGGCCGCGGCTCGGATGAATCGGCCCAGTATGGGCTGGAACTGTTCCGCCAGCTCAACCTGCAACTGCTGATCATTACGCCGCTGCAGAAGATCCACATCATCGAGCCCTACGTGTCCAGCGTCGGCTTCGTGCACAACGAAGGAGGCCGCGAGTCGCGGCTGCGCAACCTGAGCATTGAAGAGTATCGTGCGCAGAAGGCTGCTGCCACGGGAGCCGCCCCATGACCTGGAGCCAGCCCACCGATCTGCGCACGCAGGTCGAACGGCTGTGGCAGCGCGGCGAACTGCTGCGTACCGTGGTCGGCGGTGACACACTGAATTGGCCATTGCGGCTGTCGCTGAAGTCGCCGTCCGCCGCCGATCTCAGCAACCGTTTCGATGCCGTGCGCGGCTGGGTGCGGGAGATCAGCGCCATGCCGCGCGTGCGCATCGAATGGCGCGAGTGGATGCACCGGGTGCAGGGCCGGCAGCGCCTGCCGGACACGCTGTGGATCGATACGTTGGACGATGCACTGGCGATGATCGGCAAGACCGGCGATGCCCGCCGGTTCCAGGCGCTCTGGCAGCAAACTGCCGAAGCGCAACCCACACTGCTGGCATGGCTGCAAAGATCGCCGTTGCAGACTTTGGCGCTGGCCGAACACTGGCCACGCCTGCTGGCCGTGGTGGCCTGGGTGCAAGCCCATCCGCGCCCAGGCGTCTATCTTCGGCAGGTTGACGCGCCGGGCGTGGACAGCAAATTCATCGAAGCCCATCGCGGTACGCTGGCTCAGTGGCTGGATCTGGCTTTGCCGACGGAAGCCATCGACCACGCTGCAGCCGGGATGGCGGGGTTTGCCCGTCGCTACGGCTTTCTCGGCAAGCCCGTTCGCATCCGCCTGCGCTTGCTCGATCCGCAACTGCCCCAGCTTCCTGGCTGCACGGGACTGACCGACATCACCCTGGATGAGGATAGCTTCGCCACGCTCGCCCTGCCTGCGCAGCGTGTCTTCATCACCGAAAACGAGGTGAACTTCCTGGCGTTCCCACCGGCCTCCAGTGCCATCGTCGTGTTCGGTGCCGGCTATGGCTGGGGAGCGCTCGCCCGAGCCAACTGGCTGCATAGCGCCTCTCTGCACTACTGGGGAGACATCGATACCCATGGCTTTGCCATTCTGGACAGCCTGCGCAAGTATTTCCCGCTAGCCGCTTCGTTCCTCATGGACCGCTCTACCCTGATGGCCCACGCACTCCAATGGGGTGAGGAGCACCTCGACAAACGCCATATGTTGCCCCTGTCCCGACTGGTCGATGAGGAGGCAGCTCTCTACGACGACTTGCGTCATGACCGAATCCGGCCACAGCTGCGGCTGGAACAGGAACGCATCGGCTATCGCTGGCTATGCGCGGCGTTGGCGACAACAGTCCAGGACGATTCTCGGCCGTAGCGGTATGTCCTGCCGATGTCGTCAGGGCGTGGTCGATTCGACGAACGCCGGCTCGAAATCCAGCAGGTCGGTACCGCGCATGCCCAATCCCCGGGCCACTGCACGCCAGCCCGCCACGGCCTGGGTCACTTCGTTCCAGATCGCCTGCGCTTGCGCGGCATCCAGCCTGAAATACGACGCGGCGGCCATCAGCATGTCACGGCTGTCGATGACGCCAGTATCCTCGGTCAACCACGTCTTGCTCTCCCGACGGTCACCCGGCATCGGGTTCAGGTCGAAGGCCGGCGACAGGCGCCAGCCGCGCTGGCGCGCGTCGTACAGAAAGCCGGTGTTGCGCAGGTGGTCGTCGGTGTTGCAGATCAGGAAGTTGAAGACCAGCCGCCGCCACAGTTCATGGATGTCGGCGATCGGATCGGCGCCCGACTGGAGCAGCACATCCACCAGTTCGGTGTAGGCATGCGTCGCATCGCGGCCATCGGACTGGAGCATCGTCGCAGCCGACACGTAAGGGATGCGGCCTCCATCGTCGGTGCGATCGAAACGCCGGATGATGGCGACCGCCGTGCCGCCGATCATTTCCACGCGGGCCGGCGCCGCGCGAATGCCGGCCCTGGCCGCCAGTTGCATGGCCAGCACTTCGCCGCGGATCACGTCGCGCCGGTCCGCCTGACTGGGAAACTTGCCCACCGCCAGCCGGCCGTCTCTATCCCGCACCGTGGATTTGGGCCTGGCGCCGCCCAGCGACGTGCCTTGCCCGAGCAGGTAGCGCAGGTCCTGCGCGCTCTCCGTGCCGTCCTCCAGGGCGCGCGTCGCCTGCAGCACCTTGTCCAGTTCCACCAGTGGCGGCACATGCCGGTGGGATCCGCCGGCGCGCAGGTAGACGCCGGCCTGCGGATCGAACAAACGCAGCGCGCCGACACGCGCCTCGTCATCCACCCACATCACGAAGTCCACGGGGTCCAATGCGGGCGTATCGCGGTCTTCCTGCCGCAGCCTGGCATGGGCGCGCCGGATCACGCGCTCGCCCCAGGCGTCGGGCGCGGTGTCCTCCAGCGCAAGGAAGAACACCTGCCGGGGATGCTGCACGCCGGCCACCGGCTGGAGATCGGGCGACAGCGTGAAGAAACGGGCATCCCGCAGCCAGCCTTCGTCGTAGCTGAACGCGCTGCGCCGGCCGCTGCCAAGATGCAGGCGCCCCACGACCAAGCCGCTCGCCCCCAGGTGGACTTCGAGGGCCGGACGTCGTGTGGGTCGAGGCGTTGCCATCAGAAGCCCTCCAGGTCATCGGAGTGCCCGTGCGCGTCGCCTTCGCCGGCCGCTGTCTTCGAGCGAACCGCCGGGCGCTTCTTGCCGGACGAGGTGCGCACCCGTTGCGGCAACTGCTCCCGCACCAGTTCCATGCCGAGCGCGTCGTTCTCCAGGGTCATCGCCTGGGCCAGGTCATCGAGCCGACCCAGCACGTGCAGCGCACGCAGGAAGGTATGCAGCGCGGTGCCGGGATAGCCATCTTCCATGCGCCTGACGGTGCTCAGGGACGTGCCGATGCGCTGCGCCAGGTCTTCCTGGCTCAGGCGGCGCATGCGCCGCGCCGCCGAGATGTCCTGCCCCAGGCGGCGCAGCGCGCGCGAGACGGGCTGCGGCATCGCCACCTGCGCACCAGAGCGCTTTTGCTCGGAAGAAGACATCTCTATGGCCTCAAATATGAGTTAATTTTCCAATTAAACGTTCATATTTGAATGCAAAAATGGAAGGCAGTCAACCCAGCAATGCCTGCCCCTTGCAAGTTCTGGTGACTGCGCCGCGCCATTGCTAGCGGTCCTGTTCGTGAGAGGTATCACCGGGCTACCAACTCCCGATGAAATCCGGCAGGTGATCTCACCTCGTCACCATTCGATTGTTCGCAGGAGCCACAAAAACGGCTCCTTCGTACGAGTGAGAGAAACGGGGCGTCATGCTTTGTCGATCTGGAGGCAGACCTCTCGCGTCTTGCCCGAAACCTCGCCGCACCCCGTCGAGGCGGCATCGCCACACCTGTTTCCGCCCGCACTGCGTCTGCTGATAGACCGTCGCTGTCTTGCTCGCCGGCAACGCCCAGGCTCGAACGCAAGAAGACCGAATCCGTCTTTCGCCGCGATGGCGTCTGTAGCAAAACCTCGTTATCGAGCCATCCTGCCATGGGCAGTCAACCGCTTGAAGCATACCGCCACGCAGAGGCTCGGTGCTGGTGGACAAGCGCCATATCGACAGGCGGCTGCTCTGGTGCACATCCGTCATCCCGGCCTTTGCCACAAGCCAAGCCGCCACCGTCTCGCGCCGTGAAGGCGCGTCCCGGCGGCGATTCCAATCAACGAGAGGAAACAGATGTCCTGAATCCGGTTACCAGGGAGCAGCCATGCGAAAGCCACCTTCATCCGACGCCCAAGCCAAGGTCTTCTATCGTCCGATCGAGGCGGCCATTCAGTGGGCGGGGCTGTCGCGTTTCGAGCGCCGCATCCTCGATGTCGCCAAGGGGATGAACCGCTTGCCCGAGCACCCCGAACTGGCGCGCTGGCCACAGCTTCGCCTGAACGCGGAACGGATCTACGACGCACTGGTGCATCTCGACCTTCCCTACGGCAAGGATGGCCTCACGAGCAACGATCCCGCCTTGCTCGATGACCCTGGCCTCACGATCCGCCACGTCGATCTGAAGGCATGGATGATCCGTTTCTATCCCGACCAGCGACCGGCCTTCCTGTTCGATGCCTTCGAGCGTCACCTGCATCCGGCCGTCAGTGTCGATGCCGTGCAGGCACTGGTCATGGATCGCGAGGCGTTGAAGCTCCAGCTTGCCGACAAGGTGCAAGCCTGGGACGCGCTCTATGAGCAGTTCCAGACGCTCAGCCAGGAGCACCAGGCGCGCACGGAGCGCGAGAAGCGATCCGGGATGCCGGGCGCCCGCAGTGAATCCACCTACCTGAACATCGTTGGCGGTCTTCTGACCCTGCTATTGGGCAAGTCACCCAATGGCGTTCCCTATTCGTCTTTCGAGACGCTGGAGTCGGTCATCAGTGCGCTGGTTGCCCATTACGGCGACAAATCCGGGATCAGCGAGCGAACGCTATGGGCGAAGTTTTCGGCTGCCAAGCGTCATCTCGCCACCCAGGACCGCTGACTGCAAGTGCAGACGGCGCGTCTGCACTTGCGGTGACTGCGCGGGAACCGCGCTATTGAATACGGGCACTTCCATCACCGCCGCTACACAGCGCCAAGGAGTGTCCCTCGTGACTGCCCAGTCCATCGCCACCGCGGCGCCGAACGAACACCGCATCCTGCGCCGCGCGGAAGTCGAGGCCAAGACCGGCTTCAAACGCGCCCACATCTACAACCTGATCAAGGAGGGCAAGTTTCCCAAGCCCCTGCGCCTCGGGGTACGCGCCATCGGATGGGATTCGGTGGAGATCGATCAGTGGATCACCGATCGACTCAGGGAGCGGGCGTGAGCCCGCGCCCCCCCGGAATCCCTTCCACGAGGAGTCGCACCATGCAGGTGGTATCCATCATTTCGACCAAGGGTGGCGTCGGCAAGACGACCACCGCAGCGAACCTGGGCGGCTTCATCGCCGATGCGGGACTGCGCGTGCTGCTGCTGGACCTGGACGTACAGCCCACTTTGTCGAGCTACTTCACGCTCGGCACGCATGCGCCTGCCGGCATCTACGAGATGCTGGCCTTCAATGAGCAGCGTATCGAGCAATTGGCTTCGCAGACCGCTGTGGCGGGTCTCGACCTGGTGGTGTCGAACGACCATCGCGGCGAACTGAACACACTGCTGCTGCACGCGCCCGATGGTCGGCTGCGCCTGCGTCACCTGCTCCCCGCACTGGCGTCGCACTACGACCTGCTTCTGATCGATACCCAGGGAGCGCGGAGTGTGCTGCTGGAGATGGCGGTACTGGCCTCCAGTCTGGCGCTGTCACCGGTGACGCCGGAAATCCTGGCGGCGCGTGAGCTGAGGCGCGGCACGCTGCAACTGATCGAGGACATAGCTCCGTATCGGCACCTCGGCATCGAGCCGCCGCCGCTGCGCTTGCTCATCAACCGTGTGCATCCGGTTTCGTCGAACGCCCGACTTATCCAGCAGGCCCTGCGACAAGTGTTCCAGGCGCACGCAGGCATACAGGTCCTGAACACCGACGTCCCGGCCATCGAAGCCTACCCACGTGCTGCCACACGGGGACTGCCAGTGCATCGCGTCGAATACCGGCAGCCGGTGGGCCGTACTGCGCCTGCGGCGTTGGAAACGATGCGTGCGCTGGCTGGCGAGCTGTTCCCGGCATGGCGGGAACGCTTCGCGTGCGTTACCGGCAGAGGCCACGCAGGAGGAGCCAGTCATGGCAAACGCGCATGAACTGGCCCGCGGCCATGAGCGGCTGCGCGCGCTGATCGAGTTCGCGCTGGGCGAAGGCTGGCACGTGAAGCGCACGCGCGGCGGGCACCTGATGTTCACCAAGCCCGGCTGCGCCGCGATCTATACCAGCTCGACTGCGAGCGATCACCGCGCCAGCCGCAACGCACGCGCGCAGCTTCGCCGCGCCGATCGACAGGTACTGACGGTGTCTCGGGAGAGCAGCGATGGCTGAGCCGACGCCGCAGGACATGGCCGCCAAGCTGCTGGCCAAGGGCTTCGAACGCAGCGGTCCTTCGGCCGGGGCGTTGACCGACCCCATCGCCGACACACCGATGGTGGTGACGCTGGACGAGCTGCGCCCCTATGAACATGACCCGCGCGTGACGCGCAACCCGGCCTACGAGGAAATCAAGGCGTCGATCCGCGAACGCGGGCTGGACGCGCCGCCGGCGATCACGCGCCGGCCGGGCGAGGCGCACTACATCATCAGGAACGGTGGCAATACGCGGCTCGCCATCCTGCGCGAACTGTGGAGCGAGACCAAGGAGGAACGCTTCTATCGCGTACCGTGCTTGTTTCGGCCGTGGCCGGCGCGCGGCGAAATCGTGGCGCTGACCGGGCATCTGGCCGAGAACGAGCTGCGCGGCGGGCTGACCTTCATCGAGCGGGCGTTGGGCATCGAGAAGGCGCGCGAGTTCTACGAGCAGGAAAGCGGCCAGGCGCTGTCGCAAAGCGAACTTGCGCGGCGGCTGACTGCCGACGGCTATCCGGTGCCGCAGTCGCACATCAGCCGTATGAACGATGCGGTGCGCTACCTGCTGCCGGCGATCCCGACGCTGTTGTACGGCGGATTGGGCCGGCATCAGGTGGACCGGCTCGCGGTGTTGCGCAAGGCGTGCGAGCGCACCTGGGAGCGGCGTGCGCTGGGCCGCACCGTGACCGTGGACTTCGCCACCTTGTTTCAGGACGTGCTGACGCAGTTCGACACACAGCCGGACGACTTCTCGCCGCAGCGGGTGCAGGACGAGCTGGTCGGCCAGATGGCCGAGCTGCTGGAGGCGGACTACGACACGCTGGCGCTGGAGATCAACGACAGCGAAACCCGCCAGCGTGCGCTGACCAGCGAACCGGCGGCGCCGACGCCACCGGCAGCGCCTGTCGCGCCTGCTGGTCCTCCTCCGCCGGTCTCTGCGCCTCAGCAGCCACCCGCCTCGTCTGTGCCGCGCGACACCACGCCGGTCGCGCCTCCGGCGCCAGCAGCGACACCGCCTGCATCGCCCGAAGCGCCGGAGGACCAGCACGGGGTACGCGAAGAGCGCCTGCAAGGGCACATCGTGACACCGGCACCGACCACCGAGCGCCTGCAGTCCATCCAGCGGATGGTTGCGGACCAGCTCGGCGACAAGCTGCCCGACTTCGAGGCCGATGCGCTGCGTGCGATCCCCGTGCAGGTCGGCGGGCTCTATCCCATCTCGGACGTCTGGTACGTCGAGCCGGGGCTGGACGTGCCGGATCGCCTGCGCGTGCACATCGCGCAGTTCGCGCGCGAGATCGGCGAGGAAGCGGCGGTCGGCGACCACATCGAGGCCAGCGTCGGCGGCATCGGCTTTGTCTGCGTGGCGCCGGCCGTGGGCCAGGCAAAGGCGCTGCCTGCGTTCGCGCGGGCGGTGCTGAACCTGCTGCATGTACTGAGTGCGGCGCCGCTCGCCGCGAACGGATTGGACCGCGCGCGGCTGGCCGACGAGCTGGCGGCGCTGCTGCATGGCCACGGCGGCTCGGCCACACGCCTGAGCGATGCTGCGCTGGTGAAGCTGTTCCGTCTGCTGCGCCTGGCGCGCCGGTTGCTGGATCTGGAAGCCGGCGTAGCGAGCCAGGATTCCTGAGCGCAGGAGGCTCCCGTATGTCGGCACCGCACCCGCTCAACCAGGCCGTGATCGCCCAGGCCCTGCATGACCTGCGCAACGGCCAGTTGCGCCGCTGCAAGGCCATGGGCTTCGGCGAGGAGGAGCTGGATGCGCTGAAGCACCCCGAACTCGTGAGCATGCTGGTGAATGCCACGGTGTCGTGGTGTTCGGTGTCGGTGAACCGGGAAGTGTTGAAGCGGCTGCTGAGCCAGGTGCACGACGTGGAGCGGGAGATCGCCACGGTGGACCGCATGCTGCGCCTGGGGGCGAGCACGGAGATGGTCAGCAAGTTCTACGGCCTCACGCATCAGGAAGTGGCGCTGCGCCGCGACATCCTCGGGCTGCCCAAGCGCAAGGGCCGGCATCCGGTGCTCGACGAGGCGCAGGACGTGGCCTTGTGGGAGCGCTGGAAGGCCGGCGTCTCCGAGCACCATATCGCCCTGACCGACGACATGGCGATGCTGGAGCTGACCATGGATCTGGCCGAGGCCATGACTCTGCCCATGTCGGTGATCTGGTCGGCGATACGGAACTGGATCGACCAGGGGCTGGTGTAGCCATGACCACGGGCAGCGCATCACGGCGCGATGGCCCGGTTGCGCTGTCGGCGTTGTTCGACGAGGCGCTGCGGCACCTTGAGCCGAAGGAAGCGGCGCAGGGCACGGCGGCGAGCCAGGACGGTTTTCTCTACAGCGGCAACCGGCACGAGAGCGTGCCGCGCGCGCTGTTCCTCGACCGGCGCCTGACGCCGCTGGAGCGCAATGCCTGGCAGGTGTTCCGCCTGCAGCTCAACGACGACGGCGTGACCGCCTTTCCCACCTACGACCAACTCCGCCCCTATCTGGCGTCCATGCCCTGTGCGGCGCAAGCCTCGCACGAGACCGTGGCGCGCGCCTTGACGCTGCTGCGGCTGACGCGCGGGCTCAGCCTGGTGCGGCGGCGGCGCGATCCCAAGACCGGCCGCATCCAGGGGAACCTCTACGTGCTGCACGACGAACCGCTGTCGCCCTTCGAGGCGATGCAGCTCGACCCCGACTATCTGGGCCTGGTGAGCCAAGCGCTCACGCACGCGGCGAAGGCGGTGCAGGTCGTGGGCATGAACACGCTGCGGGAGATCGCTGAAGACCCGCTGCTCAGCGGGCGCACGCTGCCGACCCGCTTGCAGGTGCTCGCGCAGCGCATGGCGCGGCATGGCTGGACGACGCCAGGTTATCCACAGGAGGGTGCGGACCACGAATCCGAAGAAGGCCAGGAAGCCCTGCTTCGGAATGGCGCACGCCCGTCTTCGGAATCCGAAGCAGGGCCGAAACCCGCGCCGGACGGCTCTCTTCGGATTCCAAAGGAGGACCGTACAGTACGTAATGCTCGTATAAATGAAGTACGTACAGTACCGCGCGCGAGGGCCCTGCAGAACCTGCGGCTGCCCGAGCGTTTCCTGCGCTTGAAGGACGAGCAGCAGGCCGGCGCGCTGGTGGCGCTGCAGCAGGTGGACGAGGCGCAGAGGCAGGCTGTTCTCGACGAATGGGTGGCACGCTGCCACAACAGCGCGGTACGCAACCCGGCCGGCTACCTGTTTGGCATCATCCAGAAGGCACTGCGCGGGGAGTTCAAGGCCTGGGCCGGAGAAAGTGCATCGGCACCGCCAGCGCCCCCGCCACCTGCGCCATCGTCACCGCCGGCATCCCGTGCGGCTGACCCCGAGGTGGCACGTGCCTACCTGGCGCAGCTCCGAGAAGCCTTGCGTGATCGCTGAGTTGACTATCCCCAGGGGATAGCTGGAACAGACATCTTTCCGCAGCGCTCGATTGTCGCCCGCCGAATGACAGGCGAAACAGTCGCCTGTGAATCAGACGAGGACAGCCACGCACGAGCCCGGCCGACGATGGACATGACGACTTCCCCCGCCACAAACGCACTGCAACCACTACAGCGAGACGTTCAGCGCTTGCTGGGCAGATGCCTGTTGCGCCTTCAACAATACGAGCGCCTCATGAAAGCCATCGTGGCCCACCACGAGATTTCAGGCCCGGCGCATTCGCTGGAGGCCATTCACGCAGCGCGGATTGAAGATGCCGCGACCAAGACCCTGGGCACGTTGGTCGGACAACTGTTTGGTTCGTATATCGTCACCGATGGAAATGGCGGCGAGGAACGCGACGACGATCTTCCCGGCGATGTGATTTCCTTTCGCACGCGCGTGCAACTGAGCCTGTCTGCGCAGGACTACGCCAAGACCCAGGCCGACCTCAAAGACCTGGTATCGCTGCGCAACACCCTGGTGCACCACTTCATCGACCAGCACGATCTATGGACCGTGGACGGGTGCCGCACCGCACAGGACGAACTCGGTTCCGCCTACACGCGCATCGATCAGCACTTCGAGCAGTTGCGCGGCTGGGCCGAGCACATGGATCAGGCGCGGCGCCTGGCAGCGGAGTTCGTCCAGTCGGATGTGTTCCACGACCTGGTGGTCAATGGCATCGCGCCGGACGGCACGGTGGACTGGCCGGCCGCCGGCATCGTCCGCGCGCTGCGCGAGGCCGCCGCGCAGTTGGCCGTCGAGGGCTGGACACCCATCGCCGCTGCTGGCCGCTGGATCGCGGGCCGGCATCCAGAGCAGCTTCCAGCCAAGTACGGCTGCAGCAGTTGGCGTCAGGTGGTGCACGAGTGCCGCCTGTTCGAGCTTCGCTACCGTGAGGTGGAGGGTCAACGGGCCGCCTGGTACAGACCTCGCGAGGCATAACCCCGCGACGCGGTCTCACCTCCGCGCGAGCCGCGAACGACTCCGCCGAGCTATCCCCAGGGGATAGCCGGCACACACAGCCTTCCGTGCGGACAAACCGGGCGCGCATGGGCTGCGGTTTGTTGACTGACGGCCTTCCGGCCGATGCCGATGCTGGCGACTCACCCCTTCACCGCGAGTCGCTTCCATGGCCAACGAACGCACAGAACCCCTGCAACTGAATCTCGGATCGCTGCGCAGCGCGATGTCGCTGACGCTGCACACGCACCACGCATCGCGCATCTGGCATGGCCGCGCGCCGACCGAGGGGCGCCCAGGCATCATCGGTCTCAACGGCTTCATCGGCGCCATGAACAAAATGAAGCGCGGCGCCGAGCAGGACGACCCCTACTCAGACTGGTGGATGCTGCGGATCGAGGACAAGCTCGCCGACACCAAGACCCGTCTGCAGACCCTGCGCGAACAGGTGGATCAGGCCTTGGCCGACGTGCCAGCGGCGCTGTCCCTGGGCGAGAACATGAACGTGCAGCCGGTGAAGCTGCCGCTGTTCGTGAACGCCCAGCTCGGCTTCATGGCGGTGTATCTGCTGGCCGGCTACGACGAGCTGGCACGCAAACTCATCCTGGCGCACCACACGGCGCTGATCGACCGCAGCGCCTTGGAGCGCTGGCTCAATGATGGTGCGCACGCGCTGCGCAGCCTGTTCTCGCTGGCCCAGCAGTACCGCTACTCGGGCACGACGCGCGACGACTTCGCGGCGAAGAACGCGGCGGCGCGAGCGGCGCTGGAGAAGTTCGGCGAGTTGCCGCAGGACGTGCTGGAAGGCACGCGCCGCTCGCGTTTCGCGCCACCCATCGCGCGGCGGACGACCAAGCCCGGCACGCCGCCTGCTGCGCCTGCCATCGTGCCCGATGCGCACGCTCCCACGGGTGGCGCAGCCGATGGTGCTGCGGGCGATGAGGGTGCTGGCGCATGACAGCATCGCCCCCTATCAGCCACTCCACGCGCTTCGTGGCGCTGGAACAGGCGGACTTCCAGCGGCTGGAACACGCAGGCTACCTAAAAGGCCTTTTACAGCCTTTTAAGGGTAAGGGGAGTCTGGAGACCTGGGCCAACCAGTGCGCAGCGCTGCGCGACGACGTGATTGGCCTGGCGCAGCGGCGCGTGCTGCCCCAGGCGCGCGCCTACCCCTTCAGCCTGCTCGACGTGCAACTGGCCCAGCAGGCCACTGGTGCAGGGACGACCTTCCTGCGCTGGCGCAACCTCGACCGTTCCTCCATGGGCGTGGCGTTGTGGGAGGCCCTGCTGGCCAACCCCGCGACGCCGGCCTCGCTGATCGACGAGCTGTACGCGATCGAACTGCAGCGCATCGTGCTGAACATGCAGATCAGCCTGACCCACAGTATCGCCCGCCAAGCCCTGGAATGCGCCAACAAGGCCGCGCAGGCCGAAGCGGCTTACCTGCGGCGCGTCCACGGGCATACCGCGTCCGTTCCACCCACCACCAAGGAGTCTCCATGAGCACGCACTTCGTCGGCGAGGGCAACATCGGTTCTGCGCCGGACTACCGCGAATTTCCGAACGGCAACGACGAGCCGCGCCGGCTGCTTCGCCTGAACGTCTACTTCGACAACCCGATCCAGAAGAAGGACGGCGAGTACGAAGATCGCGGCGGCTTCTGGGCGCCCGTGGAGCTGTGGCACCGCGACGCCGAGCACTGGAAGACGCTGTACCAGAAAGGTATGCGGGTGCTGGTCGAGGGCCGCACCGTGCGCGACGAATGGGAGGACGCCGACGAGAACGAGCGCGTGACGTTCAAGGTCGAGGCGCGGCGCGTGGGCATCCTGCCGTACCGCATCGAGTCGGTGGCGCTCAGCACCAAGCCGACCGGCGGACAGTAATTCGCCCATCGCCGTTCCCCCGAGGGCGGCTGTAGCAACCGTCATACGCCCGCGATGCACCAGCGAGCTATCCCCAGGGGATAGCTCCAAGGTCGTCCACGGAGTTCCAGCCGCCCTCCCGAAACGACGATCTTGCTGTGCCAGCTCCTGCGGTCTATGCACACCGCTGCGGCAACGGGCCGCCTGCCGATCACAAAGCGATGTCTGCATCAATCGGCTTCCTTGCTGCCGGCATCTCCTGACCCCGCCAAGCTGGCGCCCATCCGATGAACCGCACATTTCCAAGGAGGCTTCATGCGCGTGTTCCTGTGCGAGAAGCCATCCCAGGGCAAGGACATCGCCCGTGTGCTGGGTGCCGTTCAACGCGGCAACGGCTGCTACAGCGGCGCGGGTGTCGTCGTGACCTGGTGCATCGGTCATCTGGTGGAGGCGGTTCCACCCGAAGGCTACGGTGAGCAATACAAGCGCTGGGCCATCGAGCAACTGCCCATTCTTCCTAAGCGTTGGCGTGTCGAGCCCAAGGCGGCGACCGCAGTGCAATTCAAGCTCGTGCAGCAGCTCGTCGCCAAGGCGGGCGAGCTGGTGATTGCGACCGACGCCGACCGCGAGGGCGAGATGATCGCCCGCGAGATCATCGACCTGTGCGGCTACCACGGGCCGATTCAGCGCCTGTGGCTGTCGGCGCTCAACGATGCGTCGATCCGCAAGGCGCTGGGTGCGCTCAAGCCGTCCGCCGAAACGCTGCCGCTGTACTACTCGGCCCTGGCCCGCTCGCGTGCCGACTGGCTGATCGGCATGAACCTGAGCCGGCTGTTTACGCTTCTAGGTCGGCAGGCCGGCTACACCGGCGTGCTGTCGGTGGGGCGCGTGCAGACGCCGACGCTGAAGTTGGTGGTGGATCGTGATCGCGAGATCGCGCGCTTCGTCTCTGTGCCGTATTGGGCCGTGGACGTGCTGCTATCCCATGCCGGCCGGTCCGTCACCGCGAGCTGGATACCGCACGAAGGCAGCACCGATGCAGCGGGTCGCTGCCTTCAGCAGCCGGTGGCGCAGCAGGCTGCGGATTGCATTCGCGCCGCACGCGATGCGCAGGTCGTGTCAGTGGACACCGAGCGCGTGCGCGAGGCACCGCCGCTGCCGTTCGACCTGGGCACGCTGCAGGAGGTGTGTTCCAAGCAGTTGGGCCTCGACGTGCAGGAGACGCTGGACATTGCCCAGGCGCTGTACGAGACGCACAAGGCGACGACGTATCCGCGCTCGGATTCGGGCTACCTGCCCGAGAGCATGCTGGCCGAGGTGCCGGCCGTGCTCGACAGCCTGGTCAAGACCGATCCCAGCCTGCGGCCGTTGATCTACCGCCTGGACCGCCAGCAGCGTTCGCGAGCGTGGAACGACGGCAAGGTCACGGCGCATCACGGCATCATCCCCACGCTGGAGCCGGCCAATCTCTCGGCGATGACCGACAAGGAGTTGGCCGTCTACCGGCTGATCCGCGCCCACTACCTCGCGCAGTTCCTGCCGCATCACGAGTTCGACCGGACGGTGGCGCAGCTCACGTGCGGCGGCCAGCCGCTGGTCGCGGTCGGCAAGCAGATCGCGGTGGCTGGATGGCGCCAGGTACAGGCGGCGTCGGAGCCCGAGGACGGTGACGGAGAGGACGCGCAGCGCGGGCAGGTGTTGCCGGCGCTACAGGCTGGAACTTCATGCCAAGTCGCCAAAGTCGAACTGAAGGCGTTGAAGACGCTGCCGCCCAAGCCCTACACGCAGGGCGAGCTGGTCAAGGCCATGAAGGGCGTCGCCAAGCTCGTGACCGACCCGCGGCTGAAGCAGAAGTTGAAGGACACCACGGGCATCGGCACCGAGGCGACGCGCGCCAACATCATCAGCGGGTTGCTGGCCCGCGGCTATCTCTTAAAGAAAGGCCGTGCCATCCGTGCATCGGATGCGGCCTTCACGTTGATCGACGCGGTGCCGGCAGCCATTGCCGACCCGGGCACGACGGCGGTGTGGGAGCAGGCACTGGACATGATCGAGGCCGGCCAGATGACGCTGGACACCTTCATCGCCAAGCAATCGAGCTGGGTCGCCCAGCTCGTGCAGCAGTACCGCGGCGCCACGCTCGCCATCAAGCTGTCGCCTCCGCCGGACTGCGCGCAGTGCGGCGCACCGATGCGCCAGCGCGGCGGCAAGAGCGGCGCGTTCTGGTCGTGCAGCCGCTACCCGGACTGCAAGGGTACGCAGCCGGTCGAAGATGCCCCGGCAGGAAAGCGCGGCGCATCTAGCCGCACCTCCAGCACACCGCGTCGGCGCCCCAAGGCGAACTGACGCCCACGTCTCCCTCTGCCACGCC
Source organism: Stenotrophomonas sp. SMYL41 (assembly GCF_036319965.1). Lineage (NCBI taxonomy): Bacteria > Pseudomonadati > Pseudomonadota > Gammaproteobacteria > Lysobacterales > Lysobacteraceae > Stenotrophomonas > Stenotrophomonas sp. SMYL41. The sequence continues at coordinate 108,946 of NZ_JAWIRX010000014.1, read as the reverse complement.
GGCTCTTGCCGACGGCGGGGCAAACCTCCCGCGCCCCGCGGGACTCCCCAGCGCGCGTTCCCTTCTGCAACGGTGTGCGCGTCCTGCACAGGCCGATCACGGCTGGCAGGGCGAGAAGGTCATTTCTCTATCGAATCGCGCTCATCACGGTTCCGTTGATCAAGGTGTTTCCGTCCATCCGCGAACGGTCTCCTGACGCCTTGGCTCGCAAGGCTTCGAGATGCCAGGAGACCGCTTGCGGTCGACGGTATTCGGTGCCGGTGCCCGCCGGCGGAACAACGGGCTCCCTTTGTGTGTGGATACATGCCAGAGGATGCCGGCCCCAGCCACGAAACGGGTCGGGTGAGATTGCTGAAGCAGCGAATGGCTTTGACGACGGCCTAAGGTGCTCAAGCAAGCCACGGGTGGCGCGTTTGTCTTCGGCTGGAGACCAGCTGTCCCCAGCCTTCCTTATTGTCTTTTGCTTGGTTTATGAATCGGGGCCGGCCCACAAAGTTCGAGCAACTTCAAACAGCATTTCACCCCGCTTGAGAATTGCATCCTCATCCCATTGATCTCGTTGCATCAACTCGCGATTGAGCTGCAGGTTTGAGTGGTTGAACAAAGCTTGGCGTTTTTGCGCATACGCATGGTTCTGAAGCGCACGATTCACGCCATAGTGGACGAGCGTAAGATTTCCCAAGCGCGGTACCGCGGACTCTCGCGCAAGAATCAATTTCGATCGCTCATCAAGGTTATCCGGGGCATATTGAAGGATACGAGCCTGGGATACATCGTTGGCCGTCGCATGTGTATCGTCTGGAAGCTGCCAGTACGTATGCCATGTCTGGGGCAAGATGTGGTCAATATCCAGCGTATCCAAAGCCAACGGGACACGCTCCTCGCTCTTTTCAGAGCGCATGGCCGTTTCCAGACGGTGGAAGATTGCTCGCAACTTTCCCGCATCGAGCCTTCCCGGGTAGGCATCACCATTCAGCCAATGGCGACGGAATTCTTCATCGCGTGGCCAGCGGGATATTTCTCCCGTCCCCTCCGCCAATGTGGCACGGAATGCAGTTGCACTTAGTTCGCCTGATTGGAGTTTCTTTAATTGCTGAGCGAAGACCTTGTTGTAGTTCTTGCGAGTGAGCCCACATATAGCCCGGCGCACCAAGTAGGACTCGACGCAATCGAATATCTCGCACTGCTCGTCCACGGACAGAGAGGACGCGGCCACTCTAAGGGCTAGAGCATGCACAGGTGATGCATCCCACACGCCGATGCGGCGACCAAATACACCGATGGGCAAATCGCCGGTACCTGTGACCAAGGCACGGTAATGTTCGGCGTGCCTGTTGAGCATGCCTAGCTGCGCATCCGCATCACGCAATGTCGCTGAGTTGTCAACGAAGCGCCGATATCCAGCATATAGGCGGCCAATATCTATCTCGTCACCGGTTTCCGCCTGAACGGCGGTCTGAACGAACCACTCCAATCTCGGGCGGCTTAGACGTCCCCTCGACTGCGACTCAGACCATAGCGGAGACTCAAATTGGCACCACAGATTGGCGTAGAGATCATCTGCGTTGGTACCGGCACGCATGAAGATGAAATTGCGAATCAGATCGGTGGCATGCAACTCGGCGCCATGCCCGTTGAGGGTCTCGAAAATGACCTGGGCGTCGTCCTCTTCGCCGAGGGAGATGCACACGATCGAAAGATCGGTCAGAGTGGCTGTTGCCAGTGCCATCGCGATTGCTTCGATCGCTTGATCTTTATGCTCATTTGCCCATTCAACCATCGCTCCGCGAAAGAAAACGATTGCCTCTAAGGCGGGCGGATGATCAACACCGATTTTTCGAAGGTTTCCGGTCTGCGTGAAGCTCGCTGGAAAACGCTCACGAAGTTCCTCCAGCGAAGTGGCAGTCATCGCCCGAACATATGGCTCCCGATCTCGAAAAGTCGGCCACAACTTGAAGGCTTCGACCTCGCGGTCCTCCATCGTCTCCGGGTTTCCGTTGCGCAAGCACGCTTCTATGATCGGCTGGAACGTCGGTTGCCCCCACTCTCGTAGAGCGAGGGTTAGTGCAGTCAGCACATACTGCATCGTCGTCAGTCGTTGCTGACCGTCGATGATGTGGTGACGTTCCACGCCTAACAATCCGGTTTTTTTCTGCGGCTCCAGCACGACGGCACCCATGAAATGAGGTACGGCCTTGTCGCCTAACAAGCGCGCTTCTGCTTTGTCTCGAATATCTTCCCAGAGTCGTCCCCATTGGTCATCCCGATTCCACACGTAGGGCCGTTGGTAAAAAGGCACTCGATACTGGCGTCGATCCTGGTAGATCTGCTGAATGGTGAATGTGCGTGAATCCACAGGGGCAATCCCTCCTACCTATCCGATAACACGCTCGCGCACCTCTCTCCACCGTCGAAAGTACTGCAAGCACAACCATCTAGCTTAGCCCGTTTCTTCGTACTGAAGAACCTGGGCGAAGCACAGTACGGATTTCAGCGCGACGTCACCAGACTGATCCTTGATGCTGTGTTCATGCGTCGCTGTTTTTTTCAGCACCATGCCCTGGCAGCCCCGGTTTTCAAGGCTGCAACGCGCCTCGCCGCGTTGACCGATCCAGTCCGCCTCGCACCGACCACCGCGGACGCGCGTCGCCACGACGCCGGTGTTTTCGATGTTCAACCCTTCGGGACGCATCCGCTCCCGACAGGACGTGGTGCTCCCGGTCTTCAACCACCAGGAGAAACCCATGTCCCTTGCGTTCGCACCGGCACCTTTGAGTGCTGAACAGGCCCGCGCCGAATTCATCGGCTACCAAGCCCTGGCCTATGTCGGCAAGCGCCTGCCCCTGCAGGTGCTGTGCAGCGCAGCCGGCCACTACATCGGCACCGCCGATGCGGACGGTCCCGTCTCGCGCGAGTCGGTCAGCTACTTCCGCTCGCACAACGCCGCCGAGCACGCCCTGCAAACTGGCCGCTGGCAGCAGCGTCTCAACCCGTGATGTCCAGCCACCAGGAGCCCATGTCATGAACCGTGCCCTGCCTCAAGAGGTACTTGATCAGATTGAGCTGGAACACCAGCACTTCGCCGCCGCGCCCCAAGCCTTCTCCGAGGCGTGGAAACGCGGCGTCAACATCGCCGGAGCCGAATGGTTCGGCGACGGCACCCGCGAGGGCCTGCAGCGTGCCACTACCAAGTGGGATCTGCGGCCGAAGCTGCTGATGCTCAATGACGCCCTCGGCGTGCTGAGCAGCGGTGAGCGGATGTTCCTGTCCGCGATGGTGAGCTTCTACAACGCCCGCGAGGGCGGCGCGATGCTCAAGCGTTGCGGCTTCGAGGGGCTGTCCGACCTCGGCGGTCTCGACCTGGAACGGCGCAAGGTCATCGCCGACCTGACGCTGCACTACAGCGGCTGGTGAGCCACGCACGGCACACCATCGTCCTTTCATCCCACCCCACGAGGGACATGCGTCCCCACGCGGGGCCGTGTCCCTCCTTCTTTTCGCTGGAGCGGCCATGACCGGAATCTTCCCAGCCACTGACCTTCACCGGCGCCGGCTCTCGTCATCACTGATCGGCGTTCTCGATCAATGCTGGCGCCCCCACCGCCGCGCGCTGGCCTTCCTGCCGCATGTCGATCACAAAGAAAATGACTGTGACATCTTCTCCATTCCTACGATAGCTTCCCCTGACAGCGCCGGGCCTTGCCCCGTCGGCGGGTATCGCCGATTGGCATTGATACATTGTGCCCGGAGGTGGCTGCCGTGCCACCTCTTCGACTGCAGTGCGCATCTCTGAGATGTCCTTGCGATTGCTGTAGGTGACATGGAAGAGGATGTCGGCCCAAGAGTAACCAAAGAGCTTGTGGAGATGTGCAGAAATCCGCTTGTCGTTTGGCTGCGATGCTTTCAGCGCCTCGAAAACGGTAATGTCTACGCCTCGGCGACGGACCACGAAGTCACGCCTTCCGGCATTGCCCTTCTCTGTGTAACCGCCCGGTGACTGCTCGTGCGCCTGCCAACCCAAACTTCCTTCGAGTCGCGCTTCGACCAACTCGGCGACGATGCCATTGAAGTCGTCTTCATCGAATTCCGTATGCCTGTCGAGCTTGAGGAATGACAGCGTTCGCTGAAAAGCGGCGAGCGCGTCCTGAAAGGCTGCCGTCAGCAGCTTCTCCAATGCCAAGGGTGGACCCATCAGAACTTCTGCCTGCTCCGAAGCGGGGAGCTCCATGAATGAACGCATGGCTGCGCGCAACTGGACCGCCGCCTCCTGTTTGAAAAGCAAGAGGGGAGGCGCGCCAAAGCCGGCCGAATGATCGATGTGGCTCTCGGCCCCGACGAGCAGCGATGCGTCGCCGTAGCGCTCCCTGCCCGACCGAATCAACGCACGGGCACGATCCGGCTCGCCAAGCCTCGCGCTGGCCACCGCCTCGAATGCCGTGCTCTCGGCGGTGCGCTCCGCAGACGCAAGTTCCTTGAGGCGATTCATGGCCTCCCTGGGGCGCCCAACGGCTAGCAGCATGGCTGCGCAATTTGGCACATGGATGGCGCGGGACATGTCGCTGAGTCCCTTGATAGAAGGAATGGCCCGGTCAGCCTCATCGATTGCGAGGCGGGCCATCTCAGCATCCTCCCCGACCACGACACGAAATAGGTTCTCCCCGAGGAGCTTGACCACACGTGCGGCGAGCAGGTTGATCGCGTATGCAGGCAACGGGTGCTTCCGATACAGGCTGTGAAAAATCCCTGCAGCTTTCAAGGCTTCGGGTGGCTCGTTCTTGAGGCACACCAGCGCGCGGAAGAAATCCAGTGCTCTCTGCGCCTCGGCCTGGTGTTCCGGCCGCAGACCGTCTGGAATCTTGGCTGATGCAACCGCATCAAACGTGCCGCTCAGGTAGTGGATCTGCAATTGCTGATTCAGGGTCTGCACGGCCAACGCGGGAAGATTTCTTCCACGTTGCGCTTCTTGGGCCTCTCGCAGATATGCACTGGCAAGCTCAGGAAGCCCTGCATCCAGAAGCGCTTGCCCGCGCTCCGACGCTTGTGTGACGAATGCTGCACGGCTAGCTTCGTCGGGTGTCAGTACCCGCAACCGGGCAACAATGCGCTCTCGGTACACCGCCGGCACACGGGGCAACAACATGGCCAGTATCAGAGGATCCTCGACCAGCAGGAGTGCCTTTACGAGGCGCTCTTGTTGAGCAGGAACCTCCGGCCGATTCACGGCCTCGATCAAATCTGACTCCAGGCGCGGCCCTTGCCGGCCTCGGACCTGGTTGTCCAGCTGGAATGTGAAGGCGTCGACCCGGCCCCTGTCTGGGCGATTACTCGCCCCAGCCTGGATCGCCAAAGCCAATGCTTCGACGAGGTCGCCAGGTACGCTTTCGGGGTAGCCCACCACCGCACGGCTCAGCATTCGTATCTGCTCACGCATGGACAAACCCAGACCCACGACATCGTCCGGTCGACGAGCCAGTTCGGCCTGCAAGTCGAGGGGATAGAAGATCCTGGGTTGGAGGTGGCCGTGATCCATTGCTAGCCGGGCCAGCGCGGCCGCGCCCGTAACGTCTACCCATCGTGTATCGGCCCGTTCCTTTGCATGGAATGCCTTTCGATAAGCAGAAGCCACGGTCTCCGCTTCTGCAGGAGGCAACGACTCACCCACCACGGCAACGGCCTTCAGCATGACCGCAAACTCCAGGGAGGTGGCCTGGGCGCTTGCCATTTCTATAAGTGACTGGCGAACTTGCCGCTTGATATCCACGGGCAGTCCACGCAGGTGGTCGAGGCCGATGGGCAGCAAAGGCACGCCATCACTCCCCCCGCAATCGTGCTCCTGCATCACGATCAGCAAGCGCGCGGATTCAGTCGGAGCTACGTCGCCCTGAACAAGGTGATACCGGAGAACCTCAAGACAGTCCGCCAACAATGACGCTTGCACCGAGTCGGCAGCCTCATTGCGATAGTCCCGGTCGATCTGGAACTGCACATGCCATGTAGCGACCAGGTGGCAGACGAGGCCCGCTGCAGATGGACAGAAAATGAGGTCGGCAAGGACCTGCGGCGCTTGCAAGCAGCAGTCGGTCAGCACGTCGCAAAGCTCAGGATGGCACGTCGCCAGCGCGACCAGTTCCTGCGCCATCTTGGAAGGGACCGGCCCAGCCTCGACATGCGCCAGCTCAAGCACCAGTACCCTCATGAGCGCACAGAGCGCATGCGCCTCATAGAGGTCGGTTCCGTAGTGAGAGCGCGTACGAGCGAGGACGCGCCCCAGCAGATCAGGCTTCACTTCGATAGGTGCCAGCTCTCGCATGTCCCCGGAGGCCCGCAGGCTTTCGGCAACGGACACATGGTCCCATGTGGGGAGATTGGCATTGCGTAGGATTTGAAGTGAAGCCTCCCTGAACCGCTGTGCATCCTGCTCAGACCAAACGGCAGAAGGAATCAGGGGGACCCAATCGAGCAATTCCCAGCGCATGGCCCACGTTGCGATATCGACTGGTGGCGGGTCATCCCAAAGTCGCGCCGCAATCCAGGTCGGCGTCTGGACGGGCGGCTTGTGCCCCGATTGGGCTCCAGCGACGAAGTAGTCCTCAAAGGTACTTGCACTGGCATGGGCGCCTGGCTGCGCGATTTGATATTTCACGTCGCTCAGCCAGTAGACGAAAGACCGTAGCGCCTCTGCATACGGCACATCGTGCCGAAGGTAATAGTCGCTCAACGCAGCAGCAGGAACTACCCGTCCCTGAATGAGCCGAAACCATCCCCTCGCCAGCGCTTCATCGAAGTCCGGCAGCTCGGCTCCCACCTCCAAGCGAACGCGCATGTACTCCTGCCGTGCCGTCGCTTCATCATCGTTTCGGCTCGAAGTCGTATCCAGCAAAAGCTTGAGCAGATCTACGTCGCCAGGCGCCTCCTGTTCGTCGGACATCAAGCCCATATGAGGACGGCGCATCGAAGGCAATGCAGCGAGTCTTGCGCGTAGCACAGCTCGTGCATGGAAGGATGAGTAGCGCAGGCTTGGAATTCGATTCATTGCTCACGGGCTCTTTGGGCTCTTACCTGTCGGTCGGGAAGGGGCAAAGTACGACTGCATGAATTTGACCACGGCCACCAAGCCTGAGCCAATGTGATTCTCGGTAGCGCACTTAAGGACGATTCCTCGACCGTGCAAGCCTTTACAGGGTCCTTCTTTGAGAATACGGGCAGTTAGGGGTACCAATTTTCGCTAACGCTTGCGCCGTGCCGGCGCCACGCTTCCGGCCATGTTCCGCTGACGTCCGTCAGCGACATGCCCAGGCAGCCACGATCTTCAAGGCTGCGACGCGGTTCCGACCGCGTTGATCACACCAGTTCGCACCGGCATCCATGCGCGAACGGCCATCGGTTCTCGATGGCGATGCCACCAAGCTGTTTCATCAACCCACGCGGGGGTTCCACACCTTCCCCGTCTTGGGTCGGGTGTGTCTCCGCCTCATTGTTCTCAGGAGATTCACCATGACCACTTCCACCGAAAAGTCCTACTTCGATCTGCACATCACCGGCCTCGGGTACCTCAATCGCATCCGCGAAGTAAAGCCCAAGAAAGGCGATGCGTTCCTGGCCTGCGACATCGCGGCCCTGAACGGTCCCAGCGATGACGTCTCGTATGTGCGTTTCGACACGCGCGTATCGGGTTCGGAAGCGCAGCACCTGGTGCGCCGCTGCATTCAGGCGGTCGACGCCGAGAAGAAGGTGATGCTCGGCTTCCGCCTGGGCGACCTGTGGACCGACACCTTCACCTACTCCAAGGGCAAGCGTGCCGGCGAACAGGGGGTGAGCCTCAAGGCCCGGTTGCTGTTCGTCAGTTGGATCAAGGTCGACGGCAAGCTCGTCTACAAAGCCGAACCCAAGCCGACCGAGACCGACGAGCGGGAGCCGGAAGTCCCTGTGACGTCCGACGCGCCCGCCGCGCAGCAAGCCTCGGCACCGGAGCCTTCCGAGCCCGACGCCGACGCTGCCGACGACGCTGCCGATGCCCCCGCATTGGCCGTCGCCGAGTCGTTCTGATCCGCAAGGCCCCATTCCCGGGGCCTTGTCTTCTCTTCGTCAGCAGGAGACCTTCATGATCACCATCCCCGGCCAACTGGCCATCAAGACCATCCACGGCAGGAACGGCGACTTCAACGTCGGCCGCCTGGCAACCTCGATCGGCGAGTTCGTCGTGAAGAACGCCGAACTCGATCAGTACCACGAGGGCAAGTACGACGGTGATTTCGTCATCGTCGAGATTCGCCCCTCCACGTACAACGCCAACGGCCGCATGGTCATCGAGATCCGCGCCCATCTGGGCGGGATGACGCTGTCCAACATCGACGCCCTGAGCCGCGACGAAGCCCGCCGGCTGAGTCCGCAGGAAGTCGATCCGATCGACGAGGAAGCGCAGGCGCCCGTGCCGGCAACGCCCCCGGCCAAGCCGAAGGCGAAGCCGCGCAGTCCGCGCGATCCCCTGGTCGATACCACGCCGTTCGGCAGCGAACCGGCTCCCGTGTCCGCTGCGGCCTCGGCCGAGGCAGACGACGCGGCGCTGTTCGGTGCCTTGTGGCCCCTGGGCGAGACCGTGAAGCTCGATGCGACCGTGGATCGTCGTGTGCTGCGTCAGCAGCGCGACCGTCTCGACAAGCTGGGCTACGAGTTCGCTCCGTTGTCCCAGGACTGGCACCTAAAGGCTGCCTGATCCATTCGCCGCCTTGCGCGGCATTCCGCCACCCGCCGGGGTTCTCCCGACGGGGAGGGCTCCGGCCATTTCTTCAAGGAGACCTTCATGGGCTGGACCTTCGTTCGTCAGACGCGCGATCAGTTGATCCGCGAGCTGATCGCTCCGCAGGCGTCCGAACGCGCTTGCTGCGAAGTCATCGACCACACGCTGGACGGCGACGTTCTGTGGACCGTGGTTCGCGTCACCGCCAGGCAGGCGGGCGTCATGGGCCTCGCGGCCGGTGAGTCCGTCTGCTACATCGGCTGCCATCTGCTGGAAAGCTCGGGCGGCGATTGGGGCTACAAGTCCCTCGATGAGTCCGTGCATCCGTACTACTACTCGTGCCCGCTGCGCTATCTCGACATGGCGCCGGTGCAAAGCCCCGAGTGGCGCGAGCGGGTTCACCGCTTCCACGCGGGGTGCGCTGTCTAGCGGCACGCATCTTCCTTCACCCAACCGGGGCGAGCACGGCCCCGCGGGCTGTGGTTGCTCCTTCATTTTCAAGAGGACATCACCATGCCTGCACCTTCTTCCGCGAAACCGCTGTACCGCATCGACGAATGCCCCGACCTCATGGCCGACGCTTGCGTCGGTGACGAGCAGGGCAATCTCGTCTTTCTCTCGATCTGGGCGCGCGACACCGCTGTTCAGGAGTTTCTCGCCCGCCTGACCCTTGGCCGGGATGAACAGGGGCTGGACCAGTTCCACGTCATCACCGAGCAGGGCGCATCCATCCCGGTCTTCGTCGGCAACGTCGAGAACCTGGAAAAGCGCATCACCCGTGCCTATCGGCGAACGCTGTTCGGTTCGCTGACGAATGTGTGGCTGTTCGATCGTCGCTGCGTGAAGCCAGACAAGGCCAACGCCAGCGCGCTGGCGCTTCTGCCCAGGGATTCCGCTCACCGGCTCGACCGGCTGTGGACGCTGGTGCAGGAGACCTGCCCGCTGCCACTGCTCGACCACTGGCGCGACACCGTGCTGGCGCTGTTGCAGACACGGCGGATGCTGACCGGTCTTCCCTTGGCTCTCGGGCCGCTGGAAGGCCATCGGCTGGCCCTCGATGTCCCGGCGCTGACGAAGGCGCTGGGCGAGCTGATCCGCAACGGCACCCTCGGCGCCACGCAGTACGAACTGGCCGCGAACGCACCGCTTCGGCGTGTGGCGTGAGCCATCCCCACGGGCATGCGCGCCGCGCGTGCCCGCCTTCCCTCATCCATCACCAGGAGAAATCCATGGCACTCATGTTTCCGCGCCTGGCGCGCAATTTCATTCGTAACGGCTACTTCCCCACCGACGAGCCGACGCTGGAGCGGGCCTTGTCCGCGCTGGCGCCGTCTCCCGGCGTCATGTCCATCCTTGATCCCTGCGCCGGCGAAGGCGTGGCGATCGCCGAAGCCGCCCACGCCCTCGGGCGCGAGCAGGTCCAGGCCTTCGCCGTCGAGTACGACGCCGAGCGTGCCCGCCACGCACGGCAACTGGTCGATCGCTGCATCCACGGTGACCTGATGGATACGCTGATCTCGCGCCAGTCCTTCGGGCTGCTGTGGCTGAACCCGCCGTATGGCGACCTGAGCAAGGACGTGAACGGCAACATCGGCTATCAGGGCCAGGGCCGTGCGAGGCTGGAAAAGCTGTTCTATCAGCGCGCGCTGCCGCTGCTGCAGTACGGCGGCGTGCTGGTCTTCATCGTGCCGTCCTACGTGCTCGACCCCGAGCTGGTCGGATGGCTGACGCGCCACTTCGCCGACCTGCGCATCTACCGTGCGGTGGAAACGCAGTTCAAGCAGGTGGTGATCTTCGGTCGCCGGGTTCGCCAGCGCGACCAGGCGTCGGAGTCGGCCAAGGCCGTGCGCGGTCTGCTGCTGCAGATCGGACAAGGTGACGCCGAAGCCGAGGAACTGCCGCTCGAATGGCCGTTCTTGCCGTACACCGTCCCTGCCAGCCCGGCCGAGCCGGAGCACTTCTATCGCGTGACGATGGAGCCCGAGCAGTTCGCCGATGAAGTCGGCCGGCTGCAAGGACTCTGGCCGGCGCTCGATACGCACTTGGGCGCCGCGCAGCAATCGCTGCGTCCGCCCGCGCGAGCCTTGTCGCACTGGCATCTCGCCCTGGCCCTGGCCGCAGGCGCGATTTCCGGCGTAGTGAAGTCCAGGACCGGGCGCGTGCTCGTCGTCAAAGGTGATACCCACAAGGAGAAGACCCTCCAGACGGAATACACCGAACGCGACGACGGCTCCGTGGCCGAGACGCGCATCCTCACCGACAAGTTCGTGCCGGTCATTCGTGCATGGGACTTGACGCTGGGCTCGCCCACGTGGGGCGAAGTGCTGACCATCCGCTGATCGCTGTTCCCTGACGGTTCGCCGTCGCTTTCATCCACCCACCGGGGTCACGTTGCCCCGATGGGGGTGCCGTGGCCCCTTCTTCCAGAAGGAGAAACCACCATGGCACTCGCAGTCCTCAACCTCACGTCACAAGCACGCTTTTCGCCCGGGCAGGTGGTCATGACAGCCGGCGTCGATGAACTGGTCCGACAGGGTCGGCTCAACCCCACGCCGTACCTGCGCCGCCATCTTCATGGCGATTGGGGCGACCTGGACGACAGCGATCGACGGCAGAACGATGCCGCGCTGAAGTCCGGCGAGGATCGCCTGTTCTCGTCCTACCAGGTCACGCGCGACCTGAGGCTCTGGATCATCACCGAATGGTGATCGCAGCATCACCACGCTGCTGTTGCCCAGCGAATACTGATCTGCATCCAGCGGCACCTACAGTTTTCTTTGCCGCGTCTTTCTTCCCACCCAGGGGCATGTCACCGCCCCGTGGGGGAGGTGCATGCCCCATCTTCTATGGAGCATCACCATGTCCCTCGATCTCGAAACCGTTCCCGAAACCGCTGTGCAGGGCGACCTGCTCGAAGCGGCCGCTTCACCCCTCACGCTCAGCCTGCAGGACTTCGTGTCCGAGTTCGGCGACGAGTTGCTCGACTCGCTCAACCGCGCCAATCCTCCGGTCTACACCGGCCAGGTGCGGGCGCATCGGCAACTGATCCTCGCCGCGCTCAAACGCAAGCTGTTCCCGGCGCAAGCCGATGTGGTCCATGCCGTCACCGAGTTGTTGGTCGATCGCGGCGAACGCGCCGCGATCGTCAATGGCGAGATGGGCTGCGGCAAGACGACGGTGGGTATTGCCACCGCCGCCGTGCTCAACGCAGAAGGCTACCGCCGCACCCTGGTGCTCTCGCCACCCCATCTGGTCTACAAGTGGCGGCGCGAGATCCAGGAGACGGTGGCCGGTGCAAAGGTCTGGGTACTCAACGGCCCGGACACGCTGGTCAAGCTGCTGAAACTGCGCGAGCAGTTGGGCGTGCCGGCGCAGGGCCAGGAGTTCTTCGTCCTGGGCCGCGTGCGGATGCGGATGGGGTTCCACTGGAAACCTGTCTTCGTTCGGCGGCGCACGCCTCACGGCGACGTGGGGGCCTGCCCGGATTGCGGGCATGTCATCACCGACCTCGACGGCGAGCCGATCAACCCGGCCGAGTTGGAAGCCGAAGAGTCCCGCCGCAAGTGCAGCCACTGCCGTGCACCGCTGTGGTCGTTGATCCGCCCTAGAGGCCTGTCCGCGAGCGACCAGTTCTCCGCTGTCCTCAAAGCCTTGAAGCGCATCCCAACCATCGGGGAAGTCACCGCGCAGAAGCTGATGCAGCAGTTCGGCGACGCCTTCCTCGCGTCGATGCTCGGGGACAACATCCACGAGTTCATCAACCTGATGGACGACCGCGGCGAACTGGTCTTCTCGGACCGGCAAGCCCACCGGATGGAACGCGCGATGGCCAACATGGAGTTCGGCTTCGGCGAGGGCGGCTACCAGCCGTCCGAGTTCATCAAGAGGCAGCTTCCCCAAGGCACGTTCGACCTGCTCATCGCCGACGAGGCGCACGAGTACAAGAACGGCGGCTCCGCTCAGGGCCAGGCCATGGGGGTGTTGGCGGCCAAGGCGCGCAAGACGCTATTGCTCACCGGCACGCTGATGGGCGGCTACGGCGACGACCTGTTCCACCTGCTGTTCCGAGCCCTGCCGCGGCGGATGATCGAAGACGGCTACCGGCCGACGAAGAGCGGCAGCATGACCTCGGCCGCGATGGCGTTCATGCGCGATCACGGTGTCTTGAAGGACATCTACTCCGAGAGCACCGGCACGGCGCACAAGACGGCCAAAGGCACCAAGGTATCGGTGCGCACGGTCAAGGCGCCGGGTTTCGGTCCCAAGGGCGTGCTGCGTTGCGTCCTGCCGTTCACGGTCTTCCTCAAGTTGAAGGACATCGGTGGCAACGTGCTGCCGCCCTACGACGAGGAGTTCCGCGAAGTCGCGATGGACACGGCGCAGGCCGCGGCCTACCGCGATCTGGCGGGTCGCCTGACCCAGGAGCTGAAGCAGGCCCTGGCGAAGCGCGACACCACGCTGCTCGGTGTGGTCCTCAACGTGCTGCTGGCCTGGCCGGACTGCTGCTTCCGGTCGGAGACGGTGGTGCATCCGCGCACGCGCAGCACCTTGGCGTTCGTGCCGGCTCAGTTCAACGAGCTGGAGGTGATGCCTAAGGAACGCGAGCTGATCGAGATCTGCAAGCGGGAGAAGGCAGAGGGTCGCAAGACCCTGGTCTATTCGGTCTACACCGGCACGCGCGACACCACGTCGCGCTTGAGGGTGCTGCTGGAGCAGGAAGGCTTCAAGGTGGCGGTACTGCGCGCGAGCGTGGATGCTTCCCGCCGCGAGGACTGGATCGCCGAGCAGTTGGACCGTGGCATCGACGTGCTCATCACCAATCCCGAGCTGGTGAAAACCGGCCTGGACCTGCTGGAGTTCCCGACCATCGTATTCCTCCAGTCCGGCTACAACGTGTATTCGCTGCAGCAGGCCGCCCGGCGCTCATGGCGCATCGGCCAGAAGCAGCCGGTGCGCGTGATCTACCTGGGCTACGCCAACTCCTCGCAGATGACCTGCCTGGGGTTGATGGCCCGGAAGATCATGGTGTCGCAAAGCACGTCGGGCGACGTGCCGGAGTCCGGGCTTGATGTCCTGAATCAGGACGGAGACTCGGTGGAAGTCGCGCTGGCACGACAGTTGGTGTGCTGAACCTCACTGCTGCACTTCAACGGCTCCTCCGGGGGCCGTTCTTTTTTGGCCCTCCTGACGGTGACATCGATCCGGGAAGTGGAAGACAGGGCCTCATCCACCGCCATGGGCCATGCGGGTCGCCTCGTAGGCCTGCATGTGTGCAAGGCTCACCCTCAGCAGCGGCGCATCCAGTCGAGCTTCATGCGCGCGTCGCAGCATGTCCCCAATGATGTGTTCATGCTCGGTAGGGCCACCACGTTGCAGATCGCGCAGCATCGATGCGGTGCCGGTGGACTCGCGCTCGGACAATGTCGTGAACATGCGGGCATAGGCGTCCTGCGATGGGATGTACCCTGAGGCGGCGGCGGTCGCCACGCATTCGCCGAGCATCTGGCGCACCAGCGCTTCGCCATCTTGTGCCTGCACGATTGCGCCAACTGGCGCGCGCATCAGCGTGGTCATGCCGGCATAGGTCGTGAGGAATACGAACTTCTCCCACATCTCCTGCAGGATGTCCTGGCTCAACACCGGTGCGAAACCGCCGCGCTCCATCAATCCATGCAACGCCTGCGCCGCGTCCTGCTGGCTGTGGGTGCGTGCGCCGAGGGCGAGGCGCTGCAGCGTGTTGAGATGCTGGATTTCACCGGCCGGGCCGAGCGCCACACCGATGTGGCACAGGCCGCCCAGAACGCGCTCGGCGCCGAAGCGCGCATCCAGGTGATCCAGATGCCGCACCCCATTGAGCAGCGGAACGATGCATGTCGAGGGGCCGATGGCGGGCGCGATGGCAGTCATCGCGCCCTCAAGATCGTAGGCCTTGCAGGCCAGCAGCACGGCATCCACGGACGGCGGTGCCTCGACGACTGTTTTCACGGGAAGGGTCAGGTCACCCAAAGGGCTCTTGATGACGAGCCCGGTCTCGGCGAGTTGTGCGGCGCGTCTCGGCCGGACCAGGAAACGCACGTCCACGCCGGCCGCGGCGAGACGCCCGCCGAAATAGCCCCCGATCCCACCTGCACCCAGCACCAGAAGACGCATGGCCATGCTCCTGTTTGAATTTAAGAATTTCTACTATAGTAGAAATTCGTGGCGCGATCGATTTCAGCGCCATTGATACCCCACGCATCCATCCTGACTTGATTGCGGCCCATGCCGAATTCCTCCGCTCCTCAGACCACGCCGAAAGGCGAGCGCGCCGAAGCGCTCCCGAGCAATCTTCGGCGTCTGCGCCTGGAGGCGCAGCTCACCCTCGATCGGCTCGGGGCGTTGTCGGGCGTGAGCCGCGCGATGATCTCCAAGATCGAACGTGGCGCGTCGGTTCCCACTGCCACGGTGCTGGGCAAGCTTGCCGCCGCACTGCAGGTCAGTCTGTCTCAACTCCTGGGGGGATTCCATGCGCGCCAGCCCAGGCTGCATGGCAGGGAGCGCCAGGCGGTCTATCACGACCCCGCTTCCGGCTTTGAACGCCGTTCTCTTTCGCCGCTGTTCGAGGACGGCGCGGTCGATCTGGCCTTCAACGTGTTGCCACCGGGCAAGTTCGTCGAGTTTCCCCCGCACCATGCAGGCGTGGAGGAGTTTCTCGTCGTGCATGAGGGGGCGCTTGCCGTGGTCATCGACGGCAGGCGCTTCGACGTCGCTGCCGGAGATACGTTGTTCTTTCCTTCGGATTGCGTGCATGAGTTCCGCAATGAAGGCGGCGAGCCGGCTGTCTTCTATATCGTGATCAACGATCGGACGCGGCGTTAGGCGGCGAGATCGCCCCGGCACGACCGTTCGCCGCGGCATGATCCCGACATGCATCCTGGCGACCGCGTGGTTACCGGCATTGCTTTCGGCAAATCGGGAGCCGACGGATTCGCTTTGTTTGCTGTGACAAAGGGCCGGCGCGGCGATGGTGATGGCTCGTTGTTTCAGGACACCGATCCATGCGCCCATCCCGCCAGCCCTTCCGTATTGCCGGACGCAGCCATCTGATCCGTTTGCCCGGCTTGCTCCTGGCCGCCATGGCCAGCGGCTGCGCGATGACGAACGCCGTGCCACCGACGCCCGTATCCAAAGTCACCGACATCGCGCCCGAAGCCGTGATGGAGTTCGTGCCGGTGACGCGGTATGGCCGCTACACCTTGGTCGAACTCGCGCCCACAGCGGCCCAGCACGACCTGTTGCTGCAGGTGGTGGATGTGGAGATCCCCGGCACGCTGGGCGCCACCGTCGGGGATGCCCTCCGGCACCTCGTTCTGCGTTCCGGCTACCGGCTGTGCGATGAGCAGTCCGCCGATCTGTTGGCCTTGCCGCTGCCGGCGGCTCACTACCGGCTCGGCCCGGTCCTGCTGCGCGATGCGCTCTTGACACTGGCCGGCCCCGTCTGGGATCTGCAGGTCGACGACGGTGAGCGGAAGGTGTGCTTCATCCGCAGCCTCAGGGAGGCTCATACGCCGCACGAGCCCAAGCCACCGGAAATCAACCGTTCGGCGGAGCCCCCTCCGCTGATCCGGGAGGTTTCGCCATGACCATCCGGGACTCGGCGACGGGACAGCGCACGACGCTGCTGCGGGTCGCGGCCGCAACCTGGTTGTTGCTCGTCAGCGCGGTGGTGCTGGTGGATCACATGGCCTTGTCCGGGCTGGCGGAACAGACCCAGGCCTTCGCGCCCACCGCGCAGGTGTCCCTGCTCGAATCCCGACTGGACGGCCTCTCGCATCGGATCGAACAACGCCACACTCAGCCCGCCGCCTTGCCGCAGGCGCGCTACGAGCAGGACACCGCGGCGTTGGACCAACGGCTGGCGGCGATCGAGCTGGCGCAGGCCCATCACGCCGCGACCGATGCGCTGCACGCATTGGAAACCCGCGTCACGCGACTGGAAGCCCGCCCGGTCTCGCGCCAGCCCAAGCTGCCCGCACCACGGCCATCCCAACCTGTGGCGACCCAACCCAAGCCTGTTGAGCCTTCATTCCGCCTGATCGGAGTGGAACTGCGTGCGGGAGAACACTTCGTGTCGGTGATGCCTGCCGATGGCACCGGGCTGGCCGATGTCCGCCTGCTGCGCGCCGGAGAGTCGGAGGGTGGCTGGCGACTGGACGGGATCGAGCGCGATGGCGCCGTCTTCCGGCAGGGAGACGAGATCCGCAGGCTGCCCATCCCGCCCCGATAAGGAGGCCCACACCGATGGTCCCGCGCCACTTGACCCCGCCGTTGCTGGTTGCATTGCTGGCCGCCTCCGCCATGCAGGCGGCGCTCGCGCAGCCCACCGGCGCAACCACCGCGGCCAGGACGGCGCCGAGCCGTGAAGTGCCTGCGGCCATCGCTCGCAGCGACAAACAGCGGGCGAAGGACTGGGGGCTGCGCACGGATGAATGGACGCGCTATCGCGAGTTGATGCAGGGGCCGCTGGGCGTCTACTCGCCCAGCCTCGACCCGCTCACCGCCCTCGGCATCGAAGCACGTTCCGACGAGGAGCGCCGCCGCTACGCGGAATTGCAGGTTCGGGCCGAAGCCCAGCGGGTCGAGAAGACGCTGGCCTACCAGCGTGCCTACGACGCCGCCTGGCAACGGATCGCGCCGGGCATGGCGAGGGTCAACCTACCCGGGGCCAAGCCGACCGGCGCGAGCACCGCCATCGCATCAGGCACCGACCGAACCGCCATCTTCGTGAAGGACGGCTGTACCGCCTGCGACCAGGCCGTGCAGCGGCTGCAGACGTCGGGCGTCGAGTTCGATGTCTATGTCGTCGGCAGTCGCGCCGACGACGCGCGCATCCGTGAATGGGCACGCCGGGCCCGTATCGACCCGGCGAAGGTGCGCGCCCGGCACATCACCCTCAACCACGACGGTGGCCGCTGGCTGTCCCTCGGCCTGCAGGGCGAACTGCCCGCCGTCGTACGCCAGGTCGGCGGCCAATGGCAGCGACAGTAGGCCTCGCGCGTCTCGCGCTCCTGCTGCTGGCCTGCTGGGCGCTCGGCCAGGCGAAGGCCGAGGAGGTCCCGCCGCCGGCCTACCAGTTCGCGGCACAGCGCGCGGGCATCCCGGCAGCGGTGCTCTACGCCGTGGCCTTGCAGGAGAGTGGCGCCCGGTACCACGGCCGCCTCGTGCCCTGGCCCTGGACGCTCAACGTGGCCGGGGCATCGCGTCGATTCGCCACCCGCACCGAGGCCTGCACCGGCCTGCACCAGGCATTGCGCGACGTGCCGCGCACCCGCATCGACGCCGGCCTGGGCCAGATCAACCTGGGCTACCAGCGCCACCGCTACGACCACCCCTGCGAACTGCTCGATCCCTATCAGAACCTGGCGCTGGCCGCGCAGATCCTGCGCGAGCAGCACGCGCCGGGCCAGGACTGGCTGATCACGATCGGCCGCTACCACCGTCCCGCTGGTGGCGCACCCGCTGCGCGCTACCGACAGAGTGTTGGCCGCCACTTGGCCCGCGTACTGGGCGAGCCAGCGCGGGGCGCGGATACCCGGAGAACCCTGCCATGAAGCCTCGAATCTTCCGTCCGGCTACGCGGTGGCTGATCGGCTTGCTGCCGCTCGTGTCCGTGCCAGCCGCTTTCGCACAATCGCCGCCCTTGATCGTCGTCGAGGATCACGGCGGTGCCTCCGCGCTGCCTTACTACCAAGCCCTGGACCTGCAACCGCGCACCGGAAGCAGGCCATCACCCAGGATCGAGATGCCACGCCTGCCCGAAGGGCCTTCTGGCGAGGCGGCCATGCTGCCAGTGCGTTCGGCCCATTTGGCCCCTGGCGATGTGGCTCCCCGGGCGATCCAGGCGCCGGGGCTCACGCCGATGTTCCTGGTTGGTGATGACCAGCGCTCCCATGCCTGGCTGCGCCAGCGTGCCCCGGCGCTGCGCGAGCTCGGGGCCGTGGGGTTGGTGGTCCAGGTCGAGTCACCGCAGGCACATGCGGCACTGCGTGCCCTGGCGCCCGGGCTGATGCTGGCGCCGGCGTCCGGGGACGAACTGGCCGGGCGCCTGGGGCTGCGCCACTACCCGGTGCTGGTGACCGCCACCGGCATCGAACAGTGAGGAAGGCCCGATGGCCCAGCCGCACGCCGTCGAAGTCCTGCTGCGGCCAGCGGTGGAGCTATACACCGTTGCCGTATGCGCAGGCGCCGCGGTGGTGTGCGTGGTGGCACCGTGGTCGCTCGCGCTGAATCCGGTACTCGGCCTCGGCAGCGGGCTGGCCTTCCTGGCCTTCGGCGCGGTCCGCCTGCGCGACGCCTGGGCCATCCTGCGCTACCGCCGCCACATCCGTCGTCTGCCACGCTACGTGATGACGAGCCGTGACGTGCCGGTGAGCCAGTACCGCCTGTTCGTTGGGCGTGGCTTCCGCTGGGAGCAACGACACACCCATCGGCTGACGCAGACCTACAAGCCCGAGTTCCGGCGCTACGCCGAACCGACGACGTTCTACCGCCTGGCGCGCCGCCTGGAGGAGCGGCTGGAGTTCGCGCCGCCGCCGCTGCCTAGGCTGGCGCGGGCATTGGCCTGGGACAACCCGCTCAACCCGGTCCGGCCTTTGCCGCCAGTGGGTGGCATGCCGCGCCTGCATGGCATCGAGCCGCACGAGACCGACGTCACCCTGCCGCTGGGCGAGCGCGTGGGCCACACCCTGGTGCTCGGTACCACGCGAGTGGGCAAGACGCGCCTGGCCGAACTGTTCATCACCCAGGACATCCGTCGCAAGATCCATGGCGAGCATGAGGTGGTGATCGTCTTCGATCCCAAGGGCGATGCCGACCTGCTCAAGCGCATGTATGTCGAAGCCAGGCGCGCCGGACGCGAGGGTGAGATGTACGTCTTCCACCTGGGCTGGCCCGACATCTCGGCACGCTACAACGCCGTGGGCCGGTTCGGGCGCATCTCGGAAGTCGCCACCCGCATTGCGGGGCAGCTTTCCGGCGAGGGCAACAGCGCCGCGTTTCGCGAGTTCGCCTGGCGCTTCGTCAACATCATCGCGCGCGCCCTGGTGGAACTGGGGCAACGGCCAGACTACCTGCTGATCCAGCGGCACGTCGTCAACATCGACGCGCTCTTCATCGAGTACGCCCAGCACTTCTTTGCCCGAACCGAGCCTAAGGCCTGGGAGGTGATCGTCCAGCTCGAAGGACGCCTCAACGACAAGACCATCCCGCGCCACATGGTCGGGCGAGAGAAGCGGGTGGTGGCACTGGAGCAGTACCTGTCGCAGACGCGAACCTATGACGCGGTGCTCGACGGCCTGCGCTCCGCGGTGCGCTACGACCGCACCTACTTCGACAAGATCGTCGCTTCGCTGTTGCCGCTGCTGGAGAAGCTCACCACCGGCAAGATCGCGCAACTGCTCGCGCCGAACTATTCCGACCTGTCCGACCCGCGCCCGATCTTCGACTGGATGCAGATCATCAGGAAGCGGGCCGTGGTCTATGTGGGACTGGATGCGCTGTCCGACGCCGAAGTGGCGGCGGCCGTCGGCAACAGCATGTTCAGTGACCTGGTGTCGGTGGCGGGGCACATCTACAAGCACGGCATCGACGATGGCCTGCCGGGGGCGTCAGCCGATCCCAAGGTCGCCATCAACGTTCATGCGGACGAATTCAACGAACTGATGGGAGATGAGTTCATCCCGCTCATCAACAAGGGTGGCGGTGCAGGCATGCAGGTCACGGCCTATACGCAGACGCTCTCGGACATCGAGGCGCGCATCGGCAATCGCGCCAAGGCCGGCCAGGTCATCGGCAACTTCAACAACCTGTTCATGCTGCGGGTGCGCGAGACCGCCACCGCCGAACTGCTGACACGACAACTGCCGAAGGTGGAGGTCTACACCACCACGCTGGTCAGCGGCGCCACCGACAGTTCCGACATCCACGGTCCGACCGACTTCACCAGCAACGCGCAGGACCGCATCAGCACGTCGAGCGTGCCACTCATCGAGCCTGCGCACGTGGTCGGCCTGCCCAAGGGGCAGTGTTTCGCCCTCATCGAAGGCGGTAACCTGTGGAAGGTCCGCATGCCGTTGCCTGCGCCCGATCCGGACGAAGCCATGCCCCGGGACCTGCAACAACTGGCCGGCTACATGCGCCAGCACTACGCCGAGGCGGGGGAATGGTGGGAGGGCAACGGGCTGCCCCGGTCGCACGACGACGCGTTGCCAGCGGATCTGGCCGAGGAAGTGCAAGAAGGCACGCCGGATGAAGAGGCGCCATCGTGAAAGAGCCCGCCGCGACCGCCGAGCGACAGCAGGCACGCCAGCGCGGCCTGGTCGCCAGCGTGGTCACGCTGCCATGGCGCCTGTTCGGCGTGTTGGTCGCCTCGCTGCTGCTGTCCATCGTCATCGAATGCGTCGGCATGCACCTGTTCTGGCCCGACCAGGGCTGGCGCCACGCGCAGGGCATGCTCGACTACGAACTGAACCAGCTCTCCACCCATTTCACCCGGAGCGCCGTTGTGCAGGAGCCGGGACGCACCGCGCGCTGGCTGGTGGAGAGCACCTACGAGTGGGTTTTCGTGAAGACGGGCTTGTTGGACTGGATGCGCGACGCCTCGGCGCAGGCTAGCGCACCTAGCCGAGGCGTGCACCGGGACTTCCGCTATTACCTCGCCCAGGTCTATGTCTGGACCGAGCGCTATCTGATTGCCGCCGGCTTCACCGTCCTGACATTCATCGTCCGCCTGCTGGTCTTGGTGCTCACGCTGCCGCTGTTCCTGCTCGCGGCCTTCGTCGGCCTGGTCGATGGCCTGGTTCGCCGCGACATCCGCAAGTTCGGCGCGGGGCGGGAATCGGGCTTCGTCTACCACCGGGCGAAGGCGGCCTTGATGCCGCTGGCGGTGTTGCCGTGGGTGACCTACCTGGCGTTACCGGTGTCATTGCACCCTTCGATGATTCTGCTGCCTGCAGCGTTTCTGCTGGGACTGGCGGTGAACATCGTGGCGGCGAGCTTCAAGAAGTACATTTAGCCGATTGTTGGACCAGGACTACACACTACGACCTTCATCGACCCACGGGTCATGGCGACGTAAAGGTTCTGTGCGCTCATACCCTCGATATTTAGCAGCACCGCGACTTCGGCTTCCAGCCCCTTGAGCAACAGCGTGCTGCCGACGGCGCGTTTTGGTAGCGGGCGCCCCAACAGGCGGTTCTCTTCCCGCACGCGCCGGGCCGCTTCTGCCAGAGGGACGGCCCCCGACGAGGCTTCCCGGAGCGCCTTAAGCATCCCGTAGAGGATGGCCGGCCGATGCACACGTACGTTCGGCAGTGCCCGCAGTTCCGACAACAGCGCGGCGGCCGCAGCGAGAGAGGGCGCGCGCCCGAACGCCAGTGCGCGGCTTTCTGCCTCGTTCGGAGGATTCCTTGCAGTTCCCTTTGCCAACGACTCCAGGCGCCGCGTCAACTCCGCCACGCCCACATTGGTCATAACGCTCTGCGCCAGCGCCAGTAACTGCGCGAGAGCATTCGGTGCCCCCGCATCAAAGTTGCTAGCGAAGGCGATGAGGTCTTGCAGATCGACGGCCTCGACCGTCGAAGCGCCCGGCGTCTGGCTCGCAAAGTTCTGCTGTGCTGCTCGGTTGCGGCTATCGGCGATGATGAGCACGCGCCCGTCAGCGGTTGGCGATGCCGTCCTCGCAGCGGCTAGGCGCTGGGCATGGTCGTTGGGTGGTACGGCCTGCATCCAGGTCACATGCTCCGGTGGCCCACTACGCAGATCCACCGACTGCCCTGCCGCCAACAACCGGCGGGCCTCCAACAACCATTGTCCCAGCGCTTCCGCGCTGGCGTTGCGCCATCGCCAGGGCGTTGCCAGTTCCCCGACGACAGGAAAATGCGCGCACACGTGCTGGTTCCAGTCGGCCAGCGTATTGCCCCGGAACCCGAAGATCGCCTGCATGGGGTCGCCCAGCACGCAGGTCGGCAGGATCAACGAGAGGAAATAGACGATGTAGTGCTGAGGCACCGAACAATCCTGGTACTCATCCACGATCAGATGCGCATACGAGGCTTTCAGCACCTCACTGACGTGCCCGGCCTGCAGGAGCTTCCAGGCGGCGTCGCGGATAGCCGGGTAGTCCCGCGCAGGTGCAGCCAGCCGCAGAATCTCTGGATCGTGGGCGCTGCGGCCCGGAAAGGTCGAGATGAGCCGGATAGCCCAGCCATCGATCGTGCTCAATCGATAGGCGCTGGCTGGCACACCGGCGCGGTCCAGCCGGCCACGCAAGGCCGCGACCCCGGCATTCGTGTGTGTCAGCACGAGAATGGGCTTGTTGCCCCGATGACCGGCAAGCGCGTGGGCAATCAGCTGTGTCTTGCCGCAGCCGGCCGGTGCGGTGACGGTTCCGCGTTGGATTGCACGAAGGTCGATTTCAACGTGGTCCATCAGTGGCCCACCCGAATACCTGGTCCATCAGAGCGCGGAATCCCTGATCGCAAAGATGCAGGTCCGGTGCAACGATGGTCCTCGCCACGTCCTCCATCCACGAGATTTGCTTGAACCAGCCAGCTTTTCGGATGCGCGCCGCCTGACCAAGAATGGCCCTGCGTTCGGCCGACAGGAGGCCGGTGTTCTGGATCTCGTCCCAGATCTGCTGGAAGGTGAGCGTGTTGTTCGAGACAGTGCGCAGGTGTTCGACGATCAGGTCGCCATGCAATTCGTTGGCGTAGCCGATCAGCCTCTGGCAGGCAACCGGCGTGAGACTTCCGAACAGCTCGTCCTCCAGCGCACGGCCCGCGCGGTAGGCGACGACGGTGCCACCGTTCTCGACAAAAGCCTACTCGACCGCAGGTGTGGGCTTCTTGTCGTCGTCGCGCAGCACCATCACCCGGTAGCCCAGAGACTGGAATGCGGAGGCGCGCGCATACGGTCGATCCGGCTCCCCGCCACCGCAGTCGACGAGCGCCACGCCCAATGCAGCCAGTGACGCATTCCTCTGGTCAAGCCTGTATAAGTCCAGCCCGCGCAGCAGGCCTATCTCGCTGGCTCCCTCGCACACGACCACGGAGCCAGCCAGGAAAGCCTCGGGATAGAGGCGGATCGTGCTCTGGATGTCATTGTCGGCGCCGACCAGGCGAGCCTCATGGCCGAGGGGGCCACGGCGCAATACGAAGAGCTGGTCGCCCGACAGTTCTCTCAGCGCCACGGGTGAGTGGGTGGTGAGGAACACCTGCAGCGGAGCAGCGGCCTCCTTGGCTCCGAGGGAGCCCAAGAACCTCGCGATGCGGTGCGGCTCCAGCCCGTACTCCAGTTCGTCCGAGAGCACGATTGACGCCTGACCGGCCGCCTTGCGCTGTAGGCCAGCGACAAGCAGACGCGTGGACCCGACGCCCAGGCTGCGAAGCGGGATGCCGCTTTCGTTGTGCAGGGAGATGGTGCCGCCACCGAACGACACCGAATGCGAATCCAGCAGCGCCTTGGCCTTGGCGCCGATGTTGACGCCCAGCTCCTGAGCAGTGGTGGTTACGATCCCCAGCGCTTCTCCCAACTGTTGTTCGGCCTGGTCTCCGAAGCCACTCCGCGCATCTCTGGCGGCCTTGACGAGGGCGGCCGATGCGTCGGCTCGCTCTTCCGAGATGCGGTTCAGTACCGAGCCGCGCTGCCATCCCAGGTTGAAGTCCGCCAGCGCGCCGATGCGAGTGGGCGCCAGGGCGACGCGATCCTTCCATGCGAGCGTCTTGACGATGCCTTGCTGTGCGGCGCGGTCGGAGACGAGGGTCCACGAGGGCTCCAGGTCACTGGCGACCGTCAGGTTCAGGCAGAGCACAACCTCCGCGCCGGCAGAGGGCTCGTCTTCGACGACGCCAGTGTTGGCGTGGTATCCGCGCAGGAATGCACCAAAGCCCTCCAGCGTCCTCATGCTGTCATCGAGGTCGCCGAGCGTCAGCGTGATGCTGATTGGGGTTGTGATGTCCAGGCCGAAGAAGTCCGCATCCGAGAACTGGACATTGCGTCTGGCCCCCAGACATAGGTCGATCGCGTCCAGCACCGTGGACTTGCCGCTGTCGCCCGGACCGATCAGGCAGTTGATGCCAGGCGTCGGGCACCAGGTCAGCAGCTGGATGCCGCGGAAGTTGGCGATCTGGATTTTTCTGATTCGTGCCATGCGTATCCCCCGCGCATTGAAGCCGCTCCCACTGAAATCGCAACACCTCACTATCCACTCGGGCCGCCTGCTGCAGGCCTCCTGCCCAGTTCTCTACTTGGTAGGGCGAGACAGCGACTCGGCAAGCTCCAACAACTTTGCGACGTCCTCTGCGGGCAATGACGCCTCCTTGAGGTATCGCACTAAAGCCATCGCTTCAGGCTGCGTGTGCAAGTAGTCGACGACTTCAGGGTCAGTCGAAGGCGATAGGCGGAACAACACGTCGGGATCTGCCGCCAGCACCTTCGCTAGAGCTTTGATGACCTCAGGCCTAGGCGGAGACTCCTTACCACGCTCGATACGGCTCAAGTAGGCCGGCGAAATGCCGACTAAGCCTGCCGCTTCGCGTAAGCCAAGGCTCTGTGCCACCCGAAGGTCGCGAATCGTCTCTCCAAAGCTACTCATACCGCGCATCCTACCTCAGGTGTTTAGTGTTGTGCAACATTTAACACGCTTAGTAGGCTACTCCATTGTTTGGTAAAGTTTGCTCTTTCCTGCCGATCTTGGGCCAGGACCATGCCGGCCAACCTGCCCACGTCGTCACTTTTCAGGAGCGAACAGATGCTTGGGGAAGAAGTGTTCACGGTTAAAGAGGTCGCCACGCTCTTAAAGGTCGGCGAGAAGACGGTCTACTCCATGGCCCAGGCTGGAGAACTACCTGCGTTCAAGGTGCGAGGTCAGTGGCGATTCGCCCGAAAGGACATCGATACATGGATAGAGCAGCAGAAACACACAACCCATGATTTCGGCGAGGAAGACCAGAAATGACCCCAGCCTCGGTGAGCGGAGTTTTTATATGAGCAGAAAGAAGAACAAGCAGGCCGAGAACACCATCCCAGCTGGATACACGCTCGACTACGTTTCCGGCAGACAGATCAAGGAAACGAAGAAAGAGCTCGTTCGGCAGCGGGTAGTTCGTGCCCTGATCCATGAATACGGATTCTCTCCGGAAGACATGGAGCTGGATTTCTCCATTGGCGGGCGCAAGAAGGTGGATGTGGCCATCTTCCACCACGGCAAGGACCACACGATTGAGAATTTCAGCCGCGCCGTGATTTGCCGCCAGGAACCGAACGTCGGCAAAAATGCCATGCGCATCCGCGACTTCGAGCAGGCCGCCAAAGACCTCGACGAGATCGAAACCATCATGCGCGAGGTCGATGCCGTTCAGTACGGCTTGTGGACCAACGGCCTGGAGTTCTTCTTTGTCGAGAAAGAGCAAAAGCGCTTCGAAACCAAGTGCAACCCCATCGGCGACTGGCCGATGGCCGAAGAGTCGGTCGGCACTAAGGAAGTCATCTCCGATGCCCATACCCGTGTCGCCGACAACGAGATGCTGAAGATCACCTTCCGGCGTTGCCACAACTTCATTCATGGCAACGAGGGCATGCCCAAGGACGCCGCCTTCTGGCAATTCCTGTACCTAATATTCTGCAAGATGCACGACGAGAACCTGCGTGCCAAGCAGCGGCAGGCCTGGCAGCGCCGTTTCTGGGCTGGACCCAGGGAGCAGTTCGAGCCACAAGGGCGCAAAGCCATCCGCGTCCGGATCGAGGAGCTCTTCACCGAGGTCAAGAAGCAGTACAAGAATATTTTCCGAGGCAACGAGGAGATCACTCTCTCCGACCGGGCGCTGGCCTTTATCGTTTCGGAACTGGCCAAGTACGACTTTACCCGAACTGACGTCGATGCCAAGGGCGTGGCCTACCAGGAGCTAGTTGGCGTTAACCTGCGTGGCGACCGGGGCCAGTATTTCACTCCTAGAGGCGTCGTGAAGCTGGTCATTGAGATGCTCGACCCCAAAGAGACCGAGACTCTGCTGGACCCGGCCTGTGGCACGGGCGGCTTCTTGGTCGCGACCCTCGGGCACATGTTGAAGAAGTTCCGCGAAGAGCAAAACATCCAGGCCGGAAACGAGAACACCACCGAGTTCCTGAACATCCACGAACGGCTGAAAGAGTATGCCGCCGCCAATGTCTTCGGCACCGACTTCGACCCGTTCCTGATCCGCGCCGCTCAGATGAACATGGTGCTGGCGGGCGATGGCCGTGGACATATCTACAACATCAACTCATTGGAGTTTCCGCTGGGGCATCTAGCCGACCTGCCCAGCGTCAAGAAGGAGATCCCGCTGGCGTCGGTGGATATCATCGCCACCAACCCTCCCTTCGGCTCCGACATCCCGATTACGGACAAGCACATTCTGGAGCAGTACGAGCTGGCTCATGGCTGGGAGCCGGACGGCGAAGGTGGATTCCGCAACACCGGCGTTCTCAAGGGCAGTGTTGCCCCCGAAATTCTCTTTATCGAGCGCTGCATCAAGTGGCTCAAGCCGGGGACCGGCCGCATGGGCATCGTTCTTCCCGACGGCGTTCTCGGCAATCCGGCCGCGGAATACATCCGCTGGTGGATCATGCGCGAAACGCAGGTGCTTGCTTCCGTCGACCTGCCGGTAGAAGCCTTCATTGCCGAAGCCAACGTCAACATCCTCACTAGCTTGCTGTTCCTGCGCCGCAAGGACGACCAGGAGAAGCATCGCGAGGCCCTGGGTAGTGCCGAGGAATACCCAGTCTTCATGGCCGTTGCCGACAAGGTTGGCTTCGACCGCCGTGGTAACAAACTCTACAAGCGCACCCCGGACGGCGAAGAGATTGTCGAGCCCAAGCAGCATATCGAGCGCATCCGTATCGGCGGGCGCTTCGTGGAACGGACCCTGACCCGCAGTGAAAAGATCGAGGACAACGATCTGCCGGTCATCGCTGAGAAGTACCGCGAATTTCTCAAGGAGCAGAACGGGTGAGCGATCAAGACGACATCATCGAGACCCCGCAGGATGCTGCCGAAGGGAGCGGCCCGGATAACTTTTTCATCGACATCCTGACCGGCAACAAGGAAAGCGCCTCGGCCAAGAAGCTGCTGGTGCAGAAAGTTCTGCGCCAGCTCATCGAGAGCTATGGCTTTGACCGAAACGATCTGGAGGTCAACTACAACCCGCAGATCCCCGGCCAGGGGCGCAAGCGCATCGACATCGCGATTTTCCGCCCCGATGCCGAGCACAATAACGACAACCTGCAGCGGATCATCGTCTGCAAAAATCAGAAAAAGCGAGACAAGCTCCGCTCCATTGCCGAGGCCGACGCCGACCTGCGCGAGCTCAAGGAGCTGCTGGAACTGATCCCGGGCGCGACGCTGGGCATGTGGACCAACGGTCAAGAAGAGTTCCTGTTCCAGGTCGAGCGCACCCGATTTGAAGTCCGGCCCAAACCGCTGGGTGTCTGGCCGGTTCCGGGCGAACGTACCTCCGATCTCGATCGCACCGGTGGTGTCATTCAGGTCAGCGCCGAAGCGGGAGATCTGGAAGACGCCCTGATGCGCTGCCGCCAATATCTGAACCGCAACCTTGGTCTCGATCACAAGGATTCCTTCAAGCAGTTGGCCGTGCTGATGCTAGCCAAGATCCACGACGAGACCCTGCCCACCGGTGACCGCAGGTTCTGGATCAGGGGGGACGAGCCTTTCACCGAGGCCGGCCAACAGGCCATTGCCCAGCGCATCACCGAATCCATTGCCGCCGCCAAGGCCTGGCAACCGAACCTGCTGACCCGTGGCTGGGATCTGACGCTGGAACCCCACGAGACCGCCCGCGTGGTCATGGAGCTGGCCCGTTACTCTCTGAGCGAAACCCAGCCCCGTTACCGTACCGAGGCCTTCCGTGCGGTTGCCCGCAGCGTGATGGACGGCCGCGAGGGCCGCTACCCTACGCCGCTCAACGTGGCCGAAATGGCGGTGGAGATGCTCGACCCGCAACCCGGCGAACGCATCATGGACTGCTCCAGCGGCACCGGCACCTTCCTGGCCATGACCGCTGCGCACATCTTCAAGAAAAAACTGGCGGCCGTCGGCACGACGCCTGAAGAGGCCACCAACGAACAGATCCGCCAGGCGCAAAACGAAACCGCCGCCTGGGCGGCCAGCAATGCCCTCGGCTGCGACATTGATCCCTTCCTGGCCGTGGCCAGCCGTATGAACCTGCTGTTCACCACCGGCAATCCCGGTCGTGTGTTCCGCATCGATGCTCGCACCTTCCCGGACGGCGATCTGGATGGCATTGAAGCCGCTCGCCCGGCCATGCCGCTGGGCAGCATGGATATGGTTCTGCTCAACCCCTGGTTCTCGACACAAGACACGGTCAGCGACACCTCCATCCTGGAGCGCTACGACCTGGGCAACAACTGGGAGCGCGACGAAGAAGGTGGATTCCGCAACACCGGCAATCTAAACATCGGCGGTGTGCCGCCCGAGGTGCTGTTTATCGAACGCGCCCTGCAATGGGTGAAGCCCGGCACCGGCCGCGTGAGCATCCTGCTGCCCGACGGCTTGCTGGGCAATCCCAGCGATGAGTACGTGCGCTGGTGGGTTCTGCGCCACTGCGAGGTCTTGGCCTCGGTTGACCTGCCGGTGGAGCCGTTCAAGGTCACGGTGAAGGAATATGGCCTGACGCCCGCCTTGCCCAGTCTCCTGGTACTGCGCCGCCGCAGTCAGGAAGAACTCATCAATACCGAACACCCCGAATACAAGGTCTTCATGGCCGTGGTGGACCGGGCTGGTGTCGATGCCCGGGGCAATCTCCTGTTTCAGCGAGCCCCCGATGGAGAGGAACTGGTTTTCGATGAGGAAGTGATCGAACGGGTTCGAGAAGGCGGTGAAGTGGAAATCCGTCGGACTACACGCCGCAACCGCCGCGTTCATGACGAGCTGCCGCTGGTGGCAGCGAAATACAAGGAATTTCGCGCAACCGGCGAGGTGAAATTATGACCAGAAAATTTCAAGTAAAAACTGTGCCGAGCACCTGGTTGGAGCATAACGGTCGTCGTTTGGACTGTGGCCCCTACTTGTCCGGAGCTATTGAGGCCAAAGAGCTTCTCAAGAAATTCCACACCCAGCAACTTAACAGCCTTACCTCAGGTTATAACAATGGAATTTTCAATGGACCTCGATTTCCACGAACCTACGTGGAGAGCAGAAAACATGGTGTTCCTTTTCTCGGGAGCACAGACATTCTATGCGCAGATCTATCGACGCTTGAGCTGCTTTCAAACAAGCAAGTTACTTCCAATCCGGCTTTGTTAATCGATGAAGGCTGGACGCTCATTACCTGCTCAGGGACTATCGGGCGCATGGCATATGCGAGAAGTGACATGAAGGGAATGGCTGGGTCGCAGCATTTTATGCGAGTCGTTCCTGATAGAGAAAAGATTAAGCCTGGGTACCTATATGCCTATCTGTCCAGTCGATTTGGTGTGCCCCTAGTGGTTTCTGGTACCTATGGCGCCATAATTCAGCACATAGAACCACACCATATTTCTGACTTGCCCGTACCGCGACTTGGCCATATTGAGGACGAGGCTCATGAGCTAATTCAGCGAGCGGCGGACTTAAGAGCGGAGGCTTGCAATCAAATTGAATGGGCAAGCAGTGAGGCCATTAAAGAACTTGGCTTAATGGAGCTTGACTCTAAAGGTGTAACGGAATTTGGGTGGTCTATCGTCTCCTCAAACGATCTGCGTCGCAGATTGGACGCGCCATTCCATTCTCCTGCTGCCCTTCAAGCGGAGGTCGCAGTGAGAAATGGTAGACATCGTGCTGAGAAGCTTAAGAACGTGGTGGATCGGCTTTTCAAGCCTCCTATTTTCAAACGAATATGGGTTGAAGGGCCGAAGTACGGCCCCCAGTTCGTGAGTGGTAATGATGCCTATTTGTATCAAGCTAATGAACCAAGATATGTCAGCGCAAAGACACCAAACTTTGATGAGTTCATAGTCAAGAAAGGATGGGTTATTTTTCAAGCAGCCGGGCAAGTGTATGGATTGTTCGGGCGGCCAATTTTTGTTTGCGGCTGGTTGGAGGATGTTTTCTGTGCAGATGACCTATACAGGATAGTGCCCAACTCTATAGA
Source organism: Stenotrophomonas sp. SMYL41 (assembly GCF_036319965.1). Lineage (NCBI taxonomy): Bacteria > Pseudomonadati > Pseudomonadota > Gammaproteobacteria > Lysobacterales > Lysobacteraceae > Stenotrophomonas > Stenotrophomonas sp. SMYL41. The sequence continues at coordinate 78,028 of NZ_JAWIRX010000014.1, read as the reverse complement.
CGACGGCGCTTACATCTACTTGTTTTTGCGAACACCGCATGGGCAAGCGCTAGTCAAGAGACAAGCTGCGGGAAACAGCATACCCCGTGTTTGGGACCCGCATATGGAAGGGTTTGAATTGCCTTGGCCAGATGAGCCCACTCGGAAAAAGCTAGCCTTGCCGGTGATTGAAGCACACGAGAAAGTAGCCAAAGCTCTTGCTCTAGAGTTGCAAGGTATAGCCCTCGTCGAGCACGCCATTGAGGAGGGAGGTCGCTAATGGCGAAGGTCATACCCATCGGGCAACCCGCGAACGAATCTGAACGTCAGGCCATCGGTTTCCTTCGGGATCATTTGCCTGATGGCTGGCTGATTTTCCACAACTTCGAGATGCGCCAAGGGCAGGAGGTGTTCGAAATCGACATCGCCATCCTCGCGCCTCATGCGGTGTATCTGGTGGATGTCAAAGGGACGCGGGGCAACATCGATGTGTATGGCTCCAAGTGGTATCCGCAGGGCCGGCAACCGTTTCACTCGCCCCTCGCGAAGCTTCGTCACCACGCGAAGGTGATGGCCAGCTTCATCCGCGATAGCAATCCCGGACAGATCGAGCTGCGCAAGGCTCATGTCCATGCCGCCGTGTTGCTCACCGCGGATGACGCCGCCGTGTTCGACCAGGCGGGCATCGACAGCCCGGACGTGACCGACTTCAAGCACTGTCTGAAATACTTCCGCGACGCGAGCCGCATTCCCGACAACCGGCTGGATAACATCACCCGCTTCCATTCCCAGATCGCCAAGGCGATCACCGGCAACGCCAAGCCCAAGAGCGCGGCGCTGGTGTTCCGCGACTGGCAGGTGGAAGAGAAGCTGGGCGGCACCGACCGCTATACCGAGTACCGCGCCAAGCACAACCTGTTGGGCAAGAGCGGCGGCATGGCCCGCCTGCGGGTCTACCAGGCCGACCCGTACCAGGACGAGGCTGCCCGCAAGGAAGAGTTCAAGAAGATCAGCAACGCCTATCGCGCCGTGGCGCACATGCCGACCCACGCCAATGTGCTGGCGGTGAAGGATCTGTTCGTCTCCGACGATGAAGACAAGGTGGTGCTGGTCACTGAGGATCTGCCTGGCCAGGCCCTGCGCCTGCACATCAACAAGGTCTCGATGGCGCTGACCTTCGATCAGAAGCTCCAAGTGATGCGCGACGTGCTGTCGGCCCTGGACCATGCGCACCGGCATGAGGTGATCCACCGCAACCTGACCCCGGACGCCATTCTGCTGACCAAGGGCGGCCAGGCCCGGGTAACCGATTTCGATTTCGCCAGGGTGGGCAAGAACCGCACCTCTACCATCGCCGATCAGGTGGTGGATGATCTGGATGCTACCTACCAGGCTCCAGAGTGCTTCAAGGAACCGACCCAGGCCAGCATTGCCTCCGACCTCTATGCCGCCGGGCTGATCTTTTTTGAACTGCTGACCGGCGAGCTGCCCTTTGAAAGCGTCGACCAGATGATGGAGGCCGACGGCAAATTCCCCATCAAGCCCTCGGAGCACAAGCCGGACCTGCCCAAGGGGATCGACGAGTGGTTGCAGAAGTTCTGCGAGTTTGACCCGGAGGAACGGCACACGAGCGCAGCCATCGCTCGCAAGGCCCTGGATGATCTGATTCTGCCAGAGGCCAAGAACGACTCAGGCCCGGCCGTGGTTGTGCCACAGCTCCCAGATAACCTGATGAACTTGCCGCAGGATTTCATCCTGGCGGATCGCTTCCGCATTCAGAAGAAGTTGGGCAGCGGCGGCTTCGGCGTCGCCTACAAGGTGTTCGATTCCCTGGGCGATGTGGTCCGCGTCATCAAACTGGTGACCAAGGACCGCCGCAGTGTGTACGAACGGCTGCGCCGCGAGTACAAGACCCTGGCCAATCTCCCCGAACATCCGCATGTGGTGAAGGTGATCTGGGCGGATCGCATGGCCGATGCTAAGCAGACGCCTTACATTGTCTTTGAGTATGTGGAAGGTTTGGATGTTTCCGATCTGATCGATGCCGAGGCGTTGTCGCTGGATGATGCCGTGCGCATCGCGCGCGAGGCCGCCGAGGGGCTGGCCCATCTCCACAAGCACGGCGTTTACCATCAGGACGTCAAGCCCTCCAATCTGCTTTGGACGGACAAAGGCGTCCGGATCATCGATTTCAACGTCGCGGTCTCCGAGAACGATGAGGTTCAAGGAGGTGGTGGCACGCGCCGTTACCTGCCGCCGGATTACGACTACTCCTCCGAGCCGGATGCTTCGGATCGAATGGATCGTGACCTCTATGCCTTGGGCATCTCCTTCTATGAGTGCCTGACCGGCAAGTATCCATTCGACGATCCCACGCCGCCGATCAAGACTCAGCCCAGGGACCCCAAGCAGTTCAAAGGCTGCGCCGACCTCAGCTCGTCGCTGGTCAATGTGCTGGCGAAAATGATCGCGCCGGAGCGCAAGGATCGTTTTGCGTCGGCGGAGGAGTTCTTGATTGCCCTGGCCGAAGTCAAGCGCCTGCGCTCGGTGCTGACGACCGGCGAGATTGGTGCCGGACCCAAGGTGGTGTCCAAGCTGGGTTTCGAGCCGACCAAGCCGAACACCAACCCCTTTGTCACCCACCTGCTGACGCTCTATAGCCAGAGCCAGGTGTCCAACGCAGGCACCCGTGGCCTCGACGAAGTTGGCAAGGCCACCTACGTTCCGACCTATCTGGACGAAAAGCTCAAGCCCGCGCTGCTCAAGGGCGAGTTCCGTTTGGTCATCATCAGCGGTAACGCCGGCGACGGCAAGACGGCCTTCATTCAGCAGTTCGAGGCCTTTGCCGAGAGCAAGGGCGCACAGATACAGCGCGGCGCGAACGGGGCTGTGTTCCAGCTCAAGGGGCATACCTACCAAAGCAACTACGACGGGAGCCAGGATGAAGGCGACGAGCGCAACGATGCCGTGCTTCAGAAGTTCTTCGCTCCCTTCGCGGGCAAGGATGCCTCCGACTGGCCCGAGAATCAGACCCGCCTAATCGCCATCAACGAGGGACGGCTGGTCGACTTCTTCCTTGAGCATGAAGAAGAGTTCCCGTTGCTTGCCAAGCAGATCCAGCAGGGCTTGGCCGGAGCTGCTCCGGAAGGCGGTATCGCGGTTATCAACCTCAACCTGCGCTCGGTGGTCGCCGAACCCGAGGAAGGTCAACCTTCGATTCTGGAGCGGCTGATCGCCCGCATGACCCAGCAGGAATACTGGCAGGCATGCGACAAGTGCGATCTCAAGGGCAAATGCTACGCCTATCACAACGCCCGGACCTTCCAGGACCCGGTTGCCGGTCCCAAGGTGATCGAGCGCCTGAAGATGCTCTACACCATTACGCACCTGCGCGGCCGACTGCACATCACCATGCGCGACCTTCGTTCGGCGCTGGCCTTCATGCTGGTAGGCACCCAGGATTGCGACGGCATTCACCACCTCTATCAGAACGGCGGTGAAGAAACCCAGAATCGCATCCTTGACGGTTTCTATTTCAACTCGTGGCTTGGTGGGGCGGAAGGCTCCAATGACCGGCTGATTGCCTTGCTGCGCGAAATTGACGTCGCCGAAGTCAGCAATCCCGATCTGGACCGCGAGCTTGGCTTCCTCAATCCCAAGACCAAGGCCATGAGCCGCTTCTCGTTCGCGGAGCGGGCTGGGTACGACGATGAACTTGTGGCGACGCTGTTCCGCAATCTGCCTCGCGATTACTCGTCGAAGAACCGTGCTCGACTGATCGCCAAGCACCGCAATTATTTATCGCATATGCGCCGTCGCCATTTCTTTGAGCGACGCGACACCGGCTGGAAGGAGATGCTGCCATATGGAAGCATCGATCCCTTCCTGGATGCCATTGAGCAGCCGGGAGCAAAAAGCACAGATGAGGTTACGGCCATTCTTCGAGCCATCAACCGGGGCGAAGGTCTGAGCGATCCGGCGCGTTTGGGCAACCAGTTGGCGCTGCGTGTTCGCCAAGTGGATAAGGGCACCATCCGCAGTTACCGTCTCTTTGACGGCGACCATTTCACGCTCCGCACCGCGCAGGAAACAGCGGCTCACCCTTTCCTTGAATACCTGTCTCAGGCGCTGGTGCTGCTTTACGACTCCGGCGACGGGCACAAGGCCAGCCTGCGCATCAACCTTGACATCTATGAAATGCTGATGCGGCTCAACAACGGCTACCGTCCCAGCATCGAGGAGCAGGAAGGTTTCCTGTTAAGTCTGGCGGTATTCAAAAACCTGTTATCTGCTGCACTCTATCAAGAAGTTCTGCTGACGGAAAATGGGCTCCGGTTCTACCAGATAAACAGAAAAGAGGATGGCGTATTGGCATTGGGTGTTTCTGAAAAGGGGGCTGAATATCATGTCAATCAAGGGTAGAGACAAGGAATTCAGAACACCTAAGGTCAGTTATTTGCATTGGCAGCACACGGAAATGGATCGTGTGCTGACCATGCTATTTCCTCGCCTCAAATTCAATGGCTATGGCAGTCGCAAGCCGCCGCGCGCAAATATTTTGCAGCCAGAAGAATTTGCAGATGAAATGATGCTATCCGAAGAGGTTAAGCAGTATTTTGAGGGATTTGACGAACATCCCTCCATTGTCCACAAGTGGGTAGAGACCGAACTTCTTGATGTGGTAAATCGGGGCAAGTCGAATCAAGCTGTCGCCTCTCCGCGCCCGCTTCATGGAGAGACCTACAAATTTCGAAATTCGAAGCACTGCCGTGACTATGGGGCAGCCGAGCAGATTTATTGGATGCTCTACTATGCCCGCAAAGGCAAGGGCCAGGCCGCCCGAGACACGCTAAAACGCTTCTTTTTCCCTGGGATTGACCATGTAACCGGTAGGCATGAATCCGGCACGGTCGTCGATGTAGAAACCCAAGCGCTACTTCGCTTCGATTCTCAAGTTACTCAGGACACACAGGACTCCAAGGAGCCCGAGCGCTTTCCACCACTTCTAATCGATCAGGCCGACACCATGGCCGACGACATTCTGCGGCTATTGGCCTATGAGCCCCATATTCCTCGCTCGGTGCTGGTGGATTACCTTAAAACCCTGATGGCATTCCATCTGGCGCTCTACCACCTCAAGCTGTTGCAGATACTGCCCAAGCTGGTGAAGCAGCGCTCGGACAATGCGCTGGCGAGTTCACCTGATCCCGTGGCGCTGGTCGTGGATATGGGGGACGTCAATAATCCGCATATGGTCGAGCTGGCTCGCAAGTCCACTGACCGGCTCTATCGCCAGATTCCTGCCTTTGTGCAGGCCAATTTCGTCGTCAAGAAGCTCGATGAGATGGCGGAATACCTGAGCAAGAAGACGGGCAAGCTGACCGCTCCAGGGGCCGGCGTGTTTACCGTCGGCGATCTGGTTTCTCTACTGAAGCCCGAGCACGACGCCGAGCGGCAAGCCTACTTCAAGTTCCGCCTGGCCAGCCTGATCGAGGAGTCGGCCTCTGGAAACGAGGACATCGATCCGGAGATCCGGGACGTCACCGCCATGGGCCTTGGCGAGTTCGAATCCTTCATAGAAATCCTGATGGCATATCGCGGCAAGTATCACCGCCAGTACATCACTGAGTGCCTGGACTCACTGCTGCTGAAGAACAAGGAGAACGGCCTGTTGGCCCAATCCCGAACCAAGGGAAGTCCTCGGCGGTTTGTGCTGGGAAGCAAGCTTCTTGAGGTGCTCCTTCAGGTGGCTGTGCTCACTCAGGATGACGGGCGTTTCGTGACCCGCGAGGTTCGCATCGAAGAGTTGCTGGCCTTTTTGAGAAGCCGCTACGGCCTTCACATCGACCGGCTGCCGGAAGGAGCACAGGCCAACAGCAGCATCCTCGACAGACGCGCCCTGCGCCTCAACCTCGAAGCCTTCAAGCGTCGCCTGCGTGAAATCGGGTTCTACGAGGACCTGTCGGATGCCTACGTGACCCAGAAGGTATCGCCCCGCTATGCGATTGAGAGAAATGACGGAACAGATAAAAACGGGAGGCACGCATGAGTAATGCGTTCACCAAGCTTTCCCAGGACAAGTTGAATGCGGCGGTCGCTTGTCTGCTGTGCCCCCGTATCGAAGCGATCCTGGGTGACCGTGGCCCAGGCCACTGCATGCGGGTCACCGATCTCGATGACGAGGTAATGGAGTCGGTCTGCAAGGAACTACGTCGGACCCGACCCGACGGAAATATCTTTATCCTCGGCAGCCATGATCAGGAGGGCCAGCCCTTCCGAGTCACTTCCACCAAACTGGTGGAGTTGCGCAACCCGGACGCGAACGGCGAGCTGCGTCAGCCGTTGCTGGTCTTCATACCGACTTCGCTTCGCACCAGCGCCGAGGACTCTTTCGGTGTGGCGACCTTCGAGGAGCTGACCTTCGCCGGTATCTACGAGGACCTTATCGACTCGCTGCTTGATCGGCTCCCGACAACGCTGGTTGGCCATGCTCGCGATCTTCTGGGCATCCTCACCGACGAGGAGTGGCTGTTTGCCGACCATGTTTCCCGCGTGCGGTACCTGCTCACTGCGCTCGAAAACGGGATTGATGGCGAAACCCTCGGGGCCAGCCTGTATGAATTGACGTTGATTCCAGACTTCAAGCTCTTTGCCGATCCCGGCATGGTCAATGGCAAGATTCGCCGTAACCTCGGCAGCGTCCGCAGTCTGATGGCCTCGCACAAGTCGGTTCGTGGTCGTATCGCCGATCTGGGACTCAGCGACAAGGCATTGGAGTCGCGACTATTCACCTATTTTGAAAAATACGAAGTCCAGGAGCCCGAATCCTGGACGCCGCCCATCGCGACCGACAAGAGCTGGTGGAGCATTTCATTCGATAAATGGACGTTCCAGGAAGAGCTTTCGCTGGACAAGGTCCTGCTGACAGTACTGGAGACCGACTTGCCAGTCGTTCAGGAGGATGAGACCGACGACCAACTCTCCGGCCTCATCGGGCAACAGGTTCTGGTGCCGAACGACCGCCGCAAAATGAACGTGGTGTTCGAGGTTAGCCCTCACCCCGGCAAGGTAAGCGGGCTTGATCATTTTACGGTTCAGATCATTTCGCAGAATGACGGCCCGGTTGGAAAATCTAAGAAAGTCAAGGCCTGGACGCCGAACCGTCTGCAATGCACGACCAACTTGGCCAAGCTCAATAAGATCGAATTCGAGGAAGGATGGCATTTCATCCGTGTAATGCCTTGGACGGCCGATGGCGATCCGATTCCGCTGGAAGCGGATTCCGCCTCCGAGGGCGCAAGACGTTCCTACGAGAGCGAACCTTTCTACGTCCTGCCCGGTGGCAACATCGAGGAAGAACCACCGCAACGCGCCATACCCATTGAGCAGAGCCTGGAGCATGCGCGTTTCCGGCTGCAACTGACTGCCCTGGGCGATGAACGCGATCCCGATGATATCGCCATCAGTGGTGTCGCCTGGGCCGAGGGCGGTCGTTCCAAGAAGACCTCTCGCCAGGAAACCCTACACGCAAAATTCGGTCGTGAGGGCGCGGTTCAGATTCCGCTTTCGCGTATGCTCAAAACCATCGAGCAGCGCGTCTTGGCGGAGCCTAAGCACCCGTCAGGCTGGCGAATGCAGATCAATCTGGATACCGCCGAGCCGCCTTCCGAGGTTGGACTCACGCTGCCATCTTCCGCCGCGATGGCTTCCTTCTTGGCTGCCCGCGAAGAGTTTTTTGCAGCAGTGCGCAAAGACACTGCCGAGCTGATCATGCAGGGGCTTTCGTTCCGCGACTCGGAAAGGGAATGCCTCGCGTATGCTGAAAGCTACCTTGACTTGGTCAGGAACCTCATCCGTCAGGCCGAGACGACTTCTGGTGCCGAGCGTCAGCAACACTTGCAAGCGCTCAAAAATGTGCTGGCCGTCGATTCCATTCATGTCATCTTGACCGACTTCGGTGGAAGGCACCGGGAGGCTGTTTTGGTCTCCCCAACCCATCCGCTTCGTGCCTTGTGGCTGAGCAGTTGGGTCGCCCTGGGTAAGGATTGGATTGAGAAGATCAAGTCAGGCGGAAAGGATCACATTCCTCACGTCCGTTCCGCGCTGTTGGATGGCCTTGTGCCCTCTGCCTATCCGGTCGGTATTCCCGTCGAGGATGGCCGCATCTTCACTCCGGTGGACAACCTGAATGCTTTCTGGGCGCTCTACGCCCCGACGACCGAGGAAAATTCCCGTGGTCTGATGGCGGAAATCTGTTCAGCGCTCGGCTTGGCCGAGCCCTCTGCGGCGGGATCAGATATTTCCGGACAAGTCATTGCGGACAAGATCGAGCGCTATCTCTCTCAGCATCCCTATGTTCGAGAGTTATCACTGAACATCTTCAACCCTGGGGCCGGATCGGTGATTGCGGAGGCTCTGCTATCGCTCCAGCAGAAGCGCGAGCATGCCGATTTGCGCTATGACGTGCGGCTCTTTACCACCGATCCCGACTCACCTGTTTTGGGCGAGGCTCTTGAGTCGATGGTCCGTCCCGGAGCCACGGTAAACGAGGCCGCCGACGCATTTGCGACCTCAACGGGCAGCCATCTGTTTTCCAAACTGAACTTGGCCAAGCACCCCCTGAATGAATTCCATGCAAATTCCAAGGAGTTCCCGGCCCACATCAGTGTTCTTCTGGATGTGTTTCCCGCCGAGGAGCTTTCCATTGCAGAGAAGCCGATGGGCGTGACCCCACTGCATGGGCTGATACAGGACTTTGACACTGAATTCGTTGATGACGATTCGGGAACCTTTTGGAACAAGCGGCCGATTGTCGGGCGCTCCCTCGGCGCGGACAACCATGCGGCGTGCTTCGATTTACTGTCGTCCCTGAGCCGACACCTCTGCTTTGCTACCTCAGCGGTTGCTGCTTCTGGTGCCAGCTTCAAAGCTGTGCCTGTGGTGACCCTTGGCCTCGATGTGGCCCAACGAGAACTGATCTACGAGGTTCACCAGATCAGCGATTGGGTGTTCACCATCGACCGAAATATGGGGATTGAGTTCTTCGACCATGGCGGCCGGAAGAACAGACCGGACTATCTGATTGACTATGTGCCGGGAGCCAGCTCCCAGGCGACACACAACCTGATCATCTCGTCGCGCTCGAACGATGAACTGGAGGCGATGCTCAAGCCGGTGCTGCTTGAGCATGGCTTGTCCGCCGACGGCGAGCAGTCGGTCCAGATCCTGGCAAATCTGCGGTCGCTGTCCGGTCAACTAGCGCTCAAGCTGATTTCTGCTCGCACACAACAGGCGGAGGCACTTGGTCTGGCTTTGGCTCGGCTCTACCTCGAATATCAGGGCGCATTGAGCAATCAGGTCATTGTGCCGTTGGATGCGCACACGGACCTTTACCGCTCAAGCGGTGAGTCAGACGATGTCAATGATGCAATCAGTCTGCAACGCACCGACTTGGGATTGTTCGACTTGGATTTGAACACCAGAACGATCACTTGCAACCTGGTCGAGGTGAAATGCTATTCGCAAGTGGGCGACTTTGCGGCCTTCAACCAACTGAAGGAACGGATTTCCGCCCAGATCAATCAGAGCGAGCGCATCCTCCAGCGCCACTTTGACCCGGCCTTGAAGAAGCCCGACCGGCCGGATAGGTTGCTCAAGAGCCGGGAGTTGGCTCAGATCCTTCGTTTCTATCTAGAGCGCTCACTACGTTACGGGATCTTTGATGCGACTGCTGCGCAGGAAGCACGAGGGCTACTTGAATCCATCGAGCAAGGCTACTCGCTTCAGTTCAGACGCTGCGCCCTGATCTTCGACTTCGACAAGACCGGAACCGAGGCCCCCGACAACGAGGTTGGCATTGAATTCCACCGCATCGGTAAGGATCTCATTCGCGCCTTACTGGAGAACTGCCGCAAGCCTGTTTCCGTCGAGATTGAGGAAGAACCGACCACGCACCTTCTTAGCGAGCAGTTCATACCGAACGTGCCAAAACTTGAGACAGCGGCCTTTATCGCACCCAAGAGAGCGCGGTCAACGTCCTGGACGGTGGATGAGCTCTGGGACGATGATCCGGAGGTACCAATCACCGCGCCAACACCCCCGGCCGCAGAGGGAGCACCTGCGCCTGCTCACCAAGAGGCAGAAGAACAGGCGAGCCCTGTCGAGCCAACCCCTCCGTCTTCTATCGCTTCGGAAGTCGAAAAGGATGACGAACAACCTGCCGTGGCTGCCGTACCGGAAGCGCATGCTGAACCAGAGCATGGAGGGCACCCGGCGTCCGAGCCTGTGCCTCAAGCAGAGGCCTGCTATGACATCATGCTCGGCGTCAATGGCGACTCGCCTCAGTACGGATTACTCGGAGAGGTCTCCGGTAGAAAGGTCGCGCTAGATCTCAACCACACCCACACGATCAGTCTCTTTGGGGTTCAAGGCGGCGGCAAGAGCTACACACTTGGAACGGTGATCGAGATGGCCTCCATGCCGTTCCAGCATATCAACGTGCTGCCAAGCCCGCTTGCCACGGTCATCTTCCATTACAGCCCGACGCAGGATTATGCGCCGGAGTTTACCTCGATGATCAATTCGAACTCGGTGGATGAGGAGATTCGCGTCCTTCGCGAACGTTACAAGGCCAACCCAGAAGCGCTGAAAGATGTGCTGATTCTTACCCCTGCGAACAAGGTGGATGATCGCCGGGCCGAATACCCGGATATCGAGGTTAAGCCGATTGCTTTCTCTGCCTCCGAGCTTAAGGCCGCCCACTGGAAATTCCTGATGGGTGCGATTGGCAGCCAGAGCATGTACATGCGCCAGATCAATCTCATAATGAGGGGGCTGCGCGACAACCTGACCTTGGACGCCCTACGAGCAGGCATTGATAACTCTGGCCTGTCCGATCACCTGAAGGAGCTGGCCCAGACGCGCCTGCTGTTCGCCAGTGAATACATCAACGATAACCAACGGCTTCAAGACCTGATCCGTCCGGGCCGCTTGATCATTGTGGATCTGCGTGACGAGTACATTGAAAAGGATGAAGCGCTCGGTCTGTTCGTGGTGATGTTGCAGATTTTCTCGGAAGCCACTTACCAAGGAGGCGCCTTTAACAAGCTCGTGGTATTTGACGAAGCCCACAAGTACATAGAGAACGATGATCTAGTTTCCGGATTGGTTGAAGTGGTTCGGGAAATGCGACATAAAGGCACCAGCATCATGGTCGCGTCCCAAGACCCGCCATCGGTTCCCGTTTCTCTAATTGAGCTGTCCTCACAGATCATCATGCACAAGTTCAACTCACCAGCCTGGCTTAAGCATATCCAGAAGGCCAATGCCGCCCTCGGAGAGTTGACTTCCGAGAAAATGAGTCACCTCGGTGCAGGCGAAGCCTATGTTTGGTCAAGCAAGGCCTCAGATGACTCGTTCACCCGCGGCGCAGTGAGAATCAAATGCCGTCCACGCATCACCCAGCATGGCGGCAGCACAAAGACGGCAGTTGCTAACCAGCAATAGCAATGCGAGTAGGCCTCACCAATCTGAACAAAACGAAGGCGACCTCCACCAAATGAGAACTCCCTTCCTGTGGGAGTGAGTTAGGCACTTCAGCCCCCTCCTGGAACCCATTTACGGACGGGGTGCGGCTCTCCTGCTCCCGCACCCCAACCGCGCCACGCCAACCACGAACGTAAATCCGGCACCCTGCCGATTCCGATTGTTTGCGGCAGGTTCCAGCCGACCACCGCAGCATTCCGCCATCCAGACGACTGCGGAATGGCGTGATGACGACCACAGGCAAACCAACGACCGACTGCCGCCGCGCGCCGGCATTGGCCCTAGTCCTAGCCGTCGCGCTGACCAATGCCACGCCCGCGTCAGCGGGCGATGCCTCCCCAGAGCATGCGCAGTTGGCGACCCTCGCGCGCCAGCTCGATCTGATCGACCGCCTCGCCGAGCACGCCGCCCATACCGCTCCGCAGCAGCGCGCCCGCTACCACTTCGACCATGCCCGCCTGCGCGAGGATCTTCAGCGCGTCCGGGCGGGCATCCAGGACTACCTGACGCCGCCGCGCGCCCAGCCGCGCGACCCGGTCGAGCTGTCCGGTGACTACCGCCAGTCCAGCCCGCCCTCCGACGAGGATGCACCCCGATGAACGCCGCCCAGGTCAGTGCCTTCCAGGCCAATGGCGGCTTCGCCCCCGCCGCCGTGGCCACGGTGGTGCTCGGCCTCGTGTTCGCCGTCCTGCTCCTGTGGGGCGTTTGGGCCATGCGTACCGCCTACACCGGGTGGGCCGAGCAGCGCCTGTCCCAGCGCCAGTTCCTGGGTGTCGTCGTGCGCTTCGTTGCGATGTACCTGGTGCTGACCTATTTCCTCCTGTCCTGACCACCACGAAAGGCCCTACCACCATGAAGATCCATCCGATTCCCCATCGCGCTGCCACCACCATCCTCGCGCCGTTGGCGCTGATGGGCTTGCCGCTGGCGGCCCGGGCGCAGGGCCTGCCGACCATCGAGGACCCGTCGCGCGGCCAGGGCAGCGGCATCATGCAGACGCTGCAGAACTACGGCTACGACATCGTGCTACTGGTCGCGCTGCTGGTGGTCGCCTCGATGTTCGTCGGTGTGTGCTACCACGCCTATACGCGCTACTCGGAAATCCATACCGGCCGCGCCACCTGGGGCCAGTTCGGCCTCACCGTGGCCGTGGGTGCGATCTTGCTGGTGGTCGGCATCTGGCTGCTGACCAAGGCCACCGGCGTGCTCTGAGCGTCGATGGCTGCCATGAACGATATCGCGCGCGACGGGCTGGTCACCTTCCTGCCACGCAGGCTGAACCGCCAGCCCGTGGTAGTGAGGGGCCTGACCGCCGACGAACTCTGGATCTGCGCCGGCCTGTCCGCGGTAGCGGGGTTCATCGCCGGCGTGCCGCTGGCCTGGGCCACGCACAGCGTCGCCATGGTGCCGACCCTGATCGTGGCCGGCGTGGCGGCTGGCGTGTTCGGTGGTGGCGGCTTCCTGCGACGGCAGAAGCGCGGCCGCCCGGAAACCTGGCTGTACCGGCAACTGCAGTGGCGCCTGGCGCTGCGCCATCCGCTGGCAGCGTCCTGGCTCGGTGGGCACCGTCTCATCACGCGTTCGGGGTACTGGAACACCCGGCGCTCACGCGGAGCAGCCGCCTCATGAGCCGTTTCAGGAACGAAGTCCATCACCTGCAGGCCCATGTGCGCACGCTGCGCCTGGGCGCAGGTGCGTTGTTCGTGGTGGCGCTGCTGCTCGGTTTCGGCTGGTGGAGTGCGCCGAGGCAACTGACGATCCACGTGCCCCCCGATCTGCGCTCGGGCAGCACCCGCGCCTGGTGGGATGTGCCGCCCGAAAATGTCTATGCGTTCGCCTTCTACGTCTGGCAGCAGGTACAACGTTGGCCGACGGATGGTGAACAGGATTACCCGCGCAACCTCCACGCGCTGTCGGCCTATTTCACACCGGCCTGCCAGGCCTTCCTGCGCCAGGACTACGAGCACCGGCGCAGCAGTGGCGAACTGCGCCAGCGGGTGCGTGGCATCTACGAGATTCCGGGGCGCGGCTTTGGCGACAACCCCACGATGCGGGTAAAGACGGTTTCCAGCCGCGACTGGATCGTCACGCTCGATGTCAGCGCGGACGAGTACTACGGCGCCGAGCAGGTCAAGCGGGCCCTGGTGCGCTATCCGCTGAAAGTGGTGCGGCTGGACGTCGATCCCCAGCACAACCCCTTCGGCCTTGCGCTGGACTGCTATGACGGCGCGCCGCAGCGCATCGAGGCACCGTCGCCGGCGGTGCCTTCGTCCGGCGGCGGCCTTTCGCAGGGAGGCAACCCATGAAACACCACGTCTTCTCCATCTTGGCGAGCCTGGCCCTTGGCTTCGGCCTGGTGCCGGACAGCCATGCCATCGAGATCCTGCGCTGGCAGCGGCTGCCGCTGGCCGTCCCGCTGGTCGTCGGCCAGGAGCGCGTGGTCTTCATCGACCGCAACGTGCGTGTCGGCCTGCCCCCGAGTCTGGGCGAGCGGCTGCGCGTGCAGAGCGCGAGCGGCGCCATCTACCTGCGCGCCAGCGAGGCCATCGCGCCGACGCGGCTGCAACTGCAGGACGTGGAATCCGGCGCCATCGTGCTGGTCGACATCGCAGCGACAGACGCCCGGGAAGGCGAGCAGCCGCTGGAGCCGGTACGCATCGTCCTGCAGGACGCCGCCGCGGAGGCCAGCGGTGACACTGTCGCCGATCCAACCCAGACAGCGCAACCCGCCAGGCGTCGGCAGACGCCGATAGCCGTTGTCCTGACGCGCCACGCGGCGCAGAACCTTTACGCACCGCTGCGCACCGTCGAGCCCGTGGCCGGCATCGGGCGCGTGCCGCTGCGGCGCCCGCTCGCGCTGGACACACTTCTGCCAACGCTGCCGCTCAAGGCGCGGGCGCTAGCGGCCTGGCGACTCGAAGACCAGTGGGTCACCGCCGTGCGCCTGACCAACACCTCACCTCACCGTATCGATCTCGATCCAAGGGTGCTGCAAGGCGACTTCGTGGCCGCGACCTTCCAGCATCCCGACCTGGGGCCGGCGGGCGCTTCGACCGACACCACGGTGGTCTATCTGGTCACGCGCGGCCGTGGCCTGGCCGAGTCGCTGATGCCGGTGCTCAGCCCCATCGATGCCGGCACGAACCTGCCGCCGGCCGCCGCTGCGGGGAGGACGTCCGATGAGGAGTAATCCCCTGTTGAAGTGGCTGCTGATTCCAATGGCATTGTTGCTGGTGTTCGTCGGTGCCAGGCTGTTTCCGGGCAGCGACGCCGCACCTGGCAAGCCGGATGTCCCCGGACAGCTCACTCCCGAGGAAATGAAGGCGCTCGGCATCGCGGGCGACACCCCGCGCGATACCGTCGCCACCCTGGTCGCGCAGGTCAAGCAGCTCCGCACCGAACTGCAGACCGCGCTGAGCGACAACCGCCAGCACAAGGCCGAGAACGAGCGCCTGCGTACCCGCGAGGACGCGATCGACCAGCGCATCCAGAACGCCCTCGACAGCGAACGCCGCCGCCTGGAACAGGAGCGCACCCAGGCCGCCAGCGACCGGCAGCAGACGCAAGGGCTGATGCAGGAATTGCAGCGCCGCCTGGACGGGCTGTCCGGCAAGGGCGATGTCGCCGACCTGCCGATCGGCCTTGGACTGGACGGGCATGACGGCGGGCCGCTCAAGGATGGCGGCATGCGCTGGATCGAACCGGATGACGCCCGGCCCGATCCGAAGGGCGGTTCGAGCAGCCTGCGCTTGCCCGCCTTTCCCTCCAGCTTCGGTCCGGCCTCGCCGGAGCTGTCGGCCGCGGCGGAGGCCGTCAGCGACAGGACGGCGCAGGCCGTTGGCGGCACCACCCAGGCGGTCTATACGGTGCCCACCAATGCCACGCTGATGGGCTCGGTCGCCATGACCGCACTGATCGGTCGCATTCCCATCGACGGCACCGTCAACGACCCGTTTCCCTTCAAGGTGCTGATCGGGGCCGACAACCTGGCGGCCAACGGCATCGAGATTCCCGACGTGGCCGGTGCGGTGGTCAGCGGCACGGCCTCGGGCGACTGGACGCTCTCGTGCGTGCGTGGGCAGGTCCGTTCCATTACCTTCGTGTTCAGCGACGGCACCATCCGCACGGTGCCGGAGGACGACGGCAAGCGCAGTCGAAGCCAGAACAGCACCAGCCTGCTGGATGGCCTGGGCTGGATCAGCGATCCCTACGGCATCCCGTGCGTCTCGGGCGAGCGCCGCAGCAATGCCCAGCAGTACCTGGGATCGCAGGCGTTGATCACCGCGGCCGGCGCGGGCGCCGCCTCGCTCATCAAGTCCGACAACGGCAGCGTGGCCGTGGTCGCCAACAACAACGGTTCGCTGGGCACGGTCGGCATTTCGGGCAACGAGGCCATGGGCCGCATCCTGGCCGGTGGCGTGCGCGACATGGCCGACTGGGTCAACAAGCTCTACGGCCAGGCCTTCGCGGCGGTCTACGTGCAGCCCGGCGCCAGGGTGGCCGTGCACCTGGAGCAGCCGATCGCCATCGACCACGACGCCAAGGGGCGCCGGGTGAATCACCTCATGGGAGAAGTGCATGCGTCGGACCTGGATTGACCGCCCCCTTGTCCTGCTCGCCGCCGCCGTTCTCGCGGGTTGTGCCACCAGCTCGGAAAAGCTGCTGCCCCGGGGCGAGCACACCATGCTGGACATCTGGCAGCACGAGACTGGCGGCTACAGCGGCGGCCAGGCCGGCCGCCTGCTGCTCGACGCACGCCAGGACCTGCGCCGCCCGCTGACCGACGCTGACACCCTCGCGGCGCCCGCCCGGAACGCGGCCTACACCCGCACTGCAGAGAACGAGATCCAGCGACAGTTCCATCGACTGCCGAACCCCGATCTGGTGATGTACGTCTTTCCGCATCTGGCCGGCTCCGACCCGGTACCGGTGCCCGGCTACAGCACCGTCTTCCCGCTCTACCAGCGCGTGCAGTACGCAATGCCCGGCGAGCGGCTGGAGGACTACTGATGGGCTGGCGACTGCCATGGCTGCGTCGCCCGCCCCCCGGGCCAGTCCAGGCCGACATCGAGCCGAACGCCTGGGCGCAGCATGTCGCCCGCCTTGCCGCGCACGGCATCGAGGCACCTGGCGCCGCCCCTGGGCGGCATCATCGGCGACCCGCGACGCAGTCCGACCACGCGGCGCTCTACGACGTGGCGCCGTCCTTCGCCGACCTGCTGCCCTGGGTCGAGTACCTGCCGGGCACGCAGTGCATGCTGCTCGAAGATGGCCAATCGGTGGCGGCATTCTTCGAGTTGCAGCCGATCGGTACCGAAGGGCGCGAGGCCGCCTGGCTGTGGCAGGCCCGCGATGCCCTGGAGAATGCGCTGCAGGACTCCTTCGACGAGTTGGACGAGAACCCGTGGGTGGTGCAGCTCTACGCGCAGGACGAAGCCGATTGGGACCATTACCTGCGCACGCTGGGGGCATACCTGCATCCACGCGCGCAGGGCAGCGCGTTCAGCGAGTTCTATCTGCGCTTCTTCGGTCACCATCTGCGCGCGATCGCCAAGCCGGGCGGCCTGTTCGAGGACACCACGGTCACACGCCTGCCGTGGCGCGGCCAGACCCGGCGCGTGCGCATGGTGGTCTATCGGCGCACCCCGGACGCCGCATCGGCCCGGCGAGGGCAATCGCCCGAGCAGGCCCTGGCGACGATCTGCGACCGCCTGGTCGGTGGCCTGGCGAATGCCGGCGTCAAGGCCCGGCGCCTTGGCGCGGCGGACATTCACGACTGGCTGCTGCGCTGGTTCAACCCGAATCCCGGCGCGCTGGGCAGCACGACCGAAGACCGGGAACGCTTCTACGCGCTCGCCCGCTACCCCGAGGAACGGGAAGAGGGTGAGATCGAACTGGCCAGCGGCGACTTCGCGCAACGCCTGTTCTTCGGCCAGCCGCGCTCGGATGTCGCCAACGGCCTGTGGTTCTTCGACAGCATGCCGCACCGGGTCATCGTCATGGACCGCCTGCGCTCGCCGCCCGCCACCGGACACGTGACCGGCGAAACGCACAAGGGCGGCGATGCGATGAACGCGCTGTTCGACCAGATGCCCGAGGACACGGTGATGTGCCTGACCCTGGTCGCCACGCCGCAGGATGTGCTGGAGGCGCACCTCAACCACCTGGCCCGCAAGGCGGTCGGCGAAACGCTCGCCAGCGAGCAGGCGCGCCAGGACGTGCAGCAGGCCCGCGGCCTCATCGGCAGCGCGCACAAGCTGTACCGGGGCACGCTGGCGTTCTACCTGCGCGGCCGCGACATGGCGCAGCTCGACGCCCGCGGCCTGCAACTGGTCAATGTCATGCTCAATGCGGGCTTGCAGCCGGTGCGCGAAGAGGACGAGGTGGCCCCGCTCAACACCTACCTGCGCTGGCTGCCCTGCCTGTTCGACCCGGCGGCGGACAAGCGGCAGTGGTACACGCAACTGATGTTCGCGCAGCACGCGGCCAATCTGGCGCCGGTGTGGGGGCGCAGCCAGGGCACCGGCCATCCGGGCATCACCTTCTTCAACCGGGGCGGCGGCACGATCACCTTCGATCCACTGAACCGGCTCGACCGGCAGATGAACGCCCACCTGTTCCTCTTCGGCCCGACCGGCTCCGGCAAGAGCGCCACGCTGAACAACATCCTCAACCAGGTCACGGCGATCTACCGGCCCAGGCTGTTCATCGTCGAGGCCGGCAACAGCTTCGGCCTGTTCGGTGACTTCGCCGCGCGGCTGGGCCTGAGCGTGCATCGCGTGAAGCTGGCACCCGGCTCGGGCGTGAGCCTGGCGCCATTCGCCGATGCCTGGCGCCTGGTCGATACGCCGGGCCAGGTGCAGACGCTGGATGCCGACGCTCTGGACGAGGACGGCGACACCCATCAGGCCGACGACGGGGATGACCAGCGCGACGTGCTCGGCGAACTCGAAATCACCGCCCGGCTGATGATCACCGGCGGCGAGGACAAGGAGGAAGCGCGCATGACGCGCGCCGACCGCAGCCTGATTCGCCAGTGCATCCTGGACGCCGCCCAGCGCTGCGTGGCACAGGCGCGCACGGTGCTCACCCGCGACGTGCGCGACGCGCTGCGCGAACGCGCCCGCGACGCCAACCTGCCGGATGCCCGGCGCGCGCGGCTGCTGGAGATGGCCGATGCGATGGACATGCTCTGCCAGGGCGCGGACGGCGAGATGTTCGACCGTCCGGGCACGCCCTGGCCCGAGGCGGACATCACCATCGTGGATCTGGCCACCTTCGCGCGCGAGGGCTACAACGCGCAGCTCTCCATCGCCTATATCTCGCTGATCAACACGGTGAACAACATCGCCGAGCGCGACCAGTTCCTGGGCCGGCCGATCATCAACGTCACCGACGAAGGCCACATCATCACCAAGAACCCGCTGCTCGCGCCCTACGTGGTCAAGATCACCAAGATGTGGCGCAAGCTCGGTGCGTGGTACTGGCTGGCGACGCAGAACATCGACGACCTGCCCAAGGCCGCCGAGCCCATGCTCAACATGATCGAGTGGTGGATCTGCCTGTCGATGCCGCCCGACGAGGTGGAGAAGATCGCCCGGTTCCGCGAACTTTCACCCGCGCAGAAGGCGCTGATGCTGTCCGCGCGCAAGGAGGCGGGCAAGTTCAGCGAGGGCGTCATCCTGTCCAAGTCGATGGAAGTGCTGTTCCGCGCCGTGCCGCCCAGCCTCTATCTGGCCCTTGCGCAGACCGAACCGGAAGAGAAGGCCGAGCGCTACCAGCTCATGCGCCAGTACGGCATCGGCGAACTGGATGCCGCCTTCAAGGTGGCCGAGAAGATCGACCAGGCGCGTGGCATCGCATCGCCGCCGCTGTTCTTGCCGAAATGACCGGAGCGCGTCATGTCCTCGAAGCGAACCACCTTGCCGGGCCGGGCCCAGGCCATTCGCAAGCGCGCCGGGCGCCTGCCACGGCTGCACTGGATGGTGGCTGGCATCCTGGCTGCGGGCCTGCTGGGATGGCTCCTGTACCGCACGCCCGGTGCGCCGGCACCGCGCACGGGGCCCGAGGTCGCGCAGGCGCATCCGGCCGGCCCACCCTGGCGCCGCGGCCCAGCCGATGCGCGCTTCACGCTGACGCTGTACGCCGACCTGGAGTGTCCGTTCTGCAAGGCCTACTCCCCGACCCTGATGGCCTGGATCGATGCCCATCCCGAGACCAGCCTGCGGTGGCATCACCTGCCGCTGGCGATGCACGATCCCGAGGCGAGTCGGCTGGCCCGCATGGCCGAGTGCGCAGGTGAGGCGCAAGGCCACGAGGCGTTCTTCGGTGCCATCGCATGGCTCTACCAAAACACCCGGGGCGATGGCCAGGGGCTGCCGGCAGACCTGACCTGGCCAGGCATAACCACCGCCATCCAGGCATGCCTGGACAGCGAGCGCCCCGCAGCCATCGTTCGCGCGCAGGCCGACGAGGCCCTGCGCAGCGGCATCACCGCCACGCCCACCGTGCGGCTGGAAGACAGCCTCACGGGAAGATCACTGCTGCTGCATGGGTTGGTCGAGGGCGATGCGCTGCTGTCTGCACTTGATCTGGTTGCCAGCGATGCGTCGCGCGCTCCAGGGCCCACCCATGCCGCCGACGCGGCACTCAGCGAAGACACCCGCACTCCGCAATGACGACCATCCGGTGATGTCGTCACCCGCACCCGAGCTCGCGGCCTGTCCGGTCCTTGCCATGGGTCCACCCGAGAAGGTCGCTTCGCGGGGATGTGGCCGATCGCCATGATCGTGTCCCCCGCGGGAGACCATCTTGAATCTGGCGATGCGATCCACGATGTCGTGCGCTTCGTTTCCTCGCCCGTCAGCATGGTGGGCACAGGTTGGGTCGGCAATGCAGCCACCCATCAATACACTGCGCCTGAATAGATCAGTATCCGTTGCTGTTATCGCATTCCACAAAGAAGGTATTGCTGGACGGTATTGAAATTCGGATCAACACGCACACTCGATGGTGTCCCGTACCGTACCCAACGCCTGCTTCAACGTGGCGAGGTCGACCGATCCCAACGCGATACGCAAGGCATGGGGGGTATTCGAACCCACGGAAAAGGGCGTGGCGGTAGACACCGATATGTTTCGCTCCAGAAGCGACATGGCCACGGACTCGGCACGCACTTCTTCGCCCAGTGGCAGCCATACGAAGTAGGAAACCGGGTGGCTGACCGGGTTCAATCCGGCGAGCACCTGTGCTGCCACCGCTTGCCGGGCTGCCGCATCGCGGCGCTTTTCGGTTATCAATCTGTCCACCGTTCCATCTGTCAGCCACGCGCAAGCCAGCGCGGTCATCGCCGCGGGCGTATTCCAGATCGTCGCCCGGATTGCGCGTTCGAGCCGGGCAATCCAGTCTGCCGGCGCGGTGACCAAACCCACGCGCAGTCCGGCTGCCACGCTCTTGGAGAGCGTAGTGACGTGAACGCATCGCTCTGGTGCCAGCGCCGCAAGCGGCTCGGGTGGATTCGGTTCAAGAAAGGCGTAGGGAGCATCCTCGATCAGGATCAAGTCATGCTTTCGGGCAAGCTTGACCAGCCGCTGGCGACTATCGGCAGATTGGACCCATCCCAGCGGGTTGTGGATGGTCGGCATGGCATAGACGGCGCGCACGGGCCTTTCGCGGCACAAGCGCTCCAGCGCATCCAGATCGGGCTCCAGGCCGGAAACTGGAAGCGTGGCCAGATCCAGCCTGCACTGATCGGCCAAGGCCTTGAACCCTGGGTAGGTCAGCGCATCGACGGCGACCACGTCGCCGGGTTGCAACAGCGCCATAACCGCGACGGCCAGGCCATGTTGAGCGCCATTGACCACCAATACGTGTTCTGGTTTCACTTGCAGGCCGGACCGTGCCAGATACGCGGCAAAAACCGCTCGCTCATGTGTCCGGCCCCCATGCGGATGACAACGCAAGAACGCGTCCAGATCGCCGGCGCTAGCCAGTTGCCGCAAGGCGGCCCGTAGCAGCTCGGTCTGCTCTGGCAAGGCGGGGTAGTTGAAGTTCAGATCAACCATGTCCGCAGCGATCGCCTGCTGATCCATGCCCAGCCCCGCCGGCAGTGCAATCTCGCGCACGAAGGTGCCGCGCCCTGCTTCGCCTATGGCCAGCCCCATTTCCTCCAACTCGGCGTAGACACGACTGGCGGTGACCAGCGCGATCTTCTCTTTTGCCGCCAGTTGTCGATGCGTCGGCAAGCGAGTACCCGGCGGCAACTGACCAGACCGAATCTCGGTGGCAAATCTGTCAACCAAGCGTTTGTAGCGTGCAGTCGGCATCCCGCAAATGTATCCATGACAATTTTTTGATTGTAATGATAATTGGCACTTATAGTCTGAGCAACATCTTTCCGAAAGACCGGCCTTCTTTGCTACGTCATGCGTTGTGCCGGCCTCGCTACATTCCCCAGGCGTATCGAACCATGCCCGAAAGCAACGACGAAAAACGACAGACTGCTCAGCCTGTCAGCAGCATCTTCATGGAAGAAAAAGCCTTTCGGGCACGGATGGTGTTGGTGTTCGGAACCGTGACAGATGAGTTGGCTCGCGAAACCGTCCGCAAGCTCCTGGCATTGGACGCCGAATCCAGCGCTCCCATCACCATGATCGTTTCCTCGCCGGGGGGGCATCTTGAATCCGGCGATGCAATCCACGATGTGGTTCGCTTCATCTCCGCGCCCGTCAACATGGTGGGCACCGGGTGGGTTGGCAGTGCAGCCAACCATCTTTACTTGGGAGCGCCACGCGAGCGGCGCTTCTGCCTGCCGCAGACGCGGTTCCTTATCCATCAGCCAAGCGGAGGCGCGGGCGGACCGGCAAGCGACATTGCCATCCAGGCCAAGGAGATCATCAAGGCCCGGGAACGCATCGCCCAAGTCATCTCGCGTGAAACAGGCCAACCGCTAGAGCGGGTGCAGAAGGATATCGAGCGCGATCTTTGGATGCCGGCCGAAGAGGCGATTTCTTATGGGCTTGTCTCTCGCATCATCACGCATCGTCAGGAATTGCCTCTCACCTGATGCTCCATCAGCGCAGCTGAAGTCGCTCACTGCCGCGTGACTTCGAACGACCTACCGAGACAGCAATGCTCAAGATCCTTGGAAAGCGATCCTCTATCAACGTCCGCAAGGTCCTTTGGGCTTGTGCCGAACTCGGCTTGCCGTTCGAGCGGGAAGACTGGGGCAGCGGCTACACCGATGTAAACACGGACACTTTCAAGGCGCTCAACCCGAACGCGATGGTGCCCGTGCTGGTCGACGGGGACTTCGTGCTGTGGGAATCGAACACTATCCTGCGCTACCTCGCCAATCGCCATGGCGACGGCGCGCTGTATCCACACGGTGCCATGGCGCGCGCCCGCGTCGACCAGTGGCTGGACTGGCAGGCGTCGGACCTCAACCGCGCGTGGAGCCATGCCTTCATGGCATTGGTTCGACGCTCGCCGGAGCACGCGGACGCCCGGCAGGTCCAGCGATCCCTGGAAGACTGGCATCGGTTCATGCGCGTACTGGACGGCCAGTTGGTCGACACGGGCGCCTACGTCGCGGGCGAGGACTTCAGCCTGGCGGACATCGCCGTTGGACTGTCGGTCCATCGCTGGTACCAGACGCCCTTCGAGCATCCCCGCCTGGATGCAGTGGACGCCTACTACCGCCGCATCGAACAGCGCAGCGGATTCGTCGCGCATTGCACCGGCGCACCGTGACCCGGCGCAGCATTCGACCTCACCCAGCTTCCTCTTCCATGACCGCGATGCCCCTACGCCGATGCGACCCGACCTGCTCCTTGCCTTCATGACCTATGCGTTCGTGACTTCCATCACGCCCGGCCCCAACAACACCATGCTGCTCGCCTCGGGACTCAACCATGGGTTCGTTCGCAGCGTGCCGCACATCCTCGGCATCAGCATCGGCTTCGCGGCGATGGTGTTCGGCGTGGGTGCGGGACTCGGGCGCCTGTTCCTCGCGTACCCATCCCTGTACACCACGTTGCGCGTGGTCGGTGCGATCTACCTGCTCTGGCTTGCCTGGCAGATCGCGACCTCACAGCCGTTGCAGGAGACGGCCGCCCCTGGTCGGCCATTCGGCTTCTGGAAGGCCGCCGCCTTCCAGTGGGTCAATCCCAAGGCGTGGATCATGGCCATCGGAGCCATCGCCACCTACGCACCCGCAGAGGGCGGCGTGCTGGCGGTGATCGTCATCGCTGCACTCTATGCCCTCGTCAATGCGCCCAGCGTTGCCGTCTGGGCCGCCTTCGGCACGACGCTGCGTCGTTGGCTCACGGACAAGCGCCATTTGCGCATCTTCAACATCGCAATGGCCATCCTGCTCGTGCTGTCGCTGTATCCCCTGCTGTCCAATCAGGCCACGCAATGACACGATCCCTCCATGCGAGCGACCTTCTCCTCGTGCATGGCGCCTGGCACGGCGGCTGGTGTTGGGATCGCGTGACCTCACTGATGGCTGCTGCGGGACGACGTGTGGTGACACCGACGCTGAGCGGCCTGGATGGCGCCCCTGGGCGCTTCGGACTGAGCCACCACGTCGACGACATCCTCGTCCATGCCGAGAACCTCGAATCGATCACGCTGGTCGGCCACAGCTATGCCGGATTCCCGGTTTGCGCCGCCGCATCACGCCTGGGAGAAAGGATCGACCATCTGGTGCTCCTCGACGCGTTCCTTCCAGTCGACGGAGAGAAGTTGCTCGATCACGCGCCTCATCTCATTGACCGCTACGCCAGTGCCATGGACTCCGATCCGGATTGGCGGATCCCTCCCTTGCCCGCTGCGCAGTTTGGCATCTCCCCGGCCGACCAGGCATGGGTCGACATGCGCCTGAGGAGCCAGCCCGCACACAGCTACTTCGAATCCGTCCGCCTGGAAAGCCCGTTGTCCGGCTGCCGCAGGACCTACGTCCGCTGTAGCCAGGCGCCCGGCGAGCTTCTCGCACGCTCTGTCGCACGGGCCAGGAACGACGGCTGGAACTATCTGGAACTGGATGCGCCGCATGATGCAATGATCAGCCATCCGCAGGCTTTGGCCGATCTACTTCTGGAAATTTAAACAGGCGGTTTACTCCTTGTCGGGCACCTGCCTCCTGGGTCGTTGCAACCTTTCGACGAAGCTGCGCAGTTGCTCCGAATCCTCGGCATCCCGGCGCAGCAGATAGGTCACCAACGGGGGCACTTCACCGGCCAGCGGACGCGAGACGACATCCGGGTGCCGCCATAGGGACAGATGCGTGCGGGTGGTGATCCCAAGGCCGTAGCCCGCCGCCACCAGCGCCATCAGCAGGTCATGGGATGCCACCCTTTCGGCAATCCTGACCTCGCATTCCGCGGCACGCAGGAGCCTGTCGAGCTGCCGGCTGCATCCTGCGCACGCGTCCGGGTCGCACAGCACCAGTGGATGGGCCTGCAGTTCCATCAGGGAAAGCTCGGGATGGATCAAGGCGGGATGCCTCGCCGGCACCGCGACGACCAGAGGCTCACTCCACGCCGGCGTGGCCAGCAATCCTTCCCCCGGATGCTCCGCCTTCGCGAACCCCGCGTCGTAGTCGCCCTCTCTCAGGCCTTTCAGCTGCTGGGCGAGCGTCACTTCGAACAGGCTGATCTCGACCTCGGGCGACTCCTCGCGGCAGCGGGCCAGCAGGTTGCTCAAGTGCGATGGCGAGATACCGTCGGACAGCGCGATTCGCAGGAGCCCGCGGTATCCGGTCGCGGCAGCCCTTGCGCCGGCACGGGCCTGCTCGGCCGCCGCCAGCACGCGCCGCGCCTCCTCGAGGAAGACTTGTCCAGCCCAGGTGAGCCGGGTGCCATGGCTGTTGCGCTCAAACAGCCGGACGCCCAGGTCATCCTCCAGTTGGCGGATGGATCGCGACAGCGGCGACTGTTCGATGTGAAGCCGCTCCGCAGCACGGGTAAAGCTGAGTTCCTCCGCCACGGCGATGAAATACCGGATATGGCGCATCAGCATCGCTACGCTCCGGAATCCCGCCCCGGGTCCTGCCGGCCCGGGCCGGCAGACAGGCTCGCCACGTCCCCGGGACTCGGGACAGGCCATCCCAATGCCTTGTACAGGGCCACGATCCGCGCCTGGGAGATGGCTTCCTGCTGTGCCACCTGCCGGCGCAACTGGAACAGGGTGCGCTGGTTCTCCAGCACCGCCTGGTAGCTGCCGGCCCCGGCGCGGTAGCGCCTGTCGGCGATGTCGAACGCGGCCTGGGCATGCTGCCCCGCCTGCAGCAGCGCGGCCAATTGGCGTTGCTGTTCGGCCAGGTGGGTCACCGCGTTCTCGACTTCCTCCTGGGCGGTCAGCAGCACCTGTTCGTAGCGCGCCAGCGCGCCGTCCGCCAGGGCCTCTGCCCCGCGCAGGCGGGCGCGGGCATTCCCAAGGCGCAGGGCGGGCCAGGTCACCGTGGGCGCGACCTGGAAGGCGCGCGAGGCGGCGCTGCCGAAGTCGCCGTCGCGCAGGGCGAAGAAGCCGAGGAAGCCCCCCAAGTCGATGCGCGGATACAGGTCGGCGGTGGCCGCGCCCACGTCCTCGACGCTGGCGGCCAGCAGCCGCTCCGCCTGCGCCACGTCGGGCCGCGCCAGGATCAGCCGGTTGACATCGCCCAGCGGCAGCTGCGCCGCCAGCGGCGCGGCTTGCGCGTGCCCCGGATCGGGCAGGCCGCCCTGGCCCGGCTGGCGCCCGGCCAGCACATCGAGCCGATGGCGGGCCTGCTGCAACGCGGCCGTCAGCGGCGCAATCGCCGCCTCGCTGCGCAACAGGTTGGCCTGGGCGTTCTCCACGTCCTCGGGCAGGCCGGCGCCAGCGCGCAGGCGGGCCTGTGCGAGCCGCACGGTTTCCCGCCAGTTGTCGACCTCCCGCCGCGCCACCTCCAGTTGCCGCCGGTCGCCCTGCGCCTCGAACCAGGTGCGGGCGACCTCCGCCGCGATGCTTTGGCGCGTCATCTCCAGTTCCGCCTCGCTGGCCTCGGCCCGCGCCATCGCAGCCTCCTGCAGCCGGTCCAGCCGGCCGAACAGGTCAATCTCCCACTGCACGTCGAAGCCGGCCTGCCAGGATTCCGACAGCGTGCGCGCACCGCCCCGACTGGGTTGCTGCTGGATGCCACGGGTGTATCCAGCGCCGCTGGTCACGCCCGGCAGCCGGTCGAGCCGGCGCTCGTCGAAGACGGCGCGCGCGGCCAGCAGGCTGGCGCGGGCCTGGCGGATGTCGTGGTTGTGCGCCAGCGCCATCTCGATCCAGCGACCAAGGTCGTCGTCCTCGAAGATGCGCCACCACGCGGCAGGCATCGATTCGGTGCCAGGCGCGGCGAATTCCGCGGCCTGCGGACTGGCCAGCACGATGGCGGGCGCCTGCGGCCGGACATACTGGGGCCCGACCGCGCAGCCGGCCAGCGCCGTCGCCAACGCCGTGGCCGAGCATGCGCGGAAGATCGTGGTGACTGTGTTCATGTCGACGCTCCCTCGGCCCTTTCGATCTCGGCCAGTTGCCGGCTGCGCGCACCCTGCACGCGATGGTCGCGCGCAAGCCAGGTGTAGATGGTGGGCAGCACGAACAGGGTGAACAGCGTGCCCACCAGCATGCCGCAGACGATCACCGCCCCCAGGCCGAAACGACTGTTGGCGCCGGCCCCGCTGGCGAACAGCAGCGGCACCACGCCGAAAGCCATCGCCCCGGTGGTCATCAGCACCGGCCGCAGGCGGATCTGCGCGGCGCGGATGATGGCGGCGTGGCGGTCCAGCCGTTCGTGGACCTGCAGTTCGTTGGCGAACTCGACCATGAGAATGCCGTGCTTGCTGATCAGCCCGATCAGCGTCACCAGCCCGATCTGGGTGTAGATGTTCAGCGTGGCCCAGCCCAGCGCCAGCGGCAGCAGCGCGCCGCAGATGGACAAGGGCACTGTGATCAGGATGATCAGCGGATCGACCAGGCTCTCGTACTGCGCGGCCAGCACCAGGTAGATCACGACCAATGCGGCCAGGAAGGCGAACACCAGCGCGTTGCCCTCCTGCACGTACTGGCGCGATTCGGACTGCCAGTCGTGGCTGAAGCCGGGTGGCAACTCGGCCACGGCCTGTTCGAGAAAGGCCACGGCCTGGCCCAGGGAGACGCCCGGCGCGGGAATGGCCTGCAGGGTGGCCGCGTTCTGCTGGTCGAACTGGTTCAGCCGGTTGGGCTCCACGCCCATGTCCAGGCGCACCACGGTGGACAGTGGCACCAGTTCGCCGCCCGCAGTGCGAACGTACTGCCGCGCCAGTGCCTGCGAGGTGAGGCGCTGCTCGCCCACGCTCTGCGGGATCACGTCGTAGGAGCGTCCGAACAGCGCGAAGCGATTGACGTAGTTCTCGCCGACCAGCACGCCCAGCGAGTCGCCGATGTCCTGCAACGCCATGCCCAGGCTTGCCGCCTTGGCGCGGTCGATCGTCACCTGCACGACGGGGCTGTCGTACTCCAGGTCACTGTCCACCACCACGAACAGGCCGCTGTCGCGGGCACGCTGCTTGATCCCCTCCATGGCCTCGTACAGCACCGGGTAGTCCTGCGCGCTGCGCAGCACCAGTTGCACCGGCAGGCCGCCGCTGCCGCCCGGCAGGGGCGCGACCTGGAACACGAAGATGTCGCTGCCGACGATCTCGCCGACGGCGCCCTGCAGTTCGGCCACGATCTGCGGCTCCTTGCGTGCGCGCTCGCCCCAGTCGGACAGCATCAGGCCGCCGAAGCTGTTGGCCGGGCCGTCCGTGCCGTTGATGATCCACGTGCCGATCGTCTCGGGCACCGCGGACATGACGCGGTGCAATTCATCGGCGAAGCGTTCCGCATAGTCCAGGCTCGCGTGCTGCGGTGACTTCACCGCCGCCAGGACCGCCGCCTGGTCTTCCGGCGGTGCCAGCTCGCGCTGCGGCATCTGGTACAGGAATGGCAGGCTCAGGACCACCAGCAGGGCGAAGCCGCCGCTGAGCCAGCGATGCCGCAGCGACCGACCCAGCACCCGTCCGTAGCGGTCCGCGAGGCCGCCGAAGACCCGTTCGGCCATGCGGGCCATGCGCCCCGGTCCGTTGCCTTGATGGCTGGACTTCAGCAGCAGCGAACTCATCACCGGCGACAGCGTCAGCGCCACCACGCCGGAAACGATCACGGCGCCGGCCAGGGTCAGCGCGAATTCGCGGAACAGCGCGCCGGTCAGCCCGCCCATCAGGCCGATGGGGGCGTAAACGGCGGCCAGGGTCAGCGTCATAGCCACCACCGGGCCCGCGATCTCGCGCGCGCCGACCAGCGCCGCCGCCACCGGCGACTTACCTTCCTCGATGTGGCGATGCACGTTCTCGACCACCACGATGGCGTCGTCCACCACGAGCCCAATGGCCAGCACCATCGCCAGCAGGGTCAGCAGGTTGATGCTGAAGCCGAACGCCAGCATCAGCGCCGCCGCGCCCAGCATGGACAGCGGGATGGCGACGACCGGGATCACCACGCTGCGCAGCGAGCCCAGGCACAGCCAGATCACCAGCACCACGATCAGCACCGCTTCCAGCAGCGTCTTGACCACTTCCTGGATCGAGGCATCGATGAAGCGCGCGCGCTCGTAGACCATGGCGACCTTAACGCCCGGCGGCAAGGTCTTCTCGATGTCCGGCAGCAACTGGCGGATGCCGTCCACGATGACCAGCGGATTGCCCTTGGGCGTGGGGAACAGCGACAGGTAGACCGCCGGCTCGCCGTCCATCTGGCCGCTGGTCTGCGTCGAGGCGGCGCCCAGTTCCACCGTGCCCACGTCGCGCAGGCGCACCAGGCCGTTGCCATCCTGGCGGATGACCAGATCCCGGAACTCCTCCACGCTGGTCAGGTCGGAATTGACCCGCACATTGGCGATCACGTACTGCCCGCGCACCTGGCCCGGCGCGGCCTGGTAGTTGTTGCGGCGGATCGCGTCGGCCACGTCCGTGGCGGTCAGGCCGCGCCCGGCCAGGCGCTCGGCGTCCAGCCACAGGCGCATCGCCAGCTTCTGCCCGCCGTCCACCTGCACCTTGGCCACGCCGTCGATGCCGGAGAACAGGGGTTCGACCACCCGCGACAGGTAGTCAGTCAGCTCCGGCGTGGACAGGCTGCCGGTGGAGAAGCCCACATAGGCCACCGCCGTCGAATCCCCGGCCGACAGTTCGATCACCGGGTCATAGGCGCGCTCGGGCAGGCGGTAACGCACCTGGTTGACCTTGGCCATAGTCTCGGTCAGCGCCTGGTTTGAGTCACGGTTGAGCTCCATGCGCAACGTGACCAGGCTGCGGCCTTGCGCCGACGAGGAGGACAGGTAGTCGATGCCCTCGACCGAGGACACCGCCTGCGCGATCGGCTGGGTCACGAAGCCTTGCATCAGCTCGGCCGAGGCGCCCGGGTACTCGGTGCTGACGGTGATGGTGGCGGTTTCCAGCGTCGGGTACTGCCGGATCGGCAGTTTGCCCAGGGCGAACAGCCCCAGCAAGACAAGCAGGCTGCTGACCACCAGCGCCAGCACCGGGCGGCGCACGAAGACGTCGGTGAACCTCATGTCGCCTGCTCCCGGGCCGTCTTCGCCTGGGGCGAGGCGGCGTTCCCATGCAGCGCGTCGCGTGCAACGGGCTCGACCACCATGCCGTCGCTGAGCTTGAGCTGGCCGGACACCACCACCCGGTCGCCTTCCTTCAGGCCGGAGACGATCTCGACCCGGCCATCCCAGCGTTCGCCCGTCTTCACCGCGACGCGGCGCACGGTCATTCCCTGCGGCTCGGCGGCTTCGGCGACGAATACCGTCTGGCCGTAGGCGGTGTAGGTCACCGCGGTCTCGGGCACCGCCAGCACCGGCGCGGGCTGCTCACGCAGCAGGCGCACGTTGGCGAACATGCCGGCTTGCAGCACGCCGTCGGCGTTCGGCAGGCTCGCCTGCACGCGTAGCGTGCGCGACGCGCCGATCAGCGGATCGACGCCCGATACCTGCGCCTCGAAACGGCGCTCCGGCCAGGCATCGACCCGGATCTCGACCGGTTGGCCAGGCCGCACGTGCGGAACCGCCTGTTCCTCCAGCGCGAAGTTGACGTGCAGGGTGCCGGCATCGACCAGGCTGGCGATGCCATCGCCCGCAGCGAGGGTTTGCCCCTCGTGCACGCGGCGAATGCCGATCGTGCCCGCGAACGGCGCGGTGATCGCCTTCTGCGCGATGACCGCCTCGATCCCGCGCAGTTCGCCCTGCGCCATGTCGCGCGCGGCCTGCGCGTGGTCGAGTTGCTCCTGCGTGGCCACCTTGTCGGCCAGCAGCAGGCGGGTGCGCGCCAGCACGGTCTCGGCATTGCGCAGCTGCGCGCGCAACCGAAAGCGCTCGGCCTGCTCGGGCGCATCGTTGAGCTGCACCAGCAGGTCGCCTTGCTTCACCCGCTGCCCGGAGGTGAACGCGATGCGCGTGACCCGACCGGCGGTTTCCGACGCCAGTTCCACCTGCCGCGCCGCTTCAAGCTCTCCGACCCCATGGAACGCGCGCGGCGCCTGCGCACGCTCGACCGGCGCCAGCGCCACCTTGGTGGCCGGCCAGCCACCGCCTTCGTCCGCGCCCGAGGTGCAGGCAACCAGCCCGATCGAGCACGCCAGTACCAAGCCAAGAAAAGCAAAGCGGGCGTTCATGCCTTGCCCTCCAACTGCCGACGCAGGCGGCTGGCGATCGCCGCTGCGACCAGGCCACCGATGAGGCTGATGTGCTCCAGGGCCCAGAACATGGCCGCCTGGGCCTGCGGTTCCGGCAGCGCCCAGAAGCGGTGCACCACGAGAATGGTCAGCATCAGGAACATCGCCAATGCGCCGGCGCCCAGCCACAGCGCACGATCGAGCAACAGCAATACCGAACCGCCCAGCAGCACCGCGATGGTGGCGATGTTGAACAGCCAGTCCGGCTCCAGCCCCGCGGCGCGCATTTCGGCCAGCCCGCCCTGGAAGTCGAGCAGCTTGGCCAGCCCGGAAGACAGGAACACTACCGCCAGCAGGACGCGGGCGCCAATCCACAGCCAGCGGCTGTCCAATGTCTTGTCAACGATGTTTCGCATGCGTGTCCGCTCTCGAAGAAACGGCCGCACGGCTCAGCCGCGCGACCGGTGGGTTGGAGAAAGACTGGCCGCCCCGAAGGGACTTGCCAGGATCGATGCGGCGGACTATAAAACCTCAAGTAAAGTTGAGGTCAAGCCATGCAACCGAAGAAGCCGATCGATTTCTCGCGCCTGCTCACCGTGGGCGAGGTGGCGCATCGCGCGGGCGTGCCGGTTTCCACCATCCACTTCTACGAGTCGAAGGGACTGATCGCCAGCACACGCAACGCCGGCAACCAGCGCCGGTTCGCCTCGGTCGTGTTGCGCTACATCGCCGTGATCAAGGTGGCCCAGCGCACGGGCATTCCCCTTGAGGAAATCAAGGAGGCACTTGGCCGCTATCCACCGGGAAGCAAGCTCACCGCGGCCCAGTGGCGGGAACTGTCCACACGCTGGCGCGCCAATCTGGATGAACGCATCACCAAACTGACCCGGCTGCGCGACGAGTTGGACAGTTGCATTGGCTGTGGATGCCTGTCGCTGGACGAATGCCCGTTGCGCAATCCTCAGGACGCACTGGGGGCGGAAGGGCCCGGTCCCCGCATCCTCGAACGGCCGTGACGACCACGGCCTTTCACGGCCGGCCGATGCGAAGGGCCTTCGTGAGGTCCGGCAAGGACCTGATGCATTGCCAGCAGGGTGGCTTGACCGGCATGTCGATGCGAATGGGCAATAATGATTGTCATTAACATATACGGCAGGGTGATGATGTCCGGGCAATGGCAGTTACAGGCTTCGACGGCGCCGATGACCATCGGCGGCGGCGCGATGCGCGTGAAGCCGGACCAGGTCATCACCGAAGACAACGAGCCGGGGTTGAAACTCGTGCTCATGCTCGGGGACGGCGCTGTCCGCTACCGCATGCCACCGTCGCAGCCCACCCAGGTGAGCGGGCCGGCCCTCCACCTGAGCTTGAGCGACCAGCCGTTCACGGTCACCCATAGCTTCCATGCCCATACGCCCCTGCGCTATGTGGCCGTACGCATGCCCCAGTCGAGCCTGATGCAGTGGTTCGACACGCAAGGCAGGCCCATGGATCGCCTCCTGGACATGGCCGGCTCGACGCCGTTCATCCACGATGCGAAGGCTGGCCCGGCACTGCAGGCACTGGCAAAGCAATTGCTGCTATGTCCCTTGCAGGGCGCGTTGCGCGACTTGTACCTGTCTGGAAAGGCGCTGGAATTGACGGCCAACGTGCTGGCAACGCTGGACGTACAACCGCCCTCGTCGACAGCAATCACCCTGCCGGTACGCCATCGCGATCGCCTCCATCGCGCCCACGAAATACTGATGCACGATATCAGCCATCCACCGGGACTCGACTGGCTGGCAAGCCAGGTCGGGCTGAGCGTCACGCTCCTGACGCGTGGCTTTCGCCAGTTGTTCGGCATGAGCATCTACGAGTTCGTGCGGGAGCAGCGTCTCCAGCAAGCCTATCGAATGCTGGCGACCGGGGAATGCAGCGTCTCCGCCACCGCCGGCATGTGCGGCTATACCGACTCGCATTTCTCCAAGGCCTTCCAAAGGCGCTTCGGCATCGCGCCGCACACACTCTGCCGCTGAACGATATCGGCGAACGCCAGAAGAATACCGGCCAGCGCCATTGGCAGCGCTGCGCGATGCCTAGACTCAATGCAATTGATTCCCAGTTGCTTTTGAGTCCTTACCATGCCTATCTCCAGAACGCGTGGATGGCTGCGCGCGAGCAGTTGTTCCAGCCTGTCGGCCTTGCTGTTGCTCCCACCAGGTGCCTTCGCACAATCGACCACCGAAATCAGCCAGCTGGACACCGTCACGGTGACAGCCGACCGGGAAACCACGCCCTCGCTGCTGAAGGGTTCGCAGACGCTGAGGGAAACGCCCCAGTCCGTGACCATCATCACGCGCGAACGAATGGACCAGCAGAACCTGCAAAGCCTGGATGAGGTCCTGCAGCACGCCCCCGGCATCACGGTGCAACCGTACCAGTTGCTGACCACCGGCTACTACGCTCGCGGCTTCAAGATCGACTCGTTCCAGCAGGACGGAGTCCCCATCCAGATGGGGCAGATGGCCAGCCCGCCCCAGGATGCCGGTATCTACGAACGCGTCGAGATCCTGCGTGGCGCGAACGGCCTGATGCAGGGATCGGGCAACCCGGCCGCGACGGTCAACCTCGTTCCCAAGCGCGCTCCGCGCGAGTTCCTGGCGAATAGCGAGCTGTCGGCCGGCAGTTGGAATCGCTATCGCGGCCTGGTCGACGTGGGCGGCCCGCTCAACGAGAGCGGCAGCCTGAGGGCCCGCATCGTTGCCAACCACGAGGATCGCGATTTCTTCTACGACGTCGCCGGCCAGAAGACCAGTTCGGTCTATGGCACGGCCGATCTCGACCTGGGGCCGGACACGGTGCTGACCGTCGGCCTGCAGCGGCAACGCATCCGCTCCACCACCAACATGGCCGGCGTGCCGTTCTACAAGGACGGCTCCGACATCGGCCTGCCTCGCTCCACCTATCTGGACGTGGACTGGGATCGCTTCGACTGGGATACCACCCGCGTGTTCGGCGGCATCGAGCATGCCTTCGGCAATGCGTGGACCGCCAAGCTGTCCGTCAACTACCAGAACGGTGATTCCACGCTGAAGTACGCCGGCGCCAACGGGGCTGTCGACCCCGCCACGGGCGCGGGGCCGCGCCTGACTGGTGGGGCCTACAAGTTCGAGAACGACCAGAAGAGCATCGACGGCTACCTGAATGGCCCCTTCCAGCTCCTGGGGCGACGCCACGAGGCCACGCTGGGATGGAACTACCAGCGCGCGAGCCTGGAGCAATTCTCGGCAAGCTTCCTGACGCCGGTGAACCAGCCCGTGAACGTCTGGGACTGGGACCCCGGCAGCGTGCCCGAACCCGGCATCGGACCCTACGCGTCCCGTGGCCCGACCCGCACGACGCAGTCCGGGCTCTATGCGGTGGGCCGATTCTCGCTGGCCGATCCTCTCACGTTGATCACCGGGGTCAGGCTGAGCCGCTGGAAACAGGAAGGCGCAGGCACGTCCACCAAACTGGGCAACGAACTCACGCCCTACGGCGGCGTGGTCCTCGACATCGCTCCCCAGTGGTCCCTCTACGCAAGCTACGCGCAGATCTTCCAGCCGCAGACCCAGACGACCTGGGACGGGAAGACGCTGGATCCCGTCAAGGGCACCAACCTGGAAGCGGGCATCAAGGGCGAGTTGCTGGATGGCAAGCTCAACACCAGCCTGGCGTTCTTCAACATCCGCCAGCGCAATCGCGCCCAGGTTGACCCGGCGTACCCGTGCGCCGGCACGGCCTGCTTCTACATCAGTGGCGGTGAGGTGGAAAGCCAGGGCGTGGAAGCCGAGATCAGCGGCCGGCCGCTGCCTGGTCTCGACCTCTCGTTCGGCTACACCTACAACACCACGAAGTATCTGAAGGATGCCCAGTCGCAAGGACAGGCCTTCGCCAGCTTCACGCCCAGGCACATCGCACGCCTGTGGGCCAACTATGCGTTTCCCTGGGACGGCGGCCGCCTCAGCGCCGGCATGGGCGTGCAGGCACAAAGCGCCTATACCGTGCAGTCGGGTGGCCTGACGCTGCGCCAGGGCGGCTATGCGCTGGTCAGCGCGCGCTTGGGCTACCGTATCAACCGCAACCTGAGTGCGGCCCTGCATCTCAACAACCTGTTCGACCGCCGCTATTACCAAAGCCTCTCCGGCCCGCAGTGGAACAACCGCTACGGGGAACCGAGAAGCGTCATGCTGACACTGCGAGCGCAGTACTGACATGCGGCCCTCCGGTTTCAATGGCCGGGCGCGAGGACTGCTCTTACTGGTCGTGGCACCGCTGGTGAGTATCGGCGTAGCCGTCGGGATGACATGCCTTGGGCCCGGCTCCGATCCACTGAATCGCCTCTATGCAGGGCTGTTCTGCGCCGTGCTCACGCAGTGCGCGCTGCTCGCGGTCGGCCTGGTGGCTGGCCGTCCGGCCAGCTTGCCACTGCGCAGGGCGGTGTCCATCAGCCACCACTGGATGGGCGCGATGCTCGGCGGCGTCCTCTTCGTCATCTGCCTGAGCGGTGCGCTGTCGGTGCTGAAGCCGGAACTGCGCAGTTGGGAAATGCCCACCGAACGGCAGCTTGCCCAGGCCCCCATCGGGCTGGATGACCTGCTCGCGCAGGCGCTGGCAGCCTTTCCCGAGGCAGACTCACTTCAGTTCGACAGGCCCGAGGCCGGCCCTGGGCCATGGCACGTTCAACCCATGCGGTCGCAACAACGATGGGCAGGCCCGGCGCCAACCCTGTCTGTGCCACCCGTGCCTGCCGTGCATGGCGACCTGACCGGCATCGTCACCCGCCTGCACAACACCTTTTTCGCGGGCTTCCCCGGTCGCGTCTTCGTGAGCCTGTTTGGGTTTGCGCTGGGCGCCCTGGTCGTCGGCGGCGTGGTGTTGCATCCCCGGCAGGAAGGCACGCTGTGGCGTTTGCGCCTGGGAGCCGTGTTGCGTACCGCGGCCTACGATGCGCACCGGCTGTTCGGCCTGTGGCTGGCGCCGCTGCTGTTGCTGATCGCGGTCACCGGCGTCTTCTCGGGACTCGGGGCGCTGGCCACGGTCCAGTTGGCACCGCTTGCCTTCCCCGACAAGCCGGGCCAGGTGATGCAGGCATTGATGCAACCCTATGCGCGCCCGGCCAGCGGGCATCGTGCGCCCATGGCCAGCATGGACGAATTGATGCTGCGCCATCGTCAGATGAATCCCGACTTTCGTGTCCAGGGCATCAGTGTCCACCACTGGGGCGACGCGCATGCCTACGCCACGCTGCGCGGCACGCAGCGCTGGCAATTGAGCACGGCCATCTTCGAACGCTATCACTATGCACTCACGGACCTGGGCCTGCTGCGGCACGACAGCGCGGCCAACCAGGGCCCGTTCACGCAAGGCTTCATCGCCATCCAGCCCCTGCACTTTGCCCGCTATGCCGATGCGGCCAGCCGCTGGCTGCATGCCCTGGCGGGCCTGGCCGGCGCAGTGCTGGCGGGCAGTGGCACCTGGCTTTGGCTCAGGCGACACGCCAGCGATAGCTCCGCTCAGTACCTGCGGCCATGGCTGAGCGGCATGACCCTCGGCCTGCTGCTGGCCTGCAGCACCATGTTTGCCATCACGGCGTTGACGCCTGACTCATGGCCGTCGCGCCAGCGCTGGCAGGCCATGGGCTTCGGGCTGACCTGGGCGGGTGCGCTGATTTGCTGCCTGCTGCCGGGGAAATGGCGCGCACGACTGCCCACCACATTGCTGCAGCTTGCTGCGGCGCTTCTCGCTGTGGCGGCCGCAGCCAGCCTTGCAACCCAATGGCGTAGCGCCTGGCAAGCGCCGTGGCCAGCCCTGTCGATCAATGTCCTGCTTCTGTCGAGCGCCATCGCGTTCTGGGGCACCGCCCGCAAACTGGAAACACCACCATGAAAATCGATCCCACCCAGATGCTGAAACCTTTTTCCCTGACTCGCACACTGGCAGTGCTCCAACCCGGTTCCGCCTTGCAGTTGGTCCCCTTCAGCGAACGTGGCCGCGTGAAGTCCGACTGGATCATCGGCATCCGCGCCTTCAGTGATTCCATCTCGGTGCATGGCAGTCACTGGGAACGTCACCCCCGCGGCGATGAGATGCTCACGGTGCTTCAAGGCTGTATCGACGTCGTGCTGGATACGCCCCTTGAGGAAACGCGCCTGCACGTCGATGCCGGGCATTCCCTCGTCGTTCCCCAAGGATGCTGGCACCGATTGGAAGTGGTGCAGCCAGGGCAATTGCTGTTCGTGACACCGGCGACCGACAGCGAGCATCGGCAACGAGATTCGGAACGCTGAAATGAGCGGATCACCATCGTTCTCGCGCACGCCCGCCAGGCTCTGGCCTCTGATCGCCTGCCTGTATGTATCCCAGGGCATTCCTTTCGGCCTGGCGATGGAAGCCATGCCCGCCTCCCTGCGGCATGCCGGCACGGACCTGCAGGCCTTGGCCTGGCTGCCACTCGTGGGATTGCCCTGGGTGCTGAAATGGCTCTGGGCGCCATGGGTGGACAATCATTGGAGCCCACGCACCGGTCGCCGCCGCAGTTGGATTCTGCCCATGCAAGGTCTGGTACTGGCGGCGTTGCTTGCGGTCGCCCTGCTGGGCCTGTCGGCGCAGACGCTGCCCTGGATCCTGGGCTTGGCGGTGACCGCCTCGCTGTCCAGCGCCACCCAGGATGTGGCCACGGATGCCCTCGTCGCGGAGCAGTTTGCGACCGAATCCCTGCCCATGGCCAATGCAATTCAAGTGGCCAGCACCATGGTGGGTTTCTTCTACGGCGGTCCGGTCTTTCTCATGCTCTACGGGATGCTCGGACTGACTTGGGCCATCGTTGGACTGGTCCTGCCCATCGCCGCGAGCCTGGTGCTCACGTTGTCATGGCGCGAACCACAGGCGCTCGAAGTGGCGGCAAGAACCAGCAAGGCCAGTCAATGGCACTTCCTGCGATCGGGCCGCAATGCATGGGCGCTGGTCGTCGCGGCATGTCTGTCCGCCATCACCGTGGTGGCATGTCACGGCCTGGGCAAGCTGTTGCTGGTCGATGCGCAATGGCCGCTGGCCCGCGTTGGCCAGGTCGGCATGCTGGGAGGCGCGTTCACGATCCTGGTAGGGTGCGGTGGCGGCGCATGGCTCGTGCATCGGTTCGGGGCCTGGCCCGCGTTCCAGTTCGGGATTGCCAGCGCTGGCCTGTCGGCCGTGACCTGGGCCTGGCTCGCAACGCAGACGCCGGCCATGCCCATGACCGCTGTCGTCATGGCCACGGTGCTGGCCAGCATCGGATCGGGTTGTGCCTCGGTGGCGATCATGACCGCCGCGATGAATTTCTGCCGGCGACGCACCCAGGCCGGCACCGACATGACGATGGTGCAAAGCGCGCGCGACCTCGGCGAAACGATGGCGTCCTCGTTCCTGATCGCTTTGGCCGCGAGGGTGGGCTACAAAGAAGGGTTCCTGCTGGGCCTCGGGCTGGCGGTGCTGACCATGCTTGCGACCGCTTGGATGATGCGCTCGCGTCGTGCGAGGCGATCCCACGCCCCGGGATCGTGAGCCTGCTTATTCGATCGCAGAACAGGCTGGCGGCGAATCACTGTTGGCATGGTGGAATGTCGATTGGGCAGGCGAACCACCTGTAAGGAGCCCCTTCGATGAACTCGTGTGACGCGCTGAGCGCGCTATGGCCGCTGTCCGGACTGCCATCGCAAGCCCTGGATTGGATCGACTTGACCGGACAAGACCCGGTGTTTCCCTCGTCCTTCGCCGTCGGCACCGCCGCGCAGGCCAGCATTGCCGCGGCCGCGCTCGCCGCCTGCGAACTGGGCCATGCCCGGGATGCTCCGCGCCAGCGGGTCGCCGTGGACATGGCCCACGCCGCCGCCGAATGCACCGGCTGGTTCACGCTCGACGGCCATGAGCCCGAGCTGTGGGACCCGTTCGCCGGCCTGTACCGCTGCGCCGATGGCTATGTGCGCGTCCATACCAATTTCCGGCACCACCGCGACGGCGCATTGCGCCTGCTGGATCTGGATCCGGCAACCACCACACGCGCCGACGCCGAGCAGGCCCTGCTGGGTTGGAAGGCGCTGGACTTCGAGCAGGCCGCGGCCGACCACGCGCTGGTGGCCACGGCGCTGCGCAGCTTCGCCGAGTGGGATACCACGCCCCACGGCCAAGCCCTGGCCGCGCAACCGCTGATGACAATCACCCGGATCGGTGACGCGCCGCCGCGCTCGCTGCCTGCCCTGGCGGCGGACGACCTGCCGCTCGCCGGCCTGCGCGTGCTCGACCTCACGCGCATCCTGGCCGGCCCCGTCGGTGGGCGGGCGATGGCCTCGTTCGGCGCGGACGTGATGCTGGTCAATTCACCGAGCCTGCCCAACATCGCCGCCATCGCCGAGACCAGCCGCGGCAAGCGCTCGGCGCACATCGACCTGCGCACCGAGGCCGGTCGCGAGGCGCTGTGGCGGCTCGTGGAAGACGCCCACGTGTTCTCGCAGGGCTACCGGCCCGGCGGCCTGGCCGCGCTCGGCTTCTCGCCCGAGGCCCTGGCTGCACGCCGGCCCGGCATCGTCGCCATGTCGCTGACCGCCTACGGCCCGCAAGGGCCCTGGGCCGACCGGCGCGGTTTCGATTCGCTGGTGCAGACGGCGATGGGTTTCAACCACGCCGAAGGCGAAGCGGCGGGCGATGGTAAACCGCGCGCGCTGCCGATGCAGATCCTCGACCAGGCCAGCGGTTTCCTGATGGCTTTCGGCGCCGCCGCCGCGCTGTGGCGACAACAACGCGAAGGGGGAAGCTGGCACGTGCAGGTGTCGCTGGCGCAGACCGGGCACTGGCTGCGCGGGCTGGGGCGCATCGAGGATGGCCTGCGGGCCGGCAGGCCAGACCTCAGCCCCTGGCTCGCCGACGAAACCTCCAGCTTCGGCCAGTTGCGCGCCGTGCGCCCCAGCGCGCAACTGGCGCGAACACCGGCCGGCTATGCGCGACCGTCGGTGCCGCCGGGCAACGATGCGCCGTACTGGTGACGTCGATGTCATCTCAGGTGGTCATTTCGGGGTGCTCCGGCGGTGGCAAGTCAACCTTGCTCGGGGAACTGCAGCGGCGTGGTCATGCGACCGTCGCCGAACCCGGGCGGAGGATCATCGCCGAGCAGATTCGACAGGGCGGCAACGCCCTGCCATGGACCGACATGGCGGCCTTTCTGCGCGAGGCGCTGAGCGTCGCCGCCATGGATCTCGAAGGCGCGGCACGGGACGCTGGTCCGGTTTTCTTCGACCGAGGGCTGATCGACGCCGCTGCAGCGCTTCAACGACTCTGCGGCGTACCGTTGGCGCAAAGCCTGGGCGAATCCCACCCTTATGGGCGGCTCGTGTTCCTCGCACCGCCCTGGCCGGACATCTATGGCGCCGACGAGGCGCGGCGGCACGGCTTTCCCGAGGCGGAGGCGGAGTACGCCCACCTGGATGCAACCTACCGGGCACTCGGCTACGAAGTCAGGTTGCTTCCGCGCGCCAGTGTGGCCGAGCGGGCCGACTTCGTTCTCCAAGCGATTCATCGCTGCTGAAGGCGAGACCAACTTGTGGCGGCCGCCTTGGCTGTCGATCCGAACGCGGCCCCCCAGCATGCACACTCACGGGCACGGTTGTGGGATGAGCATACGATGACACGGACACGGGCAACAGTCGCGGACAAGGTGTTGAAGTCAGAGGAGACGGCTGGACATGGCAACGGCCTTCCCTCAGCGCTGGCTACACGGCAACCGAAGCACCCAGCCCCGGATCTAGGAAGCCGGGCCGAAGGCGTTAGCCGAGCGAAGCGAGGGAACGATGGAAGCCCGACAGGGGCGAAACCCGGCAGGGGGTTGATGCATAGCACGATAGCGCGACCAGCCATGTTTCTTGGCCGGAAACGCCCAGACATCAATGCTCCAGTCTTTGGTCACATCATCGGCTCACTTGCGCCATAGCCAGGCGGACTATATGATTCATATATGTTTCATATAGTCCAAAACACATGGGTATCGTGAACATCGACGACGATCTGCATGACCAATTGCGCAAGGCAAGCGCGGTGTCGTGCCGGTCGATCAATGCGCAGGCGGCCTTCTGGATCAGGATCGGCATGCTCTGCGAAATGAACCCGACACAGAGTTTCAACGATATCGTTGCTCGTGAACTGCAGGCCGCGGGCGTTGTGGCGCACCCCATCAAGATGGGGTCGGCATGACCAAGCGCCCAGAAGAAATCGCGCTGATGGCCGAGTCGGGCCGGCTGTTGGCTCAGGTGTTCGGCCATCTTGACCGATTGAACCTGATCGGCATGTCCACGATGCAGGTCAACGATCTGGTCGATGACCTCATCGTCCATGAACTCAACGCACGCCCGGCCAGCAAAGGGCAATACGGGTACGCCTACGCGCTCAACGCCTCCCGCAACCATGTGGTCTGCCACGGCGTTCCTTCCGCCGAGGACATCCTGCAGGACGGGGACATCGTCAATTTCGACATCACGCTGGAAAAGAGCGGCTACATCGCCGATTCCAGCAAGACCTATCTGGTCGGCGAGGTGTCACAGCCGGCGCGGCGACTCGTGCAAGTGGCTTATGAAGCGATGTGGAAAGGCATCCAGGCCGTCCGCCCGGGCGCTACGCTCGGCGACGTGGGCCACGCCATCGAGCGGCATGCCCGCAGGAATGGCTATTCGATCGTCAGGGAATACTGCGGCCACGGCATCGGCCGTGAAATGCACGAGGAGCCGCAAGTGCTGCACTGGGGTAAACCGCGAACGGGTCTGGCGCTACGGGAAGGGATGGTGTTCACCATCGAGCCGATGGTGAACCAAGGACGGCGTGCCGTTCGAACTGAGGACGACGGCTGGACGGTCGTCACGCGCGACGGGCAACTGTCGGCTCAGTTCGAGCATACCGTTGCCGTCACTGCGAGCGGTGTGCGTGTCTTGACGCTGCGCCCGGGCGAAAAGGCGTTGCACTGATTCAATGTAGTGGACAGGAGCACCTTGCGGTGATCCAAGGGCCGAGTGAGTCAACGATCCGCCTGGCCAGCCGCACATCGTGCGCATAGGTACGCAATCGCTTCTCGGCACGGAACGACAGGTCGCGTTCGATCAGCAGCCCCAGCCCGCCGAGCACCGTCGCCAGTTCGCCGAGACTGACGCAGCCGACTTCCGGCGCCCCAGGCCCAAGTCGCAAAAGCCAAATGCGTGGTCGTTGTCATCGCCGATATCAATCTCGGTCAGCAATCAAGCCACATCGGCGCCCGATGTGAACAGCTTGGGCCACGGGGCCGGATCGGCCCATACCCATCCACTGCACACAGTCAGCTTCTGGCAAGCGCGCAGGTCCGATCAGCGAGTCGGGGCGGACAGGGATGGTGAAAACGGGGCGAGGCGGTCTCCGGTTTGTTTGTCGCGTCGAGGCCGGGTTTCGGTTCGACTGTCACCGGATCGGCTTCCCTCCGGTGTTGTCTCATGGACTCTTGCGCTGTTCCTCATGCCGCTCGCGCTCGCTCAGCATGGTTTGCTTCGGGCATTGCCATCCTGGCATTGGCCACCCGCGCCGCCGCGGCGGAAGTATGGGTCGTTACCGACTCGCATCATCCGGTCCATGGCCAGGCTGACCGACACCTCATCCTGGACGCGGCCGCGGTGCTCGAAGCGGAGCTGGCCGACAACCTGCCCACCGATCCTGAGCGCGCCAGCGCCATCGTCCAGCAACGCCTGAAGCTGGGCGGTACAGACCTGCAGCGAAGGATCGGCACCGCCTACCAGGGCATTGCCGACGCCTGGAGCCTTGGCGTCCTCAAGGTTCCGGCCATCGTGGTGGATCGCCGATACGTGCTCTATGGCGAGACGGACGTGGCCCGTGCGGTAGCACGCATCGACCAATACCGGAGGACGCAGCCATGACGAGGCGTCCGTTCGCGCCATCCCGGCGCCAGCGGTTGGCCACCGCAGCGCTGCTGCTGGGGTGTTCCGCATCGTCCTTTGCACTGAACACCGCCACCATCGTGGCCTCCACCCTGTCGCCGGATTGCCTGGAGTACCGCGTCACCGGCATCTGCTACTGGCTCTATTGCACCTGGACGGGATGCACCGTGCGCACCTCGGTCAAGGTGCGCCACTACATCCCGGATGCCGTGGTGTCGAGCTACTCGAACACCGGCGAGAACCCTTGGATCGAGGTGCGGGCGATGAGCCTGCCGAACCCGACCGCGAAGGCCGGCGGCGACGGCACCACCAACGAGGATCACGAGAACAACCTGGCGAAGTTCAAGAACGCCGACGTCATCGGCCATCCCGGTGGCCATGTGTTCAGCCAGTTCGCCAGCGCGTCCGGCTACACCTGCGAGGGCGCCGGCACAGCCTTCATGCCCTATCTGCTGAGCACGCTCGACACGCTGGCATGGCGCTACAACATCCCCGAGGCGCTGTATCCGGAAGCACTGATTCCCGGTCGGCGCGAGATCGGCACGCGCACGGCAATGAATCTCTGGGGCAACGTCTATCCGCGTGGCGGCTTCATGCACCAGGTGGATGACCACAAGGCCGCAGCTGTGGTCGCCCAGCGCGCGGGTGACATCGTGACGCGCCGCAACCAGATCCACGTCTACCAACCGCTGCTCGCCAGTTCGCGCGATGGCTACTGGCCGGCCGGCGCCCTGATGGAAACCGATGCCGCCACGGGCAAGTGGCAGGAGCTGACCCCAACGCTGTCCAGCAGTTGCGCGGTATTCCCCCACGGCAATGCCAAGGTGCAGGCCCGGCAAGGCGACTACGCCTGGGCATTGTGGCGCCCTTATAGCTGCTGCCAGCGCCGCGGCCAGGTGTTCCTCGGCAGCGTCGATTTCCTGTGAGGCCCGATGCCATGACGACTCCATCGCCGAATGCCCGTCGATTTCTTTGCGTCGCATTGGCCGTTGTCGCAGCGCTGAGCTACTCCAGCGCCGGGGCGCAGACCAGCGTCAACGAGTACGGCGTCCAGCATCAGGGCAGCGTGATCGGCGACGACGTGCTCTACAGCATTGGGGGCGGCCGCGCGGTGTCCATGAGCGGTGCGGCCAACATGCACTCCATCGGCGTTGGCGTCGGCTGGAACAGCAACCTGATCTGTGGCGACATGAGCATCACCACCACGCTGCAGAACCAGTTGAACGGCATCACCAACGGCTTCCAGGCCATCATGTCCTCGGTGATCCAGAACGCCACCGCTGCCGTGGCGTCGCTGCCCGCCTTGATCATCCAGCGCGCCGATCCAG
This sequence comes from Stenotrophomonas sp. SMYL41, assembly GCF_036319965.1. Taxonomy (NCBI): domain Bacteria; kingdom Pseudomonadati; phylum Pseudomonadota; class Gammaproteobacteria; order Lysobacterales; family Lysobacteraceae; genus Stenotrophomonas; species Stenotrophomonas sp. SMYL41. The sequence goes on along the minus strand of NZ_JAWIRX010000014.1, from coordinate 33,519 downwards.
GGCTGTACAACCTGTTGACCAATGGGGTGCTGCAAGCCAGGTTGGATTTCGATCGCAGCAAGCTGACCTGCCGTGCCATCGCCAACCGCATGGCCGACATGGCGGGTGGGCAGCTCGGCTGGGACCAGCTCGCCGAAGGCATGGCGCTGAAGCAGGCCGTCGCGAGCACAGATGCGGTCTCGGCGATCGACGACGCCGAGGCGAACCGTGGCAACAATGGCGTTCCTTGGGTCGGCGGAGACAACGCCGGCGGCGCGGGCCAACGTCCGGTGCGCGTGGTCGGCGACGTGACCCGCGCCGGCTACAACCTGCTCAACGGCCGTGGCGTCGGCGATGCCAGTTCGATTCCCCAAGCCAGTTGCGGCGGCAACCTGGCATGCCAGACCTGGAGTTCGCCCGATGCCGCCGCGGCCTGGGCCGTTCGCGTGCTGGGCGAGCAGGAACAGCGCACCTGCGATGCATGCACCAAGACCGTCACCACGCCGGGCGTTGGCCTGACCCCGCTGATCCAGGAGGAATACGAGGACAAGCTGCAGGCCCTGCAGGAACTGGTCGCCGGCAGCCGTCCAACCACGGCGCAGAACCTGCAGGCTGCGAGCAGCGCGTCGCTGCCCATCACCCGTGGGGTGATCGAGGCCCTTCGCGACGAGACGGACCAGGACATCCTGGCTCGGCGCCTGGCCTCGGAGGTCGCGCTGGCCAGCGTGCTGGAGAAGGCGCTGCTGCTGCAACGCACGCTGCTGACCGGGCGCAAGGAGCCCAACGTGGCCGCCAACGAACTGGCCCAGAAGGCCGTCACCCACGAAAGCGACATCCTCGATCGCGAGATTCACAACCTGAAGACCGAACTGGAACTGCGCCGGGAACTGGCCGGCAACTCGCCGATGGCGATCATCCAGCGCCACAGCACCCGCGCCGCCGGTGCGCGTGGCATCTACGAAGGCGACCCGGTACGCAATCGGGTCGATGAACTGCAGCGGCCGCCGTCCGGCGGAAGCCATCCATGAATACCGTGGTGCGGTGCCTGCGCTGGCTGTCCAGCCGGCGTGCCATCCTGGTGCTGGCATGGACGGTGTCGCTGCTGATCGCCGCGACCGCCGTCAATGTGGTCGGCATCCGCATCGCGGGCAGCATCGAGGGCTGGCAGCGCTGGATGGCGGCGCAATCCGGGGCCTTCCTGGCCTGGCGCTTGTTGCTCTACGCCGTCACCGCCTGGGGTTGGCTCTGGATGCGCCGTCGCCTGCGCGCTCGGGAACCGGAGCGCGCTGCCGGGCTGCGGCTGCTGCGCGCGGAGGTTGCGGCCATCGTCGCCGTGATTGCTCTCGAAGCCAGCCTGCTGGTGCAGGCACGGTAGCGCGGGGTCGCCATGACGCTGTTCACCACCGACTACCTGGAGTACTACCTGACGCTGGTGTCCTGGGTGGTCCACAACGGCATCTGGTCGGTGCTGGTCGCCAGCGGCATGTTCGCCGTCCCATTCCTGGCGATCGTCATCCAGGAATGGCTGAAGGCCCGCGCGGAAGGCGCGGACGAGGGCAACAAGGGGGTGCTGTCCTCGGCCCGCATCGAGAACCGCGTCTTCGTCGCCATCTTGGTGATCATGTTCGCGGGCATCCCCTTCATCGACGTCGATTTCAACACCATCAAGTACGACCGTTCGCGTTCGACCCAATGCCAAGTGAATGTCCCGGAGCCGACCGATACGGGCTGGTCGCAATCGTTCAGCACGATCAACAACCAGTCGGCCAAGGTGCCGGTGTGGTGGTTCGCCATGCACGCGATCTCGCGCGCGATCACCGGCGCCTCGGTCGCGGCCATTCCCTGCGGCACCGACCTGCGGCAGATCCGCATGGACATCGACGCGACCCGCATCGACGACCCGGTGCTGGCCCAGGAGGTCAGCGATTTCACCCGCGACTGCTATGGCCCCGCCCGCGCCAAGCTGTTCATGACCCGGCCCAGCCTGAGCGAGGAGCAGATGCACGACGTCACCTGGATCGGCTCCAGCTACTTCGTCGACACGGCCGGCTTCTACGACAGCTACCGCTCCAGGACACCGCGCGATGCCTGGCCGTTCGACGCCACGCGCGACGCCGGCCTGGCCCAGGTGCCCGGCGGGGGCGGCTACCCGACCTGCCGGCAGTGGTGGTCCGACGGCGGCCAGGGCCTGCGGGCACGACTGCTGGCCCAGGTCGATCCCAACCTGCTGACGCGACTGGCCGGCTGGGCGGGCTTCCTGAGCCAGGCCGAGGTCAACGACTCGGTGATCCGCGCCGTCGCGAGCCCTCGGCAACAGAAGCTCAACCGGGGGGCGGTCTACACGGACTACGGTGGCCAGATCGACATGACGCTGCCCAACATCGTCACCCGCGCTGCCAGCGACGTGGGGCTGACCGTCGGATCACTGGGCTATTTCCCGGCGATGGACGTGGTGCGGCAGGCGCTGCCGATGGTGCTGTCCCTGCTCAAGATGGCGCTGGTCATCTGCATCCCGCTGGTGCTGCTGATCGGCACCTATGACCTCAAGACCGTGGTCACGGTGAGCGTGGTGCAGTTCGCGCTGTTCTTCACCGAATTCTGGTTTCAGCTCGCCCGCTGGATCGACTCGACGATCCTCGATGCGCTCTACGGCTGGGGGTGGGGCTGGAACCGGCCGCACACGAACTTCGATCCGCTGGTGGGCCTCAACAACACCTTCGGAGACATGCTGCTGAACTTCGTGATGGCCACGATGTTCTTGATCTTGCCGGGGTTCTGGATGACGGCATTGGTTTGGGCAGGGGTCAGGGCTGGTAATGTTCTGCAAGGACTGGGTACGGGCACTCGCGATGCGGGACAGGCAGGCAGTAAAGGCTCGGGCATGCTGATCAGTGCAGCCAAGAAAAGGTAGGGGCCATCGCGAGTCAGTCGTCTTCAAACCGCGGGTCAGGATCATCGTTGTACGACGCAGGGTGGTAGAACAGGCTTTCGCGATGATCCAGCTCTTCGGCCTTGCGTCCGAGGAAATCATCGTCACCTTGCGGCGCTTGCTCCGCCATCCTGGCTGCCACAGCGAGAGCGACCAGCAACAGCGCCGCCCAGACCACGACGTACAGCAACACCCCGAGGGTCGCCAGCTTGACCACCCAGATCAGCACCCTTGCACCGCCTGCCGGTAGTCCCTGCGCCATCAGCCACTGATGCACCCGACGCTCCGCGCGCAGGCAACCGCCCCATACACCGCCCAGCCAGCGGCCGAGTCGCGCTGCGGTGGTCATGCGTGCGGTGTGCTTCATGGTTGGCTACCTCATGGTCGTTCCACGGTCGTTGGGCAAGGCCGTGCCGTTCTCCTTCATGCCTGCCGCGCCGCGAATGCTTCGGCGGTCATGATCAGGCCAGGAAAGTCCTCTCGCATGGCGAGAATGTCCGCATCGCCCGTGATCAACGCATCCGCCTTGCCGACATGCGCGAGCACCAGGAACACCTGGTCCTTCTCGTCGCGGCAGACCGGCAGGTCTGGCCATGGCGCCGGCAGTTCCACCACATCGGCGTAGGGCAGAAAGTCCGCCAGCAACTCCTGCTGTTCCGAGGTCGACAGCTTGAACTTGGGATAGGCCAGGACGCGCAGGAGTTCACTGGCCGTCTCCCGGCAGACCAGCGGCTGCAACTGCTGTTGCTGCCAGGCATGGCGTATCCAGGCAAGGCGTCCTGCATTGAAGATCAACGCCGACAGCACGATGTTGGTATCGAGCACGACCCTGCGCATCAGCGCCGCGCCCAGGCCACGGCATCCTCGACGTCCTGCTCGGTGATCCCGAGTTGCTCCAGCTTCTCGCGCACGGCCTGGGCCTTCTGGACCCGCACGGGCGTCAGGATGATCCGGCCGCCCTCGACAGTCACGTCGAAGTACTCCGCCGCATCCACGCCGGATACGGCCGCCTTGGGCAGCGTGATCTGATTTTTCGAAGTGAGCTTGGCAAGCATGGGAGGCCTCCGTAAGTTTCAAAGGAAATCTTACTTCCTTACTTCATTCTCGACAAGCATGCCTTCGGGCGCAGGGGTTTCAGGGCCTGCTGCGCTTTCAGCGCCGGTTGAAACGGCCTGATCCGGTGAAAACACAGTGCCTGTTCCGCCCGATCCTGGAGCGCACCGGCTCCGCATTGATTGCGGCACACGAAGCCAACTGCCCCTATATCAAAGGGCTTGTCGAAGGCCAAAGGGCTGGGGATGGAGCAAGGGAATGGCCTCAAGGGGAAAGGCCCTACCCGAAAAGGCCAAAAGGCTCCTCCGGCCAGCCCATCACCAGGATGTCGCCATGCTTTCGCTGTTCCAGCGCAAACGGGTGCCGCTGGCCGCTGCCGCCGCGCCACCACCTGTCGAGCCTGCCAAAGGGCTGACGCCACCGCAGTCGGCCACATCGCTGCTGGCGGAGCCGCACCGGCGGCGGCTGCTGGAACATATCTGGCAGCGCACCTCGCTGTCGCGTCGGCAGTTCCGCTCGCTGTACCTGGCGCCGCTGGAGCGCTACGCCGAACTGGTCCAGCAGTTCCCGGCCTCGGAGGCGCATCACCATGCCTGGCCGGGCGGCATGCTGGACCACGGCCTGGAGATCGTGGCCTACGCACTCAAACTGAGGCAGTCCCACTTGCTTCCGGCCGGCGCCTCGCCGGAGGCCCAGGCCGCGCAAGCCGAGGCCTGGACCGCCGGGACCGCCTACGCCGCGCTGCTGCACGACATTGGCAAGATCGCGGTCGACCTGCACGTCGAGCAGGCCGATGGCCTGGTCTGGCACCCCTGGCACGGGCCGCTGCGGCAGCCGTACCGCTTTCGTTACCGGACGGATCGCGAGTACCGGCTGCATGGCGCCGCCACGGGACTGCTCTACACCCGTGTGCTCGATGCCGGCATCCTCGACTGGCTGAGCGACTACCAGGACCTGTGGTCGGCGCTGCTGTACGTGCTGGCGGGTCAGTACGAGCATGCCGGCACGCTGGGAGAGCTGGTCGTCAAGGCTGACCAGGCATCGGTGGCCCTGGCGCTCGGCGGTGATCCGGCCAGGGCGATGGCGGCGCCGAAGCATGCGTTGCAGCGCAAGCTGCTGGATGGTCTGCGCTACCTGCTGCGCGAGGAATTCAAGCTGAACCAGCCTGGCGGCCCGTCGGATGGGTGGCTGACCCCGGAGGCACTCTGGCTCGTCAGCAAGACAGTCAGCGACAAGCTGCGCGCACACCTCCTGTCGCAGGGCATCGAAGGCATTCCGTCGAACAACACCGCCGTCTTCACGGTGCTCCAGGACCATGGCATCGTGCAGCCCGCCCCGGATGGGAAGGCGATCTGGCGGGCTACCGTCACGAGCGGCACCGGCTGGTCGCACAGCTTTACCTTCCTGCGCCTGTCGCCGGCCTTGATCTGGGAGTCGGGCGAGCGTCCCGCACCGTTCGCCGGCACGGTCACGACGGAAGAGGCCCTCCCTGGCGATGAGGCAGCGCCGGCCTCCGCCGGCATCCCGGCCACCTCACCGCCCCCTGGAGTGGCGGATTGCCCGGCCGGGATCGCGGACCCGGTCTCCGATCTGCTGTCGGTGCTCGATGCGTCCGACGCAGCCACCACCAGTGCATCGTCCGCCAGCGCGGAACCACCATCACCATCCGCCGCCGCACCTGTGCCAGAGGCTCATTTGGCGCCGACCAGTCCTGCCGCCATGCCGGCTCCCGCGAGGGCCACGCCGTCCGGGGAAAACTTCATCGCCTGGCTCAAGCACGGCATCGAATCGCGCAAGCTCATCATCAACGATGCGAAGGCATTGGTGCATACCGTCGATGGCACGGCGTACCTGGTCAGCCCCGGCGTTTTCCAGCGCTACGTGCAGGAACATCCGGAGATCCAGGTGCTGGCCCGGCAAGACGATCTGCACGACTGGCAATGGGTGCAGAAGCGCTTCGAGAAGCTGGGGCTGCACCGTAAACAGGACAGCGGCCTGAACATCTGGACCTGCGAAGTTACCGGACCGCGCAAGTCGCGGCGGTTGCACGGCTATCTGTTGATGGCGCCTTCGACATTGTTCGCGGAAGTCCCGCCGGACAACCCCTACCTGTCCTTGGCGCGGAATTCAGCGCCCCCGGGCACAACGCATGCCGCATGCTTGCGACCGGATGACTGACCGGCCAAGCCTGCGTTGCCGGGCTATTCGGTGGTGTCCTGCTCCTCGGCCAGTTGCGATTCGGTTGCGGCCATCAGTGACGCGGCCGAGCAACCCAGGCCCTTCGCGATCCGCAGGATCAACACCAGCGTGGGCATGTGCTCGCCGCGCTCGATCTTGCCCATGTGCGACCGGGCGATGCCCGCTTGTTCCGCGAGCACCTCCTGCGCCAGCCCCTGCGCGGACCGGGCCTCGCGCACGGCAACGCCGAAAGCGCGCGCTGGCTCGCTTTCATAGGTTCTTGTTCCCGCAGGTCTCCCGCGTTGCACCGATCGCTTCTGCATCAACAGAAGCGTCACGTGTCAAGCGAATTTAAACCACGTTAAACTTATCTCATTGACCGACAGCACGCGTTTTTTTCCAGTGTCGGCGTTGTGCGGGTGACGCGATGATCGCTTCCGATCCTTTGAACATTGCCCTGTCGGACTGCCTGGCCTATCCCAGGTTGTCGGTACCGATGGCGGAACATCGTCGGCGCTATCCGGACAACCCGATTCGTCTTCACGAAGAGCGCTTGGAGGATCAGCATCGAGGACTGCTCGCGGGGGCTTTCGAGGCAGGCCTCTGCCAATCGCCCGCAGCCCCTGGGGGCATCGATGTCCGTCCCGTCTGGCGCGATGCGTTGGCACTGGCCGTGTCGGCCCATCACCCCTTGCTGGCCTTCGCGTCAGTGTCCCTGGAGCAGGCGGCCGACTACCCTTGGATCGCCCTGGATGGGCGCGACTGTGTCGGCTACTGTGGGCAAATCGACTCACTGCTGACGGTGGCCGGCGTCGTCCCCTCGACCGTCACGACGGCCACATCGTTCGGGTTGATGATGACCTTGGTGGCCGCCGGCTACGGTGTCTGCCTGGCACCCGCCGCCCGCATCGAGGGCCATCGTGCCCTTGGCGTTGTCCAGCGTCCCTTGCAAGAGGGCGCGCTGATGCTCACCACGTACTTCCTGAGCCGTCGAAATACGGACAGCACCCGCGTGGAGCCGTTCTTCCAAGCGCTCCAGGCAAGCGCCTGACCGAACTTCGGCGCGACCCTGGCTCGATCAGTCTCCCGGCGTCACTTCGGCGGCATCGGCAGCGACGGCTTCGCGCACCAGCCGCTGCACGCTTTGCCGGACCTGCTCAGGGAACTCGGTCGTCACGACTGGCTCGCTCGCCTGCATGCACTGTGCGGCCACCAGCCGCGCGGCAAGATGCAGGTTCGTTGGGTTGACGGCTTCGACGGCCGGCCGTGTCCCGAGAGCCTCGTACGAGCGCAGGAGTGCGTGGTAGATGTCCCAGGTGTCGATGCCCCGTGGCAGCTGCTTCAGGACGGACTGGACCAGCCTGCGCTTGAGCGGATCGAGCTGCCAGTCCGGCACGCGCTGCCCGCGATGCCCCATGTGGATCGACAGCAGGTTGCTGGCCTGGATCTCGTAGGTGATCCAGCGGCGCGACTTGCCCGCGAGCTTGGCGTAGTCCGCCACCGAGAGGTTGTGCGGCGCCTCGAAGGTCTCCAGCACTTGCAGGCGTTCGCGCTGCACCTCCGACAGGCGCGGCCGCGCGTACTCGGGCATGCGCACGGCCGACAGCCGCTGCACCGATGCCGGCGCTTCGGGTTGCTCGGGCGTCGGCGCGGTCACGATCAGCTGCGGCGCGGTGAGGTCGACCACCGGCGGCTGCACGGTCGCCTGGCCGGCAATGGTCGGCAGGCCCTGAAGCGTGATGGTCAGATGCCGGCTGGCAACCTCGACCTGGTTCTGCTCGAACAGATCCAGGCGATCGGCCCAGTCCTGCATCATGACGCGGCGTTGCTCGACGTATTCGGCATGGTTGTAGGTCGCGCTGATCTTGTCTGGATCGGCATGCGATAGCTGGGCGTCCACCCATTTCTTCGGGTAGCCGAGTTCGTTCAGCGCCGTCGAGATCGTCGCCCGGATGCCATGCCCCGTGAGCTGGTCCTCGTAGCCCATGCGCTTGAGCGCGGCGTTGAGCGTGTTCTCGCTGATCGGGTTCTTCAGGCACCAGTCGCCTGGGATGAGATGGACCTGGGCAGGCTTGCATTGGTCCAACAGGTGGCGAACGATCTCCTGCGCCTGCACCGACAGCGGCACGATGTAGGGCGGGATGTCGATGAGACGCTTGCGCTTCTTCTTGGTCAGCAGCTTGCGCTGCTTGAGCCTGGCCACCGGGATGACCCACAGGCCCCGGTCGAGGTCGAACTGATCGGGCGTGGCGAAGCGAAGCTCGCCGGTGCGCACACCAGTGAGCATCAGCAGCCGGATGCCCAACTGCGTGTTCAGGCGCCCGCGGTACTTGCGCAGTGTCTGCAGCATGACCGGCAGCTCGTGCATGCGCAGGAACGGGTTGTGTTCGACTGGCGGCAACGGCAGTGCGACCACTTCCAGGTCTCTGGACGGGTTATCGCCCATGTTGGGAATCGCCACCGTGGCGTAGGTGAACAACTGGGTGAACCAGGTCCTCAGCTTCTCGGCCACCGACAGCGAGCCGCGCTTTTCCACCTTGCCGATGATGTCCAGCAGGTGTGCGCGGGTGATCTCGTAGATGGTCAGGTGCCGCAGCGAGGGGAACACATCTTTCTTGAAGACGCGGCCGATCTGTTCCAGGCTGGTCTGCCGTCCTTCCTCCAGCGAGAGCCGGCGATGGGCCAGCCATTGCTCGTAGACGGCCATGAAGGTGTGCTCGCCGGCCAGGACGATCGCGTGCCGCTTGCGCTTGCGTTCGCTGTGGGGATTGATGCCCTTGGCGAGCAGCGACCGGGCTTCATCGCGAAGCGCACGGGCGTCCTTCAGGGAAAGCGCCGGATAGTTGCCTAGGGTGATGCGCTCACGCTTTCCAAACCACGAATAGCGGAAGTGCCAAGCCTTGGTGCCGATGGCGGAAACGTAGAGATAGAGGCCGTCGAAGTCGGCCAGTGCGTATGGCTTGCCGGTGGACTTGGCCTGCCGGGCCATGAGGTCTGAAAGCATGATCCCAACTCCATGAAAGCGAGTTGAGTGCCATGTTTCCCATCGGGTCCCGGCTCCTCCAGCAACAATGCGGCGGGGGAAGTTCGCGCATTGTTTGGGCCACTTTTTGTACCAGTTTGGGCCGGCCGTCAGTGGATTTCGCTGGACATCACTGGAACGGCTTTTCTGGAAAAACCGAACCGTGACAATGACTTGCAGCACTCCATGGACTTCCTTGGAACACCATGGAAAGTTGAAGTGGAGCGGGCGATGGGAATCGAACCCACGTCAGTAGCTTGGGAAGCTACAGCTCTACCATTGAGCTACGCCCGCATTACAGGTGAAAGTCTATGCGGAGCGGCCGGTGTTGCGCAATGGTGGCCATCGCATCCGCGAGGGGTCAGAGCCCTTTCCTTGCGGAAAGGGATCCGACCCCGGCGGTTGCCGCTTAGAACGTGCCGCTGAAGTTGGCGAACAGGGTGGCGTCCTGCGCGCGCTTCTGGCCGGTCGAAGCGCTCAGGCCGAAGTTGCTCTGCAGCCCGAACAGTTCGGTACGCGCACCCAGCACGACGGTGGCGTAGTTCTTGTCGAAGTTCAGGCCCGGCACGCGGTAGTTGCCCAGTTCCGGCAGGGTCTGCAGCCAGGCGCTGGCCTGCTTGGTGTCCTCGAACTCGTGATCGTAGGTCACCTGCGCGTACGGCTTGACGGTGCCGCCATCGAAGCGGGCCTGCCAGCCGATGCGGCCGACGGTCGAATCGACGTTCTGGCGGTCGTAGCCCAGTGCGGTGGCCAGGGTGCCGGCCGCGGCGCTTTCGGTGTAGCCGTCGATCTTCACCTTCTGCCAGATCACCGAGGCGATCGGGCCGTGGCGGAAGCCGCCTTCGGTGCCGAACTCGTAACCGGCGTTCAGGGCGGCGGTCAGGTTGCTGCCGTCCGGCGAACCGCCGTGCTCGCGGGTGGCCGGGCCCAGCTGGACCTTGCGGTTCACGTCATAGGAGAGCCAGGTGTAGCTGACCTGGCCGTTCACCCAGATGCGGTCGCCATACCAGCCGGCGAACAGACCGGCGGTGGTGTCCTTCTGGGTGAAGTCGCCACGGCTGTTGCCGAAGTCGGCATTGAGGCGGCCGAAGCCGGCGAACCCGCCGAACACCATGCCGTCGCGCGCCCAGTCGATGCCGAACAGGCCGGCCGGGGCCAGGCCGTCGTACAGATCGGCGTGGTCGTAGCGCTGCAGGTCACCCCGCACGCCCCCCCACCAGGACAGGCCGTCAGCCGGGCGACCGCCCAGGTGCATGCTGACCTGGTCGGCACGCGAGCGGCCGATGGTCTGTGCCGAGTGGCTCAGCACCTGCTGCAGGCGCGGGCCTTCCAGCACCGAGATGGCGTACTGGCCCAGCAGCTGATGGCCGGCGGTGGTCGGATGCACGCCATCGGCGAACAGGTAGGTGTTGGCCGCATCGGGGCTGACGTAGCTGGTCGGGTTGCAGCCGATGATGCTCTGCGTCGAATTGGCCGGGTCAATCTTGCAGGCGGTGCCGGTGACGTTGGTAAAGCCGTACATGGCCGGATTGGCAGTCACCTCGCGCAGGATGCTGAAGGTGTCGAGCGGAATGAACTCGATGCCCGCCTGCTTCAGGCCACCGTACAGGGCCTTGTTGTAACCGGCCGAAAGTGCGGTGGCGGCGGCGGCGTTGGGGCCACGGAACTGCGGAGTGATGCCCACGTCCGGCAGATTGGGCACCAGCACGTACTGGGCACCGGCCTGCTTCAACGCGCCCACCAGCGCGATCTGGTCGGTGACCGCGGCGCCGATGATGCCCTGCACCTGGGCCTGCGATGCACCGCCGGCCGCTGCGCGCGTGGCCGCGAACAGATCATTGGCACCGCCCCAGACGGTGTACAGGGCATTGGCGTCAGCCTTGCCACCATTTGCGGCAAGGTAACGGTTCGCCTGCGACTTCAGCGACGGAATGGCCCCGAGGCCACCCGCTTCGTCGGCCGATACACGGGCGCCGCCGACGGCGTAGTTGTCACCGTTCTGGCCATTGCCGTTGGGCGTGCCGTTGACGCCGTAGTAGTTGGCCACCTGCTGCGACCATACCCAGCCCGGGTTGGTGGTGAACTGGCCGGTGACCGGCTGCACGCCCGGATCAAGCAGTGGGCGGAAATAGCCGGCATCGGTCAGGCTGTCGCCGAAGAACACGGCCCTGGAATACGGGGATTCGCCTGCCATGGCCGGAAGCGCGGCCAGCGCGATCGCGGCCGCCATCAGGGTGCGGATCGGGCGTTTGCTGAGCAGCATGTAAGAAACTCCTGTGGGGAAATCGTTGAGGACCCGGCGGACGTACGCCGGCGCACGGTGAATGGTTTCACTGCGCCGCATTTTGCTCACGCTGCGCCGCCGCATGGATTGTCGCCCCACCACGTGAAAACACGCTGTGCCAGAGCTGGCGTCCGGTTCAAATTGCAAACGTTCCGATCCCGGCGGGCTATCAGCGACAATGCACGGATGAACATCCAGCTCAATGGCGAATCCCGCACCCTGCCCGCTTCGGCGACCCTCCATGACCTGCTGCTGGCCGAGCAGCTGCTGCAGCGCCGGGTGGCGGTAGAGGTCAACGGCGAGATCGTCAGCCGCAGCCGCCATGGCGAGCACGTCCTGGCCGAAGGCGACGTGGTGGAGATCGTGCACGCGCTGGGCGGGGGTTGAGGCCTGCGCGGGTGTTCAGGGGTCAGATCCCTTTGCCGGTGGCAAAGGGATCTGACCCCACACTCGACCCCGCCCTCTACGTGACCCCATCTTCAGGCGGATAAGCGATAATCGCGCCATGAACGTTCATGTCTCCCCCGATTCGCTGGTGATCGCCGGCAAGACCTATGGCTCGCGGCTGCTGACCGGCACCGGCAAGTTCAAGGACCTGGAAGAAACCCGCCTGGCCACCGAGGCCGCTGGCGCTCAGATCGTCACCGTGGCCATCCGCCGCACCAACATCGGGCAGAACCCGGGCGAGCCAAACCTGCTGGACGTGCTGCCGCCGGAGCGCTTCACCATCCTGCCCAACACCGCCGGCTGCTACACCGCCGAGGACGCGGTGCGCACCTGCCGCCTTGCCCGTGAACTGCTGGACGGCCACAACCTGACCAAGCTGGAAGTGCTGGGCGACCAGAAAACCCTGTACCCGGACGTGATGCAGACCCTCAAGGCGGCCGAGCAGCTGGTCAAGGATGGCTTCGAGGTGATGGTCTACACCTCCGACGACCCGATCCTGGCCAAGCGCCTGGAAGAGATCGGCTGCGCTGCGGTGATGCCGCTGGCCGCGCCGATCGGCTCGGGCCTGGGCATCCAGAACAAGTACAACCTGCTGCAGATCATCGAAGACGCCAAGGTGCCGATCATCGTCGACGCTGGCGTGGGCACCGCGTCGGACGCGGCGATCGCGATGGAGCTGGGCTGCGACGGCGTGTTGATGAACACCGCCATCGCCGGTGCCCGCAGCCCGGTGCTGATGGCCAGCGCGATGCGCAAGGCGGTCGAGGCCGGCCGCGAGGCCTTCCTGGCCGGTCGCATCCCCCGCAAGCGCTACGCCAGCGCCTCCTCCCCGGTGGATGGGCTGATCGGCTGATGACCAATCCTTTCGACAGCGCCGGTTCCAAGGCCCCGCCCAAGCCCTTCACCGTGAGCGAGGGCCGCCGCGAGGTGCGCAGCTTCGTGTTGCGCCAGGGCCGTTTCACCCCTGCCCAGCAGCGCGCGTTCGACGAACGCTGGCCACGCTTCGGCATCGACTACAACGGCCAGCCGCGTGACCTGGACGCCACCTTCGGCCGCCCCGCGCACAAAGTCCTGGAGATCGGCTTCGGCAACGGTGCCGCGCTGCGCTTCGCCGCCCAGCACGACCCATCGCGCGACTACATCGGCATCGAAGTGCATGCGCCCGGCGTGGGCCGGCTGCTGAACGCACTGGCCGACGACAACGCCGACCACGTGCGCCTGTACCACCACGATGCGGTGGAAGTGCTGCAGAACGAGATCGCCGATGGCGCGCTGGATGAAGTGCGCATCTACTTCCCGGACCCGTGGCACAAGAAGCGACACAACAAGCGCCGCCTGCTGCAGCCGGCATTCGCCGAACTGCTGGTGCGCAAGCTGCGCCCGGGTGGCCGCCTGCACTGCGCGACCGACTGGGAAGACTACGCCGAGCAGATGTGGGACGTGCTCGATGCCACCGCCGGCCTGGTCAACCGCGCCGGCCCGCGTGGCAGCGTGCCGCGCCCGGACTGGCGCCCGCAGACCCACTTCGAGACCCGCGGCCAGAAGCTCGGCCATGGTGTCTGGGACCTGCTGTACGACCGCACCTGACGATCGCCTGAGGACACCGCGCCCCACATGGATACCGCGCTGACGCTGACCAACGACATGAAGCTCGTGCTCGGGCTGGTCGGCTTCACGATGGCGATGTTCCTGTTCGAGCGCATCCGCGCCGACGTGGTCGCGCTGGTGGTGCTGGTGGTGCTCGGTGTCACCGGCCTGATCGCGCCGGAGGAAATCTTCGGCGGTTTCTCCGGTAACGCGGTGATGAGCATCATCGCCACCACCATCCTCGGTGCGGGCCTGGACCGCACCGGGGCGCTGAACCGGCTGGCCGCCTGGCTGCTGCGGCGCGGACACGGCATCGAGCAGCGGCTATTGATGATGACCACGGCCATCGCCGGCCTGAATTCGTCCTTCATGCAGAACCCCTCGGTGATGGCGTTGTACCTGCCGGTCGCCTCGCGACTGGCAGCGCGCACCGGGCTGACCCTGCAGCGGCTGCTGCTGCCGATCTCGGCGGCGATCGTGATGGGCGGCGCGCTGACCATGGTCGGCAATTCGCCGCTGATCCTGCTGAACGATCTGCTGGCCTCGGCCAACAACAACCTGCCCTCGGGCCTGGCCACCATCGAGCCGCTGCGCATGTTCGCGCCGCTGCCGATCGGTGTGGCACTGCTGGTCGCCTCGCTGCTGTACTTCCGCTACTACGGCGACCGCAAGCTGATCGAGGAAGAGAACCTGGTCAACGACGGGGTCACCCCGGCGCGCACCGAGAGCTACTTTGCCAAGACCTATGGCATCGAAGGTGATGTGTTCGAGCTGGTGGTCAGCGCTGAAAGCCCGCTGGTCGGCATGACCCTGGGAGAGGCCGAGAACCTGCACGATGCGCCGCTGCTGCTTGCCCTGAAAACCGGCAACGACACCCGCCTGGCGCCGCCGGCGGAGATGCGCATCTGGGTCGGCAGCGTGCTCGGCGCGATGGGCCCTCGCCAACAGATCAGCGATTTCGCGCAGAACCAGTTCCTGCGCATGTCTTCGCGCCTGAAGCACCTGGGCGACCTGTTCAATCCCAGCCGCGCCGGTATTTCCGAAGCGGTGGTGCCACCGACTTCGAATGTGATCGGCAAGAGCGCGGCCGACCTGCGCCTGCGCAAGGAGCGCGGCATCAGCCTGCTGGCGATCAACCGCGACAAGCAGGTGATCCGCGAGGACGTGCGCGACGTGCAGCTGCGCGCCGGCGACATGCTGGTGTTCCACAGCATCTGGACCGACCTGGCGCAGGCCGCCCGCAGCCGCGACTTCGTGGTGGTGACCGACTACCCGACCGGCGAGCAGCGCCCGCACAAGTTCAAGATCGCGATGGCGATCTTCGCGTTGACCATCCTGATCGCCCTGACCAGCAAGCTGCCGGTGGCGCTGACCCTGATGACCGGCGTGGCCGGCATGCTGCTGACCGGCGTGCTGCGCATGGACGAGGCCTATGCTTCGATCAACTGGAAGACAGTGTTCATGATGGCCGGGCTGATTCCGCTCGGCTGGGCGATGGACTCCAGTGGCGCGGCGGCGTGGGTGGCCGGCCACACCATCGACAAGCTGCCCACCGGCATTCCGGTGTGGGTGCTGGAAGTGGCGCTGGCACTGCTGACCACGGCGTTCTCGCTGGTGATCAGCCATGTGGGCGCGACCATCGTGATGGTGCCGATCGCGGTGAACCTGGCGTTGGCGGCGGGTGGCAACCCGACCGCGTTCGCGCTGATCGTGGCGCTGTCGGCATCCAACAACCTGATGACGGCCTCCAACCCGGTGATCTCGATGATCACCGGCCCGGCCAACTACACCCCGCGTGAGATGTGGCGGGTCGGCGGACCGTTGTCGCTGATCTACACCTGCGTGGTGGTGTTGATGATCAACCTGATGTTCTGAGGTTGGGGTTTGTTGGCAGGGCTGCGCCCTGCACCTGCAGAAGCAACGTCAACGTCAAAAGCTCGTTTCCTGGGGGATGGCGGGGCGGGGGGGGGGGGGGGGGGGGGGGGGGGGGGCCCCCCCCCCCCCCCCGGGGGGGGGTGGGGCGGCCCCCCCCCCCCCCCCCCCCCCCCCCCCCCCCCCCCCCACCCCGCCTTCGACAATTTCCGTCGATCTGTCGGTGGATGAATCTCTGGATACCCATTGAT